>CAJQOG010000152.1 GCA_905479875.1 uncultured Gammaproteobacteria bacterium
GATGGTTTGCAAAGCTACACGAGGTGGCAAAGCTAGAATGACTTTTTTGGCTAAATATTCTTTGCCATCCTGTAATTGGATGAGGACACCCTTGTCTTTCAGATAGTTAATCGCATTCACTTGTGAATTAAGCTGCAAGGACCCTACTGATAGTTTATTAATGCCTTGAACCATGGCTTGAATAATCGTCTTTAATCCACCAACCACACGATAAGAGCCTTGCATAGTAATACCATTAACACCACGAACGATTGGTGTATCAAGCGGCTCATAAATAGCTTGTCCTTTTGCATATTGTTGAAAGACTTTATTTTGTAAACCTAACTCTACAATAGCCTTTTCAATATTGACTTGCCCCGGCCAAAACCAAGAAGGACCGATATCAAAACCGGGGGAATCACTTTTAGTACTTAAGGGGGAATGGATACGGCCACCAAAACGAGGACGAGCTTCGAAGAGTTTGAAGGATACACCACGTTTGGCTAGTTCAAACGCCGTATGCAAACCACTAATACCACCACCAATAATGGCTACATCAACATCATTCATCTTAGAATCAATCTAAAAGGGCTTGTGTTGATATATCAAAAATTTTTAAATCAGAAAGTGTATTGCTAATTATCATCGCGCCTTCTAATAGAGCCATTGCTTGTAGTGCTTTAGCTGAAGCTTCCTTGTCTTTAAAACCTTTGGAGGTATAAGCTTCTTGTAACCAATTTTGGTTACGCTTAAAAAAAGTTCTAATTTCCTTAACCACATTCTCAGGCAGGCTTGCGGCTTCTGCACCTAACATGCCACACATGCACATACCTTTATTGTCTTCAAGCTCTGCCCGAAACGCTTCGACATACTTACCCACAGGGTCAATGCCCTTTTCCAGTAGTTCTTGAGGATTACCTAATGCGTCCAGAAACTTGTCGGTATAAAACTTAGTAACAGCTACGCCTAAAGCTTCTTTGGTAGCAAAGTGATAATGCACCGAAGAACTTTTGATACCTACAGCTGAAGCTATATTACGAAAGCTAAAACTGTTGTAACCGCCTTGGCGAACCATTTCTTCTGCTGCTTGCAATATCTGATGTTCTTTATCTTGTTTCATGTAGGAAATTATAACGCTTAATCAGGCTTTAAAATACGTTTCACTTGAGCGTCTATATTTTTCAAATGATTGCGCTTCATCCATACTCTTGCTCCATTGGCACCAACAGTCGCTTTTAAGCTAGAACCGGCTGGGAGTCTCAGCCAGCTTTCTTTAACAAGATTGTCACCAGACTCCGAAAAACCACCCTGCAAGACCAGTATCTCCATACCGTGTTCGACAGACATCGTAATCTCAGAACCAGCGTGCCATTCTTGAATGTCTACTTGCTCAAAATCATCGTAATAAAGCGGCACTACCGACACACCTGGATAATCACGATGCGGTACAGCTTGCAGCAAATTCGAATTTAAACGGACATGTGTTCTATCTTCAGGCTCAAACTGCCATAACTTTACGAAAATAATACAGCCAGGTTCAGAACCCGGAGTATGACTTGATTGTGGTGGATTACGAATATATGAACCTACAGGGAAATCACCATGCTCATCTTGGAATACCCCATCAAGCACAATAAACTCTTCACCACCGGTATGCACGTGAGGAGAAAATTTACTGCCTGGTTGATAACGTACTATAGTTGTCGCACGTGCTACTTCAGCGCCAACTCTATCAAGCGGACGTCTAGCTACACCTGGCATTGGTGAATCTACCCAGTCCATAGTGGCGCTATGTACTATTGCACGTTGATTAAAATCTGCATTAATTTTCATTTTCACACTCCAACAAAACCTAAATCTAATAATAGCTTAAAGCTACGCACCTTATAAAAGCACTATGAGACGTGTAAGCCTAAACGAAAATATTATTAACCTGCAATACTTGGACGCTGAGCAACTTTTGCTCGCCACGTATTGAGATTGCTGCATTCAGCTGGGATTTCTACTTTTGCAAAATCAGCAAAAGCTAAGCCAGCAAATAAAGTTATATCAGCTGCAGTAAAATCATTGCCAGTAACATATTGGTTGTCGGCTAAAACACTGTCAAAGTATTTCATACCATTAACGGCCTTTTCTTTTTGCTTATTGCCCCAGTCAGCATTTTGATAAGTTTCAAGTTCAGGACCTAAACCATCGGTAGCGTGATGAAAGTACGTCCCAACAGCATCTAAAACCATAGACTCTGCACGACGATTCATCATATTAACCACAGCACGTTCTTTTGCATTACTACCAGTTAATGAAATACCTTCAAAAGCATGATCTATGTATTCAGTGATTGCTGAGCACTCAGCAATACACGTCCCATCGGCTAATTCAAGCACGGGAACAGCTGCTGCAGGGTTCTTGGCAACAAAAGCTGCTTGACGATGTTCTCCACCCATTACATCTACGCCTTGGAAAGTCACTTGGTCAGTGGCATTTTTTTCTGCCAGTGCGATTCGTACGCGAACTGGATTTGGGAAGCCTGGAACGTCATAAATTTTCATAA
>CAJQOG010000153.1 GCA_905479875.1 uncultured Gammaproteobacteria bacterium
TTTCCAACTCGCAGTCACACAGTAGCAGCGCAGGGCGGAATTTCTGCAGCTCTGGGTAATATGGGTAAAGATGATTGGCGTTGGCATGCATACGATACTGTTAAAGGTTCTGATTGGTTAGGCGATCAAGACGCGATTGAATATTTATGTAAAGAAGCTCCTGAAGCCGTGATTGAACTTGAACATTACGGTGTGCCGTTCTCGCGTACTGAAGAAGGTAAAATTTATCAGCGTCCATTTGGTGGTATGACCACTGAATACGGTGAAGGTCCTGCTGCACAACGTACTTGTGCAGCAGCTGATCGCACCGGTCATGCGATGTTGCATACTTTATACCAACAGTCTTTAAAACATAATGCAAATTTCTTTATCGAATACTTCGCTTTAGATTTGATTATGGAAGACGATAAATGTGTTGGTGTTATGGCCTGGAATTTAGAAGATGGAACTATCCATCGTTTTCGCGCTCAGATGGTGGTTTTAGCGACTGGCGGATATGGTCGTGCATTTTTCTCATGTACTTCGGCTCACACATGCACTGGTGATGGTAACGGCATGGTTTTACGCGCAGGCATTGCTTTGCAAGACATGGAATTTGTTCAGTTTCATCCAACGGGTGTTTACGGGGCGGGTTGTTTGATTACTGAAGGCGTGCGTGGTGAAGGTGGTTATCTTACTAATAACAAAGGTGAGCGTTTCATGGAACGTTATGCACCTAGTGCCAAAGATTTAGCTTCACGTGATGTTGTGTCGCGTTCGATGACTATGGAAATAAGAGCGGGCAATGGTGTAGGTGAAAGTAATGACCACATTTATCTAAACCTGATGCATCTTGGTAAAGAAGTGATTGAAGAACGTTTACCGGGTATTGCTGAAACGGCACGAATTTTTGCCGGCGTCGACGTCACCAAAGAGCCAATCCCAGTATTGCCAACTGTGCATTACAATATGGGTGGTATACCAACTAACTATAATGCCGAAGTAGTTACGCTTAAAGATGGTAATCCAGATCATGTAGTTCCGGGTTTAATGGCGGTAGGTGAAGCGGGTTGTGTTTCTGTACATGGTGCAAATCGTTTAGGTTCAAACTCATTGTTAGATCTCGTTGTCTTTGGTAGAGCTTCGGCAATACATGCAGGAAAAATTCTAACCCCTGGTGCGCGTCAACCTGAACTGAAACCAGATGCTGGTAAAGAAGCGCTTGAACGATTAGATCGTTTACGTAACGCAAAGGGTGATAAACCGACAGCGGAATTACGTGACCGTATGCAGCGTATTATGCAGGGTCATGCGGCAGTATTCCGTACTAGCGATGTAATGAAAGAAGGTGTTTCTGAGTTGGCAAAAGTAGTAGCCGACTTTAAAGACGTACACGTTTCTGACACCTCTTTAGTTTGGAACACAGATTTACTCGAAACTTTAGAGCTAGATAATTTGCTGGGTAATGCAACTTGCACCATGGTACTTGCGGAAAACCGTAAAGAAAGTCGTGGCGCGCATTCACACGAAGATTTTAAAGATCGTAATGACGATGATTGGATGAAGCATTCACTCATTTGGTTTAATGCAGATGGAAGTACTAAGATTGATTATCGTCCGGTGCATATGGATCCCTTAACTGAGGATATCAAGCATATTCCACCTAAGCCTCGTGTTTATTAATAATTAAAATCAGTAATTAAAAAACTATTTAAACTTTTAAAAGTAGAGAAGTAACATGGCAGAATTTCGTTTACCTAAAAATTCACGCGTAAATAAAAACGGTAAAATTTTTAAAGCATCTGGCGATGCGACTAAAGTTAAAAGTTTTAAAATTTATCGTTATGATCCTGATAGTGGTGAAAACCCACGTGTGGATAAATACGAAGTCGATATGGCTAAATGTGGCCCTATGGTTTTAGATGCCTTAATTAAAATCAAAAATGAAGTTGACCCAACTTTGACTTTCCGCCGGTCTTGCCGTGAAGGTATTTGTGGCTCATGTGCTATGAATATCGATGGCACTAATACATTGGCATGTACTATCGCTTGCGATGATGTTAAAGGCGATGTAAGTATCTATCCATTGCCCCATATGCCTGTAGTTAAAGATTTGGTACCAGATTTAACTAATTTTTATGCTCAGTATGCGTCTATCAAACCGTGGTTACGTACTTCAACCAAGGCTCCAATTGGACAAGAACGTTTGCAAAGTAAAGAAGATCAAGAAAAAATCAATGATCCTTCAGCTTGTATTCTTTGTGCTTGTTGTTCAACTTCATGCCCAAGTTACTGGTGGAATAGTGATAGATATTTAGGCCCTGCAATATTGATGCAAGCCTATCGTTGGATTGTAGATAGTCGCGATGAAGCAACTGGAGAGCGTTTAGATGAGCTTGAAGATCCATTTAAGTTATATCGTTGTCATACCATCATGAACTGTACGCGTACATGTCCTAAGGGCTTGAATCCTGCGTTGGCAATTGCTGAAACTAAAAAATTACTGGCTGAACGTAGACATTAATTTCGTTTTAGTAAAAAACAGTCAAAGGCAGGGCATGGCTCTGCCTTTTGTTTTTAAGATTTTTATTTTTTAATAGGTTGTAGGTTTTGTCTGACACATATTCACTCTCTAAGTTACGTTGGCATTGTCGTCGAGGTATGCGAGAATTAGACGTACTAATGCTTAGGTATTTAGATGATTCGTTTGAATTAGCTACAGCAACAGAACAACAAGGATTTGTTGATTTGCTGGCATTAGAGGATCCAATTCTATTCGCATATGTCGTAGGCAGGGAAGAGCCACAAGATGAAAATTTACAAAAACTACTTAAAAAAATTCGTACCGGGTTACGCGTCCCGAAAATGTAACTCAGGCTACCCAGCTAACTCTGCTCGAGTTGATTATGAGCAAGCCTCAGCTAATAAGCTTAATGCTCGTTTGAATATATCAACTCCGCTTCCAACGTCATTACTGCATCATTTAATCAACTTGCTAATAGCCTCTTCTGCGATAGTATTGTTGTATCAGTTAAATATTCCCTTTGCTTATGCTGTGCTGATTTCTTTTTTTATTATATTTCTAGCTATTTTTGAAATCTCAAAAAATAGAAAACAGCGTAAGCGACTAGTAAGCTTGCAATGCATTGATCACACATGGGTCCTAAACTATATGCATGACTCTTATGACAAGGTTGAACTTCAATGCATTTCACAAGGTTTGGGCATTTTGTATTTGCTTAGCTTTGTCACAAAAGGAGAAAATAAGCCAGTAAAAATCTGTATCTGGAAGTACCAAACGGGGCCAGAATTCTTAGCTTATTGTTCTCAGCTACTTTTAATTGGCAAAATGACGGATTAATAGAAAAAATTGTATAAATTACAATCATTTACGGGAACTTATGAGTTATTTAGCTCTCAGAATTTATGTAAGTGCCCGAAATATGCCAGAAAAAATTTCATACTGCTAAAATAAGAGTAACTGTTTTGGGCCATTTGCTTTGCCAAATGGGAGTTCCATTAATGAGTATTACTGCTTTGACTAAACCTGTGAAACCACACACAGATTCAACGTCTG
This sequence comes from uncultured Gammaproteobacteria bacterium, assembly GCA_905479875.1. Lineage (GTDB taxonomy): Bacteria > Pseudomonadota > Gammaproteobacteria > Steroidobacterales > JABDMI01 > JABDMI01. Next base: position 3,557 of record CAJQOG010000153.1, read on the forward strand.
TTGAACAAGTGCCGCAAAAGAGTGCAAAAGTCACTGACCTTGAGTTAGTGCGTCGTGTTCAGGCGGGCGAAAAAGCCGCCTTTGATATTTTGGTACTCAAATATCAGCATAAAATTATTAAGCTGGTCATGCGTTTCATGTCTGATCATTCTGAGTCTCAAGATGTAGCACAAGATGCTTTTGTAAAAGCTTATAAAGCTTTACCTAACTTCAGAGGCGATAGTGCATTTTATACTTGGCTTTATCGCATCGCGGTTAACACGGCTAAGAATTATTTGGTCTCCCGTGGCCGTCGACCAAGAAACTACAGTGGTGTTAAATTAAGGTCGGGTGAAGACGATGACTTCGACCCATCAATGTTACTTACCTCCACTGATACTCCAGACCGTTTAGCAATGACTGCTCAGTTAAAAGAGGGTATTCATGAGGCAATTTCTGCACTTCCAGAAGATTTGCGTGTAGCAGTAAGTTTACGTGAATATGAAGGTATGAGTTACGAAGACATTGCACACATCATGGATTGTCCGATTGGCACTGTGCGTTCACGTATTTTTAGAGCGCGTGAGTCTATTGAGAAACACATTCACGACTTACTGGAGTATTCTCAATAAGCCGTAATTATTAATAATAGTAAAAATTAATCCCATAAGAGGGAACGCTTTTCAAAACAGGTGTCTAAGTTACACTTAAGCATTAGATTTAAGTGTAAATAAAGCCTTTTTCACCGATTGACAGAGTCAACGTTGAGGTAAATATGTCAGAGCAAATTAGTGAACAGATTTCAGCCCTTTTAGACGGCGAATTGCCGGAGGCTGAGTTAAGTTTGTTGTTACGCCAAATAGAAAGACAGCCATCTGTCTTAGAACAAGCCTATCGAGTCCAACAGGCGCATATATGCTCCCTTGGAGAGGCGCCATTAGGCCTAACTGAAACCTTAAGTTTTTCTACACGTTTACATGCCGCAATACGTGAGCAAGACGTTGTTCAAGATAGTAAAAGCGTTGCTCTTGCTTCATTTAATCAGCAGCAAAATAAAACGGATCACAGTCAACTAGCTTTAGCCAATACACAAATTAGAACAGGCCAAACTGCTAGTAACGATAGTCGCTGGCGTCCCTTATTAGGTGCGGGAATTGCCGCAGCAGTTGCATTAGTTGCCGTTAATGCATGGCAATACCAAGATCAAAGTCCTGGAGATTTAGATGTTGGAGTTCTCGAAGCTGATAATAAAGAATTATCTAATTTCCAACCACCTACACAAAATCAAACCGTTGCCAGTAGCTTGAGTGCTAGTAATCCTAAAACTGACAACAGTTCCTACACGGTTCCAAATTTTGAGAACTTAAATACTGACTTACCAGTCCTTCCGGCCAATGATTTTCGTCAGGTTGGGTATTCTGATTATTTGCTACAAAATAATGTTGCTCCACAAAGTACTAGTAAGCAACTCTCACGTTTTGCTCAAGAACAGCGAGAAATTATTTACCAAGAACAAATTTATATTGACCCACGTTCTGGCCAAATTGTTCTTTCATATAGATCTATTGTCGAGTAATAGTCCAAGTAATTTTACAAGTAAGCTGCACACGCGTTAAACTAAGAATTTGGTAGTGAGATAAGCATGTTAGTTGAGCGAGGAGTTGTGAGTCTAGTTGATGCGAATAGTATTACTGTAAATTGCCGTTCAAAAATAGACTGTCTACGATGTGCTGAAGGAAAAGGATGTGGTGGTGGTATTCTGGCTCGTTGGCTTGGCGACCGACAATTTTCTGTTAAATCTTTCTATGACTCTTCGTCACAATTTCCAAAGATAGGTGACTTTGTCGCTATTGCAATTCCTGCAAATCGTATTGTGAAATTGGCCGCAATTATGTACGGCATACCTTTACTCTTAATGATTGTACTTTTAGTAATTCAAGTGACTATTTTCTCAGACTTACCAGAACCAGGCGTCATAGCGTTGGCAATTTTAGCTTTATTTATTGGCTTTAAGGTTTCTTCTTCATTAGTAGAAAAGGCTAACGCAAATGGATTGATGCTTCCTACTTTGATTGATCAAGGACTTGAGATACAAAACCCTATTTCTAAATGTAAAAAAAGGCTTGAATCTGCATGACATTACTTACTCTGTTTTATCGTGAAGGCTGTCATTTATGTGATGTAATGCTCAGTGAATTGGCCCCGTATTTACAAGTTCCTAATGTGAAATTACAGCGCATTGATATCGATGAACATCCAGAATGGCTTGAGGCTTATAACGAGTTTGTTCCTGTTTTACATATAGATGATGAGCCCGTGTGTAAATATCGCCTAGATAAAGCTAAATTGGATGTTTTTTTAGTCAGCGAATAAGACAGATATTAATATTTGTATAGCAAATTCATTTAATTGCTATTCCTGCAAACAGGCTCGTTCAGACTCGATATAATGCAGCTTTGCAAATACTAGTGCCCGTATGTCTCATATTCGAAATTTCTCAATTATTGCTCATATCGATCATGGAAAATCCACGATTGCTGACCGTTTTATTCAAGTATGCGGTGGTTTAGAAGATAGAGAAATGGAAGCTCAAGTTCTAGATTCTATGGATATTGAGCGTGAGCGAGGCATTACTATCAAGGCACAAAGCGTGTCTCTAGATTACACAGCTACTGATGGACAAACCTACCAGTTAAATTTTATTGATACTCCAGGCCATGTGGATTTTTCTTATGAAGTATCCCGTTCATTAGCCGCATGTGAGGGCGCATTGTTGGTAGTTGATGCGGCCCAAGGTGTTGAAGCACAGAGTGTAGCCAACTGTTATACAGCAATAGAACAGGGCTTAGAAGTCATTCCAGTACTAAATAAAATCGATTTACCATCAGCTGATCCTGAGCGAGTAAAAAATGAAATTGAAGAAATCATTGGAATTGACACCGAAGATGCATTACTTGTTAGTGCTAAGAGTGGCCTGGGCATCCGAGAGTTACTCGATCAAATTGTTTTAAAAGTTCCTGCGCCAAGTGGAGATTCTGACGCACCTTTACAAGCCCTGATTATTGATTCATGGTTTGATAATTATGTAGGTGTAGTTTCCTTAGTTCGGGTTATGAACGGTACATTGCGTAAACGCGATAAGTTTAAAGTGATGTCAACTGGTCAGGTACATCCGGCTGACAGAGTTGGTATTTTTACACCTAAAATGAATGACAGAGATCATCTAAAAGCCGGTGAAGTCGGGTTTGTTATTGCCGGCATTAAAGATATTCAAGGTGCTCCAGTAGGTGACACCCTAACGCATGAGAAGAATTCAGCAGTGGAACCCTTAGAAGGTTTTCAAGCTGTTCAACCACGTGTGTTTGCTGGTTTATTTCCAGTCAGCTCTGATGATTATGAAAACTTTCGAGATGCCTTAGCAAAACTTACCTTAAATGATGCGGCCTTACAGTATGAGCCAGAAAATTCTACGGCACTTGGTTTTGGTTTTCGAATAGGCTTTTTAGGCATGTTGCATATGGAAATTGTGCAGGAGCGTTTAGAAAGAGAGTATCAGCTTGATTTAATTACTACTGCGCCAACGGTAGTGTATGAGCTTGAACTTACTAATGGCGATGTTATTGAAATTGATAATCCAGCTAGATTACCTGCTGTAAACCAAATTGTTGAAATTCGTGAACCTATTATTGCCGCCTCAATTTTGGTGCCACAAGAGTATATTGGAGCGGTTATTAAACTCTGTATAGATAAACGTGGTGTGCAGAAAAATATGCTGTACTTGGGTAATCAAGTTTCTTTACAATACGATATTCCATTGAGCGAAGTAGTGTTAGATTTTTACGATAGACTTAAATCAGTGAGTCGTGGTTTTGCTTCTTTTGATTATGAATTAAAGTGCTTTGAAGCACAAAAAATGGTTAAATTAGACTTACTAATCAATGGTGAAACAGTAGATGCCTTATCACTTATAGTACATAAAGACCGAGCATATGCGCGTGGGCGAGATTTAACCGATAAAATGAAGGAATTAATTCCACGCCAAATGTTTGAAATTGCCATTCAAGCCGCTATCGGCAATCAAATTATTGCTAGAACCAGTATTAAAGCACTGCGTAAGAATGTGACTGCTAAATGCTATGGTGGGGATATTTCTCGTAAGCGCAAACTTCTTGAGAAACAGAAAGCTGGTAAAAAACGCATGAAACAGGTTGGTAATGTGGAAATTCCACAAGAGGCTTTTCTAGCTGTTCTGAAGGTCGATTAATAGGCTTTTTATCTAATTCATAGTAAAATTTAGATATTACAAAAAATATACAAAAAATAATTAAGGGGAACAAAGATGCAAACGAGATTTAATTTTACTCAGAAACAAGAAGGGATGACATTTATTGGTATCGTTTTGATGTTCTTATTTATAGGGTTCTTATTGTTAGCTGTATTAAGAGTGTGGCCTATGTACTATGAAAATTTTGATGTGCAAAAATCATTAGAAGGTTTGGCTACAGATTATCAAAATGATAAAACCTTAACTGTTGCTAAAATGAAAAATTCTTTACAATCACGATTGGATGTACAAAATGTATCTGGTCTAAAAGCAGAGGATGTTGTGTTTAAAAAAACTAGAAATGGTTATTCTGTAGATGCTTCTTACCAATCAGTAGAAAATTTCTTAGGAAATTTGAATTTTATGGTCGATTTTGACCATGTGATAGTACTTGAAAGATAAACAAATACAAGATTTCGCTCAATCGTTTGGGCTGGTTGAAATTGATCAAGGCTTGCTTAGGCAAGCCTTTACTCATTCCAGTCTTAGCAAGCAAAATAATGAACGTTTAGAATTTTTTGGCGATGCTGTACTAGATTGCATATTATCGGAAGAGTTATATCTTAAATTTCCTAATGCTAAAGAAAATTATTTAACCAGGTTACGATCTCATTTAGTTAACAAAAACACCTTAGCTCAATTGGCGCAAGAGTTAAGTTTTTCTGCAATGGTGCGACTTGGCGAAGGAGAACGCCGGACTGGTGGGCGTCAGAGAGATTCAGTTTTAGCTGACGCATTCGAAGCTGTTATTGGCGCGATTTTTTTATCACTAAATTATCAAAAAACTAAAGACTATATACTGAAAATATATGCGGATTTATTAAACGATTTACCAAGTGAGGCCGAACTAAAAGATCCAAAAACTCGCTTGCAAGAATATTTACAACAACGTGCATTACCGATTCCACAATATCAAATTGTTGAAGAGTCAGGTAAGCCTCATGATAAAACTTTTGTGGTTGAAGTAAGTGTAGACGTTAAAACTGCTGAAAAAATAATTGTTAGAAAAACTTTACGTGCGAGTGGTAATAGTAGACGTTCTGCCGAACAGCAATCCGCTCAAGTAATTTTAGAACAAATCCTATCCGAGTACTAATATCAAAATGTCAGAAGAAAATACCAATAATAATCCGGAATTTCGTTGTGGTTATGTAGCCTTAGCTGGACGTCCCAATGTTGGGAAGTCGTCTATCTTAAATGCATTGCTAAAAACGCGTTTAAGCATTATCTCCCCTAAGGCGCAAACTACACGTCATCGCATCTTAGGTGTAAATACACTGCCTGAGGCGCAAGTATTGTATTTGGACCTACCTGGCATTCACCAAGCAAAACAATATAAACAGCTAAATCGTCTAATTAATAAAACCGCATTGCAATCAAGTACTGATGCGGATGTTTTGGTTTTAGTGGTGCAAGCTGAAAAGTGGACCAAAGATGATGAAGCAGTATTGAAGCATTTGAAAGCGTTGCAGCGACCGATTATTGCTGTGATTAATAAAATTGATTTGTATAAAAAACGTGAAGAGGTTTTACCGTTTATATTGAAACTACAAGGGCTGCATGACTTTTCGGAAATTATTCCTGTTTCAGCAATGAAAAAACTTAACATTGAGCATTTAGAGTCAACCCTAATAAACTATCTTCCACACCAAGAAGCTCTTTTTTCTGAAGATACGTTAACTGATAGACCTGAAAAATTTTATGTAACTGAGATTTTACGGGAAACTTTATTTTTTCAATTACAAGAAGAATTACCTTATGGAGTAGAGGTTAAAATCGAGGATTGGGAGCAAACACAAAAAAATCTTCATATAGAAGTTGATTTGTGGATTTCTAAAGAATCCTATAAGCCAATTTTATTGGGCAAGGGTGGTGAAAAGTTAGCATCTATTCGCGTAAATGCTGAACAAAAAGTAAGTCAATTTTTAGGACAAGAAACTAAATTACACATTCGTATTAAACTGGTTAAAGATTGGTCTTCACATGCAAAATTACTACAAGAGTTAGGTTACGAAATTAAGTCATGAGACGCCAAGTTATCACACATGCTGATACTTTTTGTTTACATATAAAAAAATACAAAGAAACTTCAGCGATTTTAGATTGTTTTACTAAGGAGCATGGTCGTTTAGACGTTGTCGGAAAGGGTTTATATAGACATAAATCACGCAATGCACTGCCCGAGTACTTTCAAGAGTATAAGTTATCTAGTATAAATAGAACTGATTTAGGTACCTTAACTGAGTTGGAGTTGGTGCGTTTAGAAGAAAAAATTCTAGGTCAGGCTTGGTTAGTCGCATGTTATGCAAATGAACTTTTGATTAAGTTTATCCCTCGTTTCGAACCCTTACCTGAATTGTATATGGCTTATATCTCTTTGCTAGATGATTTACGTCATGATACGAATCACCAAATCTCATTATTATGGTTCGAAAAAAGACTCTTAGATAGCCTTGGCTATGGAATCAATTTTCTATACGATTCTGATAGTGGTGAATTTATTGAAGTAGAAAAATTTTATGAATATAAAGTTAACCGCGGATTTAAAATCAGCCACGCACAAGCAAAATTTGTTCTACCTGGCTATGTAGTTCTAGCTTTGGCACATGAAACATGGCACGAAAGTTATAATGACTATTTTGATTTAGCAAAACGCACGGTTCGTATTGCTTTAAAGAATCAGTTAGGTGAAAATACATTAAGTACAGTTGCAGTAGTAAATGACCTTAATCATTTTATTAAAAAATAATGTAGTGAGAGTTTTTAAATGACAAGACTAGGAGTAAATATAGATCATGTAGCAACCTTACGCGAGGTACGTAAAGTTGATTACCCTGATATTGTTGCTGCGGCACACGCAGCCATAAGTGGTGGAGCAGATGGAATCACTGTTCATTTGCGTGAAGACAGGCGTCATATTCAAGATCAAGATGTCATCCGATTAAAGCAAGTAATTACTGTGCCGATGAATTTAGAAATTTCCACTTCAGAATCTATGGTTGATCTTGCATTAGAATACATGCCGGAACACGTTTGCTTGGTTCCAGAGAAACGTGAAGAAATTACTACTGAAGGTGGCTTAGATATAATTACTCATCGTGTTAAAACAGCCCAAGCAATTACGAAGTTACAAGCTAAAAATATTCAAGTTTCGCTTTTTATTGATCCGGATTTAAAGCAAATAACGACTGCTGCTGAGCTCGGAGCTGATGTTATAGAAATACATACAGGGCATTATGCAAATACACGCAATAAAGCCGCTATGCTAACACTAATTGAAAAATCTGTAGAGCATGCAACTATGTTGGGACTGGAAGTCCATGCAGGACATGGTTTAACCTTAGGGAACCTTCCTCCTTTAGCGGTAATGAAAAATATTAAAGAGTTTAATATTGGGCATGCAATTGTTGCTCGTGCCTTGGAGAATGGTTTAAGGTCAGCTGTTAGAGACTATAAAAACTGTATCCAAAAAGCTCTTAAGTCAGTTTAGTATTTTTATGTTGAGGGGTATTGGTACAGATTTACTTGAAATTAGGCGTGTTGAGGCAGTATACCTTCGTCACAGAAAACGCTTTATAAAGAGAGTGTTGACTAAGTCAGAAATAAATGAAAGTCTGACTCGAAAAAATATATGCAATTATTTAGCAAAACAATTCGCTGCTAAAGAAGCAATCTCTAAAGCATTAGGGGTTGGCATTGGGGCTTTGAGTTTTCATGACATTGAGGTTTTGCGAAACTCTCATGGTCAACCAATTGTTACTCTATCAAGTAAAGCTAATATCAAATTTTCAAAACCTAAGATTCACATTAGTTTAAGTGATACAAAAACACATGTAATAGCATTTTGTATTATTGAAAATTAGAACTTTAAATTTTTTCTTCAACAACAAGTGCTTTTTTTTCTAGTTTAGGCCAAATTTCTAATAATTCATTTTTAGCTTGTTGTACTTGAGCGGTGATAGTGTTGATTGATAAGTTATCTGCTGACCATAAAACTGGATTAATTAGGGTTTCTATTTCGTTTATTTTCTTTTGCAGTTTCTTAAAGCTTGTCATACTAATAGTGCCGTTTAAATTATGTACTTCATGGAACAACGATTGCTGCATATCTGTAAGGTCGTGAATATTGAATATTTCTTTTAGCTTGTTTAGATGTTCACGAATAGAGTTTCTACTTAATTCGTCTATTCGTTCTTGAATAGTTTGTCCAGTTATAACTTCAGGTGTTATGGGCTCCACTGGCTCAGCATGAGGTTCACCTTGGATGTCATTTAAAGCGTATTTTTTAATGGTTTCAACAAGTAGCTGGTCATTCAAGGGTTTAATTAGACAATCAGACATACCAGCTTGTATAAAGTGCTGATATTCAACTGTAGAGGTACTGGCTGTAATTCCTATAATAGGCGTTTTAGTGTCTTTAAATTCATTTCTAATTACTTTTGTAAGCTCTATGCCACTTAGTTTTGGCATGTGTGCATCCATGAGTATGGCATGATATTTGCGAGCTTTATAGAGCTCAAGTGCTGCACTTCCATCAGGACAGCTTATAACCTTTGCACCAAATGAATTTAAGCGTTCTTCGATGATTTTTCGATTTAGATCATTATCCTCTGCAAGTAATAGAACATAGCCTTTCAGTGTATCTTCAGTGGTTGTTTTGCTTGTCGATAATGTTGAAAGTGCTTTATTATTTGAAAATGTCTGACCCAGTTCAATATTGCTTATATTGTTATTAAGAATTGTGAAAGGCTCGATAAGCTTTAAATCCGACTTTGATAAGTAATCTAATGGTGCATAAATAAATACGTTTTTTGCAATTGTGTAAAGATTTTTTGCCCAGATGGTTAATGATTTTATGTGTTCATAATCAAGAAGTATAAGAATTTTAGCGTCATTATCGTGTTGTAATACATTTTTATTATTGAGTAAAGAGTGCCAGCTGTTAAGAGTAACTTTATGACTAACCGGTTTAAGCCATTCCGGTATGTAAATATCCATATCCGAAATACTGTTGTATACAACTACTTTATACTTTATTAGTGCCGGTGTTCTTATTTCGTTGGCTTTTTGTGTTCCAGTCTGACTTGTCAAGTCGACTGTAAAACTACTGCCTTTATCAATGTTGCTCTTAACTGAAAGCTTAGCTCCAATAATCTCGCAAAGTTCTTTACAAATCCCTAGGCCCAAACCAGTGCCATGAACATCAGTTGTATCACGGTCTAAACGCGTATATGGGTCGAATATAGTTTCTATGTCTTGTTCGGAGATTCCTTTCCCTGTATCGGTAATTGAGATAGAGATAGAAATTGTTTTTGAATCTATTTCTCGGCATGCAATATGTATATACAATATACCGTTATGTGTGTATTTAACAGCGTTAGAAATAAGGTTAGCTAAAATTTGCCTAAATTTTATAGCATCGATTTTAATTGTTTGAGGTAATTTTTCGCTAATATCAATGAAAAAATGATTGCGATGTTCAATGACTAAAAAAGATAACCCCATTGTTATTTCTTGTATCATTTTTCTTATATCGACATCATTATAATCCAAATCTATTTTTCCAGCTTCTAAACGCGATAAGCTTAAAAAATTTGAAACTAACTCAAGTAAATTAGCGTTTGCTATTTGGATGGCATTTACATGACTTAATTGTTTTCGGTCTAATGGAGTGCTGAGTAATAACCTACTATAGCCATCGATTGTATATAAAGGAGTTCTAAAGTCGTGGCTTAAGTTTGCAAAAAATGATGATTTAAGAGTTGTCTGGTTATTCAGGTCCTTATTTTGAATTGCTAGATGTGCATTTCTTTCTTCTAAGTCGATGAAGTTTTTTTCTAATGTGTTTACATATTGAGAATCGTAACGATCAGAAAGTTCAGCAGTTTTGTCAATAAAGCTAAGTATTGGCTGAGCTTCCGAATTTAAAACACTAGAAATGCTATTTGAATTAGAGTATTCAGTTGTTAAGTTACGTTCTGCCTTTTGATTGATCTCTGTTATAAAATTTATGACTTGTTCTTTTTCCAACTCCCGATTTTTATTGATTGAAAGGTAAACTAGTAGTGGAATAATTGTCAGAATTAAGCTGCTGATTAAGACCCAGAATAATTCAAAAATATTAAGGTAAAATAGAGAAGAAAGTGTAAGAGTGAAGTATGTGGATAAGTTAGAAGGTGACTTTATATTTTTTACAGGACAGTTAGTTACGTTTTCAAATAGGGAGCGTATGAATGAATATGAATGTATTGAATTGTCTGTGATAATTTCTTGTGCAGAAGAAATTTGCCAATGAGCAATTCTCGGAGCATTGCTAAGGGTATTCAGCTCAGCAGCCTCACTGATACCTTGAAAATAATTTTTTAAAGCAGGTACATTTTTATAGCTAACGTCAGAGTGAATTGTTTGTGCAATATCTACACATATTTGGATCAGTTCGATTTTCTGTTGTCTATAGTCATTACCAAGCTGAACCAGGGCAACAGCAATATAGAAAAAGAATATACAGAAACTAATCCGTAGCTTACGTCCGTATTGCTTGTCCGATTTGTTATAATTTCTATTCATTTTATAAAGATTGATTCACGTTGTGATTTACTATTTTATTGGGAACCCTAATGCAGACCGTACTCGCTTTTGATATTGAAACCATACCAGATATTGCCAGTGCAAAGAACTACCTTGAGCTAAATGATCTAGATGATAAATCTGTTGCTGAAATTATGTTTACTCGTGCACGGCAAAAATCTGGGTCAGAGTTTCTGCCTTTGCATATGCATCGAATTGCGGCTATCTCAGTTACTATGCAGCGAGCAGGGCAGATCACAGTTTGGTCATTAGGTGACGAAAACTCTTCAGAAGCTGAAATTGTGCAGCGATTTTTTGACGGTATTGATAAATATCAACCAACTTTAGTCAGCTGGAATGGTTCTGGTTTTGATCTACCTGTTTTGCATTACCGAGCTTTATTGCATGGAATTCAAGCGCCAACCTATTGGGATGTAGGCGAACACTCGCGTGATGCTAAATTTAATAATTATTTAGGTCGTTTTCACTGGCGACATATTGATCTTATGGACGTTTTAGCGGCGTACCAAATGCGCGGTCGAGCACCTTTGGATGAAATTGCGGTTATGTTGGGTTTCCCTGGAAAGCTTGGGATGTCAGGAGATAAAGTATGGGGAGCCTATCTAGAAGGAAAAATAAGTGATATTCGAGATTATTGTGAAACGGATACGTTAAATACCTTTTTAGTCTATTCGCGTTTTGAGCTTATGCGTGGAAATTTAGACCAAACTGGCTACGAAACTCTAATACAGAAGGTTAAAGACTTTTTGAAAGCGCAACAAAAGCCTCATTTCGAGGATTTTTTAAAGTCTTGGGAGACAAGTTAATGGCTCGTTCTAATGCATGGAGAAAACCATTTATCACAACTATTGAAGACTTATCGCATGATGGTCGTGGTGTTGCGAAAGTCGATGGCAAGGTGATTTTCATTCCAGGTGCTTTGCCAGGTGAAGAAGTAGAAGCCCAACGAGTTAGTCGCTCTAAAAAACATGAGACAGCTAAGCTTCTTGAAATTATCAAAAAATCTGAAGATAGAATTGAGCCCAAATGTGCCAGCTATACCGTTTGTGGTGGCTGTTCAATGCAGCACTTAAGTTCTGAAAACCAGATTAAAAATAAACAACAACTCATGCTAGAAAATTTTCAACGCATAGGTAAAGTTGCGCCTGAAAATATACTCCTGCCCCTAACTGCGGAAACTTGGGGGTATCGTCGACGCGCACGTTTAGGAGTACGTTATGTGCATAAAAAAGGCCGTGTTTTGGTTGGGTTTAGAGAAAAATTTAGTAATTTTATTACTGATATGCCAGCCTGTGAAGTGATAGATACTCGTTTAAACAAGCTGTTGCCTGAGCTATCTGATCTTATTTCGTCTCTAGAAATAAAGCGAGAAGTACCGCAAATTGAAGCATCGGTGGGTGATCATGCTTTAGCACTAGTATTTAGAATTCTTGCTGATTTAAATACAGACGACCAAGCGAAATTTGAGCAATTTGCTAATGAACATAATGATGTGCATGTTTATCTGCAACGTGGCGGTTTAGATACTGTTACACCTCTAAAAGAATACCCATCTTTAACCTATGATTTGGGAGACGGTTTGGTTTTGGATTTTGAGCCGGTTGATTTTGTACAAGTAAATGCTGGTTTAAATCGCTTAATGATACAACGAGCAATAAAATACTTAGATTGCAAGCCGGCAGATAAAGTTTTAGATTTATTTTGTGGCTTAGGAAATTTCACTTTTCCAATTGCAAAACATGTTGCTAGGGTTGTTGGTGTAGAAGGTGATAAAACCTTAGTGCAAAGAGCTCATGCAAATGCATTAAAAAATAATACTGAGAATGTTGAGTATCATGTCAGTAATTTATTTGAAGAGTTTGATAAGCAAGCATGGGCAAAAGAAAAATACGATACGCTTTTGATTGATCCACCGCGAGCAGGTGCTGAAATGGTTGTAAAAAGTAAAGGGATGTTTGGAGTTAGGCGTATTGTTTATATTTCATGTCATCCTGGAAGTTTAGCAAGAGATGCCGGAATTTTGGTAAATGAACAAGGCTTTAAAATGGTTCACGCGGGTGTTATGGATATGTTTCCGCATACAAGCCATGTCGAGTCAATTGCCATTTTTGAACGAGCTTAATTTCTTTTATGGCGTTAGAAATTGAACGGAAATTTTTAATCACTAGTGATTCTTGGCGTAATTTTGTCTCGACAACTCTTGATATACAACAAGCTTACTTTAATCGAGATGATGCTTATTCTGTACGGGTACGAATTGAGAATGACTCTGCTAATTTAAATATTAAGTCCAAAACTCTTGGAGCAAGTCGTGATGAGTATGAGTATGCTATTCCAGTAGCTGATGCCCAAGAGATGCTAAATAAACTTCCGGAAAAAATACAAAAAAAACGTCATTTAGTTAAATTCTCTAATCACACTTGGGAAATAGATGAGTTTTATGGTACTAACTCAGGCCTAATTGTTGCCGAAATTGAACTTAACAGTGAAGATGAAAAATTTGAACTTCCAGATTGGTGCGGTGATGAAGTTACTTATGATGGGCGTTTTTATAATATTGCTCTAGTTGCCCAGCCGTATAAATACTGGGTTACGCATATAGATATTAGGACTGATTCGCAAACTTTATTTGGCATAAACCCTTTGGGTGAGTGTGTGCTTGAGTATTTAATTAGTACTGCTAAAAATGGTTTAGGTGAAATTAAAAATAGTCAATGTACTCCTAGAGGTTTACATACAATACGCGCAAAAATTGGAAATAATCAAGCTAAGGACACGGTGTTTGTTTCGAGACGACCTACTGGAGAAATTTGGTCGCCTCAGTTAGATTCAGAGTCTCCCGATAGAGATTGGATTCTTAGTCGTATTATGTGGCTATCAGGTTGTGAAAAAAATAAAAACCGCCTTGGTGATGTTGATAGTATGCAAAGATATATTTATATTCACGGTACACCGCCATCAGAGTCTTTAGGAGTCCCACAATCACATGGGTGTATTCGCATGCGGAATGAAGATGTGATCGAGTTATTTGAACATTGTTTTATAGGAACAACGGTAATGATCCATGAGTAAAAAAGAACAGGATAATAATCTTTCATTTTTAGGCCCATTGATGGTGGACGTTGATGGGTTGGTTTTGTCTGAAGAAGATAAGCAAGTATTGACTAATCCTCTTATTGGTGGAGTCATTTTATTTACTAGAAATTATGCCAATAAAGATCAACTCAAAACGCTTGTTGCTGAGATTAAGGCATTACGAAAACCAGAACTGTTAATAGCTGTGGACCACGAGGGTGGTCGAGTTCAACGTTTTCGTGAAGATTTTACTCCTTTACCTGCACTTGCAAAAATTTGTACTACTGAAACGGTTGAAACTTCACACATCGAGCTTGCTAAACAACATGCATGGCTTATGGCTGCTGAAGTTTTAGAATGTGGCATTGATATTAGCTTTGCTCCAGTAATTGATTTGGATTGGAAAATGTCAGAAGTTATTGGTGACAGGGCATTACATCAACATCCAAGAGCAGTCGCAAGACTTGCTGGCGCTTATGTACAAGGAATGCATGCTGCTGGCATGGCGGCAACGGGTAAACATTTTCCAGGACACGGATCGGTTGAAGCTGATTCGCATGTGGCCCTACCCATCGACAGGCGACCACTTGAAGCGATTCGAAATGATATTAGCCCCTATAGGCCTTTAATCGAAAATGGTCTTGATGCCGTTATGATGGCACATGTTATTTATAATAAATTAACTCGTATACCTGCTGGGTTTTCAGAATATTGGATACAAAGCGAACTTCGTGGCCGATTAGGTTTTAAAGGCGTTGTGTTTACAGATGATTTAAGCATGAGAGCCGCTGATGTTGTTGGTGATATGCAAGAACGCGTTAATTTAGCCTTATATGCAGGCTGTGATATGGCTCTTGTGTGCAATGACAGGCCGGCAGTTCTCAATTTAATTGAAAATTTGAGTGAGAAAGTATGGCGAAATCATAGTGATGAAATTATTCAAAATCGCTTAAAAACTTTGTATTCAAAACCTAGTTTCGATACTCAAAAATTACAGTCATTGACTGAATGGCAGATTGCAGTTAACACTGTGACAGCATTAAACGATTAGAGTAAAGAATATGCAGTCTTGGAATGATATAGTAGATAGTTCAGAATGTGTCGCCTCACGTTCTCAGGTGACGGATGCGATAAATGACTTAGCTGATAAAGTTACAGCTGATTATCAAACAAAAAATCCAATTCTTTTGTGCTTAATGAATGGCGGCTTATTTCTAACTTCGGAGTTAAGTAAACGTTTATCGTTTCCCTTGCGTTTAGATTATTTGCATGCCACACGTTATCGTGGAGAGACCACGGGCAAGGATTTGCAGTGGTTAAAAATGCCAAGTTTTAATTTAGCCAATGAGCATGTATTAATAATTGATGATATTTATGATGAAGGAATTACTTTAAAAGAAGTTGAAGAAAAACTTTCACAACAAAAGGCCGCTTCAATCAAAACTTTGGTTTTAGTTGATAAACAACATACACGTAAGCCAAGAAATTATTCAGTTGACTATGTAGGCATGACCTTAGAAGACAAATACCTTTTTGGTTGTGGAATGGACTATCAGGGACACTGGCGACACCTCCCGCAAATTTATGCAATCACTGAGTGATTTTTATGAGTAAAGAGATGACAAAATTAGCTATCATTGGTGGCACGGGTATGACAAAACTTGATGGCTTAGAAATTATTCGTCGTGAAGCGGTTTATACACCTTATGGTGAAACTTCTGGTTTTTTGATTTTTGGAAAATTGAATGAAAGAGAAATCTGTTTTTTACCACGTCATGGACATTCGTATACTATTCCTCCGCATAAAGTTAATTACCGAGCCAATATCTGGGCCTTGAAATCATTTGGAATTACGGATGTTATTGCAGTAAATGCGGTTGGCGGGATTGCTAAAAATACACCGCCAGGCATAGTAGTTATACCCGACCAAATAATCGATTACACCTATGGAAGAGAGCATACTTTTTCAGATGGAAATAAGCCTAATGTTCAACATATCGATTTTACAAAGCCGTATTCTGAAGAGTTGCGTATTGAACTAATATCAGCCGCAGAAAAGGCAAATGTTGAAATAGTAGAGGATGGAGTTTATGCGGTGACACAAGGGCCACGTTTAGAATCTGCAGCTGAAGTAAACAGACTGGAAAATGATGGTTGTACTTTAATCGGTATGACTGGAATGCCTGAGGCGGGATTAGCAAGAGAACTTGGTCTTAATTATGTTAGTTGTGCATTTGTAGTAAATTGGGCAGCAGGTCGTGGAGAATTAGATATACATGCCGATATTGAAAAATATCTTAATAAAGGCATGCATTCGGTAAGAGCAATTCTTAAAGCATTTATTTAAAAGTTTAATTACTGGTTTTTTTAGCCATATTAAAAGTTTCTTCAATATTTAATTCTACTCTGATCTCTTGGATATATTTTTCCAAACGATCTTGTTTGATTTTTTGTTCTATTCTTGGGCGTAGATTTTCTAATGGTGGCGCTGAACCTATGCGTTCATCTTCTTTGAAAATTACATGAAAGCCATCCTTCGTTTGTACCGCTTCTTGTGAAAAACTCCCTTTTTCTAAATTAATAGAAGCAGCTGAAAACTCTGGATACATTTGGCCTGGATAAAACCACATTAAGTCGCCACCATTTTGTGCAGATGGTCCAATAGAATTTTCTTTGGCAAGTTTAGAAAAGTCAGAGTTTGGTTTTTTTAAGCTCTCAATAACTGCTTGAGCTTCTTCTGCAGTGTTTAAAAGTATGTGTTTAACTTTTAGTTGTGGAATTTCAAACTCGGCCTTAGCTATTTCATACTGTGCTGCTATGTCGACACTATTGATAGGGTTATCTTTTTCAAATTTCCGTAGCAATGCTTGTGCTAACAGATTTTTCTTCATATTGTGTGTTTGTAGTAAAAAATCCTCAGTTTTATCAAGACCATTAGAAATCGCTTTGCGACTTAGTAGCTCCAATTGTACAAACTCTGTAAACAGGTTATTTTGCACTTCTGGATTCATTTTCTCAAGGTCTTGTTGAGTGCGACTTTTCACGTAGCTTGCAAACTCGTTTTTATAGACACTGTGCTCACCTAGCTTAATGATTTGTTCTTGATCGGCAATTAATGCTTTACTTAATTCTAGATTATTATTTTGATTACAAGCGAAAAGTAAGCTTGTTGCTAAAAGCGAAAGTGCGAGTGTTTTTTTCATTCTAAGCTCTTTGTATAGTTAAATTAAATCGTTATTTTGTGATTCTTTAAAAAACTTCATCGGGTGTTTTAGCGTCAATTGCTAAGGCATGAATATCTGTTTGCATCATACTTCCTAATGCTTTATAAATGAACTGATGCCTTTGAATTGAGCGCATATCTGTAAAGACTTTACTGATGATATTTAACCGAAAATGTCCACCACCATCTTCTGCGCCAGAATGTCCGGCATGTAAGTGGCTTTCATTTTCTAGGTTGATTGAAGCATCAGGCATGGCCTCTGTGAGTAAGCGCGTAATAAGTTCCTCTCGAGTGAACTCGGTTGATTCAGTCTGAGAAGTTTCTTTTTCCTTGGTTTCGTCTTCAATAAATTCACCATTCTTCATTAGCCAAATGCCTTGTAGGATGGAGAAAACCAGAGTTGCACCTAGCAGACCAAAAACTTTAAACTTAACCCAAAATGCCATTGAGTAGTTATAGGCAACGAATAAATTTACAAATCCGATAACAACAAAAAATATCACCCACATTAAACTGAGTTTGAACCAATTTTTATCGCTCAGTAATACTGCTTTACCAAAAAGTGATTTAATTAATGGTTGCTTTGCAAATTTATGCGTAGCAAGAAAAGCAATTGCAAATGCCCAGTTAGCAATGCTCGGTTTCCATTGTATAAATTTTTCATTTTTAAAGAAAAGTGTAAGGGCCCCTAAAATTAGAATGAAAGCTAAAGTACCTTTGTGCATTGTACTTAGTTTGCCATCAAGCTTCCAAATATAGAGCATACCTAAGCTGTAGCTAAGCATTAGTGCTGCTGTTGCTAAATATATATCTTTGCCTGTTGCAAAAAAAACAACTAGAAATAACCCAAGAGGGAGGTATTCAGCTAATTGACGCATTGTCTAAGTCTCAGTTATTTTTATTAGTCCGCTATGATACTTTAAATAGAATCAAAAAAGCACTGAGTAACGATACAATTACTAATTCAAAACACTTATTGTGCAATTAGTTATAATAACAAAATGACCCAATATTTTGAAATACATCCAGATAACCCTCAAGCAAGAATCATTCGCAGTGCTGTAGAAATGATACGTGCTGGGGCTGTGGTTGTGTATCCAACCGACTCTTCCTACGCCTTGGGTTGTCATATTGGGGATAAGATTGCGATGCAAAAAATCGCCCGTATTCGTGAATTTGATAAAAACCATCATTTTACTTTGGTATGTCGTGATCTATCAGAAATTTCGACTTATGCGAAAGTTGATAATGCCGCATACCGCTTACTCAAAGCGCATACACCTGGTGCATACACTTTTCTATTGAAGGCTACAAAAGAAGTGCCTAAGCGTTTACAAAATGCCAAACGTAAAACCATTGGATTACGAGTGCCAGACCACCTTGTTGCACAGGCTTTATTAGAGGAGTTGGGCGAACCCATTATGAGTACAACCTTGATTATGCCAGGTGCTGACTCACCGTTAAGTGATCCAGATGATATACGGGAATTATTGTCTAATCAGGTTGATCTTATAATTGATTCAGGCAATTGCGGTCTTGAAGCGACGAGTATTATTGACCTAGTTAGTGGCGCCCCCCAAGTCATAAGAAGTGGTAAGGGCGATGTATCTGATTTTGTGTAAGATTACTGGTTGAACTGAACAATTTTCTGTATTTAACTAACTTGTTTAATTTATCGTCAAAAGTGCTGTTCTTTTGATAAACTTTCTTATTTCTGAGCTCAATTCTGAGTAAACAAATTAACCAAACTCCGTATAATTTCAGCCTATGGATTTGACTTTAATATTGCAAAAAATCACCTTATTTAGCGTGCCTTTTTTGTTAGCGATAATAGTGCATGAATTGGCACATGGTTTAGCAGCAAAACGCTATGGTGACCGCACAGCAGAAATGCTTGGACGATTGACACTAAATCCATCGAAACATATTGATCCATTAGGCACTATAGTTTTTCCTCTAGTATTATTGTTATCAGGAAGTGGTTTTTTATTTGGTTGGGCAAAGCCCGTTCCTGTTAATACTAGGAACTTGCGTGACCCTAAAAAGAGCATGGTAAAAGTGGCTGCTGCGGGTCCATTGTCAAATTTCTTAATGGCAATAGCTTGGGCAATCGTTTTAGCCGTGGCAGTTAGAGCACAACTTTTCGGGAGTTTTTCTCAAGCCGTTTCTACCATGGCATATTTCGGTGTAAGTTTTAATGTGTTGCTTATGATATTTAACTTACTGCCTATACCTCCTTTAGATGGTGGAAGAATTGCAGTTGGAGTCTTACCTAATGAACAAAGCAGGGCGCTCTCAAAATTAGAGCCTTATGGAATGTTCATTATTATTGCTTTAGTTTATTTTGCATCTAAAAATGTACTACCGAGTTTTTTAAATTTTTTTGCCTTGATTGATTGGGCTACCTATAAAATCATTGCACTGTTTGCAGTGGGTTGATAATTTTTACAAAGAATAAAAAATGAGCCTTATTGAGAATAATCGAGTTGTTTCTGGAATGCGTCCTACAGGTGCTTTGCACCTGGGTAATTATCATGGCGCGTTAAAAAATTGGATTAAGTTACAACACGAATATGATTGTTTTTATTTCGTAGCTGATTGGCATGCACTAACCACTCATTACGATGACCCAGCGCAAGTTGAACGAAATACTTGGGAAATGGTGACAGATTGGCTTGCGGCAGGTCTTAATCCAAAATCATCGACCATTTTTGTGCAATCAAAAGTACTTGAGCATGCTGAGCTACATTTACTATTAAGCATGATTGCTCCACTCAGTTGGTTAGAACGAGTGCCTACTTATAAAGATCAAATTGAAAAATTAAAAGAACGTGATTTAGCTACCTACGGTTTTTTGGGTTACCCAGTATTGCAAAGTTCAGATATCCTTTTATATAGACCAGCACATGTACCAGTTGGAGAAGATCAAGTAGCACACGTTGAAATAACTCGTGAATTAGCGCGTCGTTTTAATCATTTATATGGGCGTGAACCTGGGTTTGAAGACAAAGTTGAAAAAGCTCTAAAGTCTATGGGTAAGTCTTCAGCCAAAAAATTTAAAGCATTGAGAAAATCTTATCAAGAAAAGGGTTTTGATGATTCTTTGCAAAGTGCATATCAACTTATTTCAGAGTTAAGTCATTTAACTATTGCAGATAGAGAGAGGTTGCAAGGTTATTTAGAGGGAAGTGGTCGTAGTATATTAGTTGAGCCTCAATCATTACTGACTCCTGTACCTAAGATGCCTGGTTTGGATGGACAGAAAATGTCTAAGTCTTACGGTAACACTATAGCCTTACGTGAAGATCCTGATGATTTAGTTAAAAAAATTAAAACAATGCCAACTGATCCAGCAAGAGTTCGTCGTACAGATCCTGGTACACCAGAAAAATGCCCAGTTTGGGATTTTCACAAAATTTATTCTGATGAAATCACACAGCGCTGGGTAAATGAGGGATGTACTACAGCAGGTATTGGGTGTATTGATTGTAAAATGAAAGTGGTTGAGCCAATACAAGCTGAAATTGCACCTATTCGTGCTCGTGGACAAGAGCTAGAGCGACACCAAGATCATGTGCACGCCATTATTAAAGAAGGCTGTGATGCGGCTCGTGAAGTCGCTAATGAAACCATGACCGATGTTCGTAAAGCTGTTGGCTTACAATATTCTGAAATTTAATTGTTATTTATAACTCATCTCTTAGAAAAAAATAGGAAGTAATGTGAACTCACCTGATATAAGTGAAAACACCACTGCAAAAACTTTAAGCATTGTGCAGCCTCAGCAAGATGAGATGCCATTTGCTTTTGTAGCTGGTGAGCCATTAACGGAGATGCCAAAGGATTTATACATTCCACCGGATGCATTAGAAATTTTTCTTGAAGCATTTGAAGGGCCATTGGATTTATTACTGTATCTAATTAAAAGACAGAACATTGATATTTTAAATATACCAATTGCTGAAATTACCAAACAGTACACTTCATATATTGAGCTTATGGAAGTACTGCATCTAGAGCTTGCTGGTGAGTATTTACTAATGGCGGCAATGCTCGCTGAAATTAAATCACGCATGCTATTACCTCGAGTTAACGATGAAGAGGCTGATGAAAATGATCCGCGTGCAGAATTAATTCGTCGTTTACAAGAGTATGAAAGATTTAAAACAGCGGCTGAAAATATTGACCATTTACCCCGTTTAGAACGCGATACCTTTGAAGTTAGTGCAGATGTAATTGAGCGTAATATTGTAAAGCAAGAACCTGTAGTTGAGCTTAAAGAGATTTTGCTAGCATTTGCAGCTGTGGTAAAACGTTCAGAGATGTTTACTCATCATCATATTAATTTTGAAAAATTATCAGTTCGCCAGCGTATGGGAGAGTTGTTAATGCGTTTGGACGATGAGAATTATGTAGAGTTTACTGATTTGTTTGATGTTACAGAAGGGCGCATGGGTGTAGTGGTAACCTTGCTAGCTATACTTGAACTTACTAAAGAAGCATTAATGGATATCATTCAAGCTGAACCTTATGCAAAAATTCATGTTAAACGCGCAACTATGAAGGCTGAAGGAGAGAGCGAAATTGCTGCAGCTGATAATCTTGAAGCGCTGTTGCCAAAAACAACTTATGCAGATGAAATTGCTACTGATCAAGATAATAAGACAGGATCTGAATAAGCGATAACTCAGAGTAAGAAAATTTAAATTATTTATTGATAGAAACTTAAATTATGAATATTGATGTTGTAAAAAATATATTAGAAGCCTCGATACTAGCATCTTCAAAACCGATGTCTGTAGATAATCTTATTACTGTTTTTGGTGCGGGCGAAAAGCCTGATAAAGCATTAATTCGTAAAGCCCTAGCTGCTTTACAAGAAGATTATACTGATAGAGGTACTGAACTAGTTGAAGTGGCCAGTGGTTTTCGTATGCAGGTTAATACAAAGTATACTGAGTGGGTCTCTCGTTTATGGCAAGAACGTCCGCCAAAATATTCACGCGCTTTGTTAGAAACCATGGCCATTATTGCCTACCGCCAACCAGCAACTCGTGGAGACGTGGAGCAGATAAGAGGTGTTGCAGTTAGTACTAATATTATTCGTACACTAGAAGAACGTGGCTGGGTAAGAGTGCTTGGCCATCGAGATGTTCCTGGGCGACCTGCTATGTTTGGAACTACCAAAGAGTTTCTCGATTATTTCGGTTTGAAAAAATTAGATGAATTGCCAAGCTTGGCTGAAATTCGTGACCTTGACAGTTTGAATGTAGAAATGGATCTTAATCCTGATGTGCTTGTTAAAGTAACAAGTGATGATAGCGAAGATGATATGGATCGTAAGGCTCTCCTCTCCGAAGAGGAATAATTGGAAAATATATGACCGATACTCAAGATGATGCTGTTCGTCTACAGAAACTTATTGCTAATGCTGGTGTTGCTTCACGTCGTGAAGTTGAACGTTGGATAGATGCTGGACGAATTGTACTTAATGGTGTGCAAGCCAAATTAGGAGATAAAGCCACAATTAATGATCGTATCGAAATTGATGGAGTTCTGCTAAAAACTCGTAAAAAAACTAATACGGAGCACCGCACGGTTGTATTACATAAACCCGTAGGAGTTCTGTGTACTAGGAATGATCCTGAAGGTCGCCCTACAGTTTTTGAATTGCTTCCTACGCTTTATCAAGGGCGGTGGATTCAGGTGGGACGCTTAGATATAAATACCAGTGGTTTGATTATTTTTACGACTGATGGTGAGTTAGCTCACCGTTTAATGCATCCTTCGTATGAAGTAGAACGTGAATATGCAGTAAGAATATTAGGTCTTCCTGAATACGAGACAATTCAAAAGCTTTTAAAAGGTGTTGAGTTGGATGACGGAATTGGAAAGTTTCACAAAATCGAAGCACAAGTCAGTAATGAAAAAAGAAGTGACAGCGCTAATAATTGGTTCCACGTAATTCTTAAAGAAGGGAAGAAAAGAGAAGTACGTCGTTTATGGGAAGCAGTAGGGCATAAGGTCAATCGACTGATGAGAATTCGCTATGCCAATATACGTTTACACCGAGAAATAAAACCTAAGGAATATTTTGATTTAACCGGACAGCAGTTACTCGAGCTTAAAAGTAAAGTTAAGCTTTAGGGAATTATGCTAATAAGGTATAAATAAAAAAACCACTCTAATTGAGTGGTTTTTTTATTTTCTTTAAAGTGCTAAATTAAAGCCGAAAGACTATACGAACCTGTGTGTTAGCAATTCTGACATTACCGTCTTCATCTTTATACGGTTGAAAGCTCCATGTTTGTACGGCTTCAAGTGCCGCACTACCAAAAAGTTTTCTTGTTTCTGGCTCTACACTAACAATTCTAACATTATTTACTGAACCGTCTTTTTCAACTGTTAAAGCAATTACCGCAGATCCATCAATACTTCTGCGTTGATAGTTATCAGGGTAGTTTGGAGGTGTTTTTATAATGCTTGTTAAATCCCCAATTACAACATCTACTGGTACAGTAGATAATCTTGTTATTTCAGCCTGTCTTTCTTCTTCAGCTTTTATGGCCGCAGCTGCTTGTGCATCTGCTTGTTCTTGTGCCAATCTGTTTGCTTCGACTTGCAATTGTTGTTCTGCTAATTCTATTTCTGCTTGTTCTTGGAGTTGTTCTTGTTCTCTAACGCTGCTTTCTAAACTGGTAATTCTCTGCCTCTCATTGGTGATTGCAGCTGAGCTAGCACCTAATCTTGCGGCAGAATCGACATAACGTTTTGCATTAGTAAAATCACTGTTTAGAGCAGCTGTTCGTGCCTCTAGCAGTAGTGAGCTGCTAAGGTTACGTTTTAAACCAGCAATGGCTGAGTTACCTGGGTCTAATGCTTCTAAGCGGTTAATGAAATACTGAGCATTATTTCTATTAGGTGCTAACAAGCGATTTGTATTTATTGCTTCCCTGCTACGTGTAAGTAGGTTGCTAATTTCGCTTGCTTGGTCGAGTGATTTTTGTTGCTCTGTTATTGATGCTTTTAGTCCGGAAATATTTTCATCATCACCAAATAGCTTGTCGGCCACTCCAATTAAGCTTGCTGCATCAGTGACTGACCCACTGGCCAGAGAGTCTTCAACACTGGTGATAAGAGTTGATTTTTTTTCATTAATTGAGTTTTCAATGAGTTCTAAAAATGCAGGTTTATCTATAGCCAAACCTCGGGCAAAATCAATACTGGCCTGAGCTTCTTCAGTGCTTCCATTTTGAATATGCAAATCTACATCACCTAATGCAGATTGGCTTAGTTCAAGCAAAGCTTTTTTTGCATTAAAGTTATTGGGATCAAGCTGTAAAATTTTGGTGTAACTATCTAGGGCATTATTCTCTTCAGGTGGAAACAATATGCCAGAATCAAAAGATGCTTTGGCATTCACCGACAAAGCTTCTGCTTCGAGTTGAGCAGGTGTTTTTTCTACCTCTACAATAATAGGTGTAGAGGCTTGTTTCTCGGTTTTATCGCCAGACATAAACATCCAGCCAATTCCACCTAGAGTAAGTAAAGTAATGCCAGCAATTATTGGTATCAGTTTGGAACTAGACTTCTTACTAGTAGGAGCTGAAGTGGGATGTGCCTTTTTGGGTTTAGCTACTTTTTGTTTTCTTGTTTCTGGCTTTTTGGCTTTTGGCATTTCAGATGCTTTTGCCTTTGCGTGTTTAAGTGACGCAGCTACAGCCAGACGCGTTTGGCCTGGGGATAAAGTTGCAAATAAAACACGATAGGTTTCATTAGATAGATTTGATTCAAGTAATTGATCACGTTTGTCACGTGGACATACAAGTAAAGTTACCAGTTCTGGTTTATGCTTTTTTAATTGCTTAAGTGTGTCACCATTCATACTTGTAGCAGCTGCAAAATCTAAAATCGCTATAGGTGGTCTTTTTGAGTCTAATATTTCAAAACTCTGAGTTAGAGTTTTTGCTCTAATAACCTCATAGTCACTGTCTAAAATTGATAACACTGACTCAGCTACTTCTGAGGAGCTACACAATAAAAGTATTGATGTTTTTTCTTCTGACATATCCCTTACCTGTTATTAACGGCTTAACGTAGTAATTTTTTTATTGCTGTACTAAGGCACAGTTCTTTACATTTATTTACTATGATACTCACTAAAAATGTTATTACAACCAATAAGCTACAATAACTTCTTAATAAATCCTATAATTTGGGAAATTTATTAGCAGTAGATTGTGCAGTGCAAGAAACTATCAATAAAAAGAGCAAAATTATATTTACCTCGATTTGAAGACTTGTTTGATTTACCTATAGGTAGAAATTAATCTTGGCCCTAAATTGGCTTTCAACGGTAAATAAAGTTCAGGATAGAAGTCAAAATCTAAAGCGTGTTTTATATACTTTACTATAATTGTTGTGAAGGTTGATGCTATTGATTTCTTTTCTATTGAATGATTTGCACTTGCACGCGCACAGTTTCAGTATGAATATGAGGAATGGGGTTGTAATTGGGTGGCACCTTGACTATTTTTTCTTTGAATTACTAACTAAATTGGGCCGTTAACAGTTACTTTTCCTTTAAATAAGCCTTCATCACTTATATGTTATTTAATTAATATATTACAGTAGCGGTTCTATTACGACATCAACTCATGTTTGTTGTTAAATAATTGGTTATTATGTGAGCTCTAAGTTGTAACATATTTGGCACACTTTTATGAAAAAAATTAAACTTTGCGCTCAAATCGGTTTGTTAATCGGTACGTCTTTTATACTTGCCTGCGGTGGGGGATCGGATACAGCTAATAGCTCTAATCCAAACACACCAGTTGTTGTGAACCCGCCTCCTGATGTATCGATCAGTCAACAGGCTGCTTCAAAATTCTTAATTCAAGCAAGTTTTGGACCTACTACCGCAGACATAGAAACGCTGAGCGATTTGGGTTATGAGGCTTGGCTGAATCAGCAGTTTGCTCTGCCTATTACTAAACACCTTAGCTATGTTGATTCTTTAGTAGATATAGGTGGGCGAGAATATGTAGCAGCTTGGCTTGCGACTTCTACCAAAGCTGACGATCAAGTAAGACAAAGAGTTGCTTTTGCCCTAAGTGAGTTATGGGTGGTTTCACGTCATGGTCTTGATTTTTCAAATAATGAAGAGGCCGCTAGAGGTCTTACAAATTACTACGATATCTTACTTGAACATTCTTTCGGTAATTATCGAGAGCTAATGACTGCAGTGACCTTAAGTCCAATAATGGGAGATTACTTGAGTATGAGGGGCAATCAAAAAGCTGACTCTTCAAGAAATATCCGGCCTGATGAAAACTATGCACGAGAAATGTTACAGCTATTTACTATTGGGTTGCATGAATTGAATCTTGATGGGACGCAGAAGTTAGATGGTTCGGGTAAAGCTATTCCTACTTATACACAGGATGATATTGAAGCCATTGCCCGTGTTTTTACAGGGTGGCACTATGCTAGTTATAATATTCCAGATACGGATAGAGATAAATTTAATCCAATGAAAGCTTTTGAGGATAGGCACGATAGAGGTCAAAAAGAATTTTTTTCTGGCTCAATTATCCCAGCCGAACAAAGCGCTGAACAAGACCTTGAGCAAATTTTAGATATAGTTTTTAATCACCCAAATGTTGGTCCTTTTGTTGGAAAACAACTCATTCAACGTTTAGTTACCAGTAATCCTTCAAATGCCTATGTAGAGCGTGTTGCAAGTGTTTTTAATAATAATGGCAGTGGCGTGCGCGGCGATATGAAAAGCATTGTTAAAGCTATTTTGTTAGACGATGAAGCACTGACAGGCATTACGAGCAGCGATAAAATCTTTGGTAAAATTAAAGAGCCCTTAATACGAATGGTCGGCATTTGGCGAGCATTTAATGCCAGCGCATCAAATGGTGAATTTGACTATAAATACTTTACTGAATCATTAGGGCAAGGGCCGCATCTTGCGCATCATGTATTTAATTTTTTTAGCCCTAGCTATTCACCGCGTGGAACATTTCAAGATAATAATTGGGTCGCTCCAGAGTTTCAAATTCATACTGAAGCCAATCAAACGGGAATGACCAATGTGTTTCAATGGTTAGTCATTAATCGAAATAACAAGAACAAAACCAACCCTGATGAGAATGATATTTTAATTAATTTAGATAATGAAACAAATTTAGCTGCTGATTTAGACGCTTTATTGGATCATTACGATATGTTGCTTTTTGCAGGTGAAATGAGTTCTGAATTACGCACTATTAGTAAAGCTTATGCTGAAACTATTAATGCTGACCAGCCAGACAGACGAGCTTGGGAAATACTGGGTTTACTTGTTGTATCGCCAGAATTCATGATTCAAGATTAAGGAGCAGGTAATGAATAAATTTAATCGTAGAGATTTTCTTAAATTAGGTGCTGCTTCAATCATCGGCTCAGGTGTTGCAAACTTTCCTAATTTGTCTTTTGCTCAATCGGCGTTTAGTGATTATAAGGCCTTAGTATGTGTTTTCTTGCATGGCGGTAATGATGGATTTAATTTAATAGTTCCGACCGATGCCAATTCATATTCTGAATATGCAAATTCACGGCAGAATTTAGCTGTAGAGAGTAATTTATTATTACCCATCTCGCCCCTAAGTAATGATGGGCATACCTATGGTTTACATCCAAGTGCTGCTCCATTACAGAGCTTATTTGATGATGGGAAAATGGCGATAGTAAGAAATACAGGTCACTTAATTGAACCAGTGACACGTGCACAAATACTTGATAACTCGGCAAATTTACCTACGGAGCTTTTTTCTCATAATAACCAGCAAAATCAATGGAAAACTATTAATACAAACCCCTTATCAACCTCTGGCTGGGGCGGGCGGCTAGCAAATTTATTTGCTACTCAGCAAAGTGAGCCATTGTTGACTGGTATCTCAGTAGATGATCGTAGTCTCTGGCTTAGCCACCCTGATACACAGGATTTATCTATATCGGCAAACGGATTTAATGACTATTGGTATGTTGATCAGAACGATAATGGTTCAGAGAATAAACGTCGCACAGCGTATTTAGAAAATTTATATAGAGCACATAATAAAGAATTTAATAAAGGAATCGCTGGTGTGCAGCAGCGAACTTTGGAATTGGTTGAATCTATAGGCAGTACATTGTCTGCATCTACACCAATTTCTACTGTATTTCCAGAAGGTAGCCGAATTGCATCACGACTAAAACAAGTGGCAAATATGATCGGGTCGCGCGAAGCTTTAGGCATGCATAGACAAGTGTTTTTTGTAGAAATGGGTGGCTTTGATACACATGACACGCAAAACCGAGACCAAGCCGAATTGTTCAATATGCTGTCAACTTCTTTAAAGGCATTTTATGATGCGCTGACTGAAATCGGTGTGGCGGGTGATGTTACAACATTCACAGCTTCTGAATTTGGGCGTACCTTAACCAGTAATGGTGATGGTACTGATCATGGCTGGGGTAGCAATCACTTAGTGATTGGCGATGCTGTTCGCGGTGGAGATATGTACGGTGCTATGCCAAGCCTGGCTATTGAAGGTGCTGATGATTCAGGAAGAAGAGGGCGAATTATTCCAACTACTTCTGTAGAGCAATATGTACATAGTATGTTGCAATGGTATGGTTTAGATAGCACTCAAATAAATACTGTTTTACCAAATGCTGGAGCTTTTAATATAAATGCCGTGAATTTGATGCTGTAGAGAACGATACTAAGCGTTTATACAAAAGTCCTTTATTTTTTAAAGGGCTTTTTTTTTATGAAAAAGAAATAGGGTATTTAGAATCAGCGCCCCATTCTGTCCATGAGCCATCATAGACATGCATACAATGATAACCAGCTATTTGAGCAGCAAGTAACACTACACAGGCAGTTACCCCTGAACCACAGCTGAAAATATGGCTTTTATTAATATCCAGTTTGGCATCTTGGAAAATGCTTTTCAATTCTTTGCTTTTTAAATATTCACCGTCTTTTAATAATGAGGTGAAAGGGATGTTTATAGAATTAGGAATATGTCCTAAGCGTAGCCCTTCACGTGGTTCAGCTTCACTTCCATTGAATCTACCAGCCGAACGAGCATCTATGATCTGTATTTCGTCGTTAAGGTGTAAGTTGAAAATATCATCTCCAGATCTGATATGGTCTTTTTTTATTTCACCTATAAAATTGCCAGTTTGATTAACTAAGCCAAGCGTATCGCTTATTGGCCGTTTTTCTTTAATCCATTTTGGTAAACCACCGTCTAAAACATGAATTGAATGATGTCCCATTGTTTGAAACATCCACCATACTCTAGGCGAAGAAAATATTCCTTTATTATCATAGACAATAATTACACTGTGTTTGTTTATACCTAGATTTCTAGCCTCGGCGTTAAACACATCAGCACTAGGCATCATGCCTGGTAAATTACTTGTGATATCACAGAAAACATTTTTAAAGTCAAAGCGACGTGCTTTAGGAATGTAGGATTGCTCAGAAAAACATTGCACACTACCATCAAGTATCACAATATTTTCATGGTTAATGTTTTGTGCTAGCCAATTGGTTGTTACAAGTGGGGATGTAATTTGCATAATCTAAATTAGGGAGTGTTACCTTTGAAATAATCTTTTATCCAATTGTAGAGAACTTCTGAACTTAGATCGGACATGGCGTAGGTTTCAAATTTAGTACCTGGATTTTTATCTTTGAACGAATATTGATAATTAAAAGTTTCAGGTTGACTATCATGCAAAACAATGATTATTTGTTTGCTTGTTTTTAAACAATCAATGGTCATAACATCAGCAGGAACTCCGCTTTCACGCATCTTATGGCTAACGCCCACAATCGGGTTAATATCAGAAAAGTTCTTTTGAATATCAGTATGTGCTTGTGTGGTGATGTCACAAAGTTTTCTTAGTTGAGGTGTGATATTTTTATTTCCCATTATTTAAAAAGACTAGTTTTTGCCAAACTTTTTGACTTAAGCCCGTGCATAAACTTTCAATGTCATTTGCTGCAGAAACAATTTCTGGTTCTGGTAGATGTTCTGAATAGAGAGCTGCAATTTTACCAATAAGCGATAACATTTCAGCACAGTAATCCAAGTAACGTTGAAGTTCGAAGGCGCTCATTGTTCGTTCTGGAGAATTGGCTGTGCGTGTGTGCACTCGAGTAATAACTGTTGGATCTTTAGTGAGTTGGTGCATATCAATCACGTGCGCGATGGAGCGTAACTGATGTAGGGCCTCTAGAACAGATTTTCTTTTAGTTCTTGTTTCAAAACTTATTAGAAAGAAGAGGGCAGCTCCAACCAGTAGTACATCATTTATTAAAGCTTCTGTAATTTGAATTATGTCGACAAGGCCAGGTTTCTTTAATTTCCATTCAAAAACACTAAAGGTATAAATGAGCAGGATAAGGAAAGAAGTAATGGTTACAATCACTCCTGCACGAATCCAGAGGTTTGGTTTTGCTATCTCTTCAATTTTTGATTGTGCGCCTTTAGCGGTTTCATGTAATTCTTCGCTCACGCGGCTAATGCTAGAATCAGGAAAGCGTTCTTTTATACGGTTTTCAAGTTTAGTAATTGTAGTAATTACTTTTTGGAAGTTTAGTTCTTTATACATTTTTATGGAATCTGGATAGTGGATTACTGAGCATTAAACATCACACCATTATCGTCAGACTTTTCAGAGAATAAATATACATATGCATTCACCAAATCGACAGGTTTGGCAATTAATGATTTATCTTCAGCTGGAAATGCACTCAATCGCATTCCAGTATGAGTGGCTCCAGGATTGATGCTGTTAAAGCGAATGTTCTTGGTGTTTTCAAATTCATCAGCAAGTGTTTGCATTAAGCTTTCTGTAGCAAACTTAGAAGCGGAATAAGCACCCCAATAAGCACGGCCCATACGACCAACGCTACTGCTGGTAAATACCACTGAAGCATTCTCTGATTTAAGCAGAACTGGCAGCAGGGCTTTAGTCATTACAAAAGCTGCAGTAACATTCACGTGCATCACTTTTTGCCATTGCGCAGCATCGTATTGTGCAATAGGAGTAAGTGTTCCAAGAATACTGGCATTGTGTAGTAAGCCATCTAGGCGGCCGTATTCTTTTTCAATAACATCCGCCATGTCTTCGTAGTCTTTTTCATGTGCACCGGCTAAATCCAAAGGAAATATTGCGGGTGTGTTTTTTCCTAGGGAAACGATTTCATCGTACACCTTTTCTAGTTTTTTTATGGTCTTGCCTAGTAAGATTACAGTAGCGCCTTGTTTTGCGTATTCAATCGCTACCGCCTTACCAATGCCGGCTCCGGCACCAGTTATAAGAATGACTTTATTGGTGAGTGCGTTAACTAACGTTGGTGTATTTTTAAGTGATGGTATGTTCATGTGTTTATTATTTTTCTTCGTTTGAGTCTCTATTAATTCGTAAAGCTGTTTCTACGGGTGTCAATTCTGTTAACTCATTGCTGGTATTAATACCCATATCTTTAAACTTACGTGCGCCAGGTAAAACGGAACGTTCTAATGAGCCTACTGCATCATTATAGGCTTTATTGCTGCGTTCTAGGTTTTTCCCAATATTTGAGATATGGGTGGTAAAGGTATTCAAGCGTTTATATAAGTCTTCAGCAATCTTGCGTATGTTCTCAGCGTTTTTTGCTAATTCTACTTGTCGCCATCCGTAAGATATGGTTTTAAGTAGGGCGATTAAGCTATTAGGTGTTGCTAGAATAACGTTTTGTTTCAGAGCTTCGTCAAACAAACTTGGATCTTTATCCAAGGCTGCCGATAAAAATTGTTCGCCCGGAATAAACATCACCACAAATTCTGGTGTATTGTGAATAGCTTCCCAGTATTGCTTTGAAGCGAGTTGTTTTATATGCGTTTTAATGTGCTGTACATGCCTAGACATGTGTGTATTGATTTCTTCATCAGTTGTGCTTTCTAGGGCATCTAAATAGGCTTGGAGAGGGGTTTTTGCATCAACTATTATTTGTCTATCATCAGGTAGAGAAACGACCATGTCGGGGCGCAATCGTTGTGCACCGTCTGTTGAGACTTGCTCTGTGAAATCACAATGCTGAACCATACCTGCCACCTCAACAACTCGTTTTAAGGTTTGTTCTCCCCATAAACCGCGTACTTGCGGTTTGCGTAATGCGTTGACCAGATTGCGGGTTTCAGATTGCAGCGTATTTTGCGTGCTACGCAATTCCACAAGCTCTTGCTTTAGCTGGCCAAAACTTTCATGACGTGTTTTTTCAATATTCCCAATCTGTTGTTCGGTTTTTTTCAAAGCTTCAGCAATTGGATTGAGTAGGTTTTGAATTGAAAGTTGACGTTTTTCTAAATCAGAACTCGCATATTGCTGCTGGTTATTTAGTTTTTGTGTGGCGAGTTGTAAAAATTGATTATTGTTTTTTGTTAGCGATTGATTGGCAAGATCATGAAAAGCATTTTCTAATTGCTCTCTAGCAAGCTCTAAGGCGTTATCACGTTCCTCATCTAAATCGTCTTGGCTTTTAAGTTTGGCTTCTGCGATTATGCGTTTTTCTTTTTCAACACTGAGCGTCTTAGTAGCATAAAGACTTCGAATAAGTAAACCTAAGAGTAGGCCTACTAATAAACCAATACCTAGGGCAATCAGTAAATTTGGTGTCAGGGTTATTTCTGAAAAATTCATTTATTACTTAATAAGGTCTTTTAGTTCGTGCAATGAATCAATATGAGCATCAGCGCCCCAATCATAATGCGAATCTCCATCACGTACAAAACCATATCCGGCTGCAACGCTGTACATATCGGCATAATTGGCTGCCTCAATATCACGTATACAATCTCCTACATAGGCGGTATGTTGTGGAGCGGTTCCAATCTCACTTGCACCCAATAACACGCCTGAAGAGTAGGGCTTACGATTTGGCATTGTGTCGGCTGCAATTAAACATTGCCTGCCTTTAAGTTCATCAATATGTTCCAGCAAACTCACTGTGAGATAGGCGGGCTTATTAGTCACTATGCCCCACTTAATATTATCGTGAGTGAAATGTTCGATTAACTCATTAAAACCATCAAAGACTGATGTGTCTTGATAAATATTATCAGCGTAGGTCTCTAAATATTCTTTGCGTAATTTTAGAGCATCAAATTTTTTCCAGGCTTCTCCAAAACCAAACTCAAGAAGGGCGTTGGCACCATATGAAACACAAGAACGTGCTGCAGATATTTCTACGCTTGGAAAGTCATAATTATTAAGAACCAAGTTCAAGGCATGAATCATATCGGGCGAAGTATCGAGCAGGGTTCCATCTAAATCAAAAAGAACACCAGTGATTGGTTTTTTCGGTTTTTTGTTTATGCTCAAAATAATGTGCTCTGTTGCTTAAGCAATTCGGTAGTGAGCTAAATAATTAACATCAACGCCATCACCTAGAGAATATAATCTAGCAATGGGGTCGTAATGCATGCCTGTAATATCTTGTAACTTTAAATCAGCTGTTAAAGCCCAACGATTGAGTTCAGATGGCTTTATAAATTTTTCATAGCTGTGTGTGCCTTTTGGTAGCATGTTTAATACATATTCAGCTCCGACAACAGCGAATAAAAAGGCTTTTGGATTGCGATTAATGGTAGAAAAGAAAACGTCGCCGTCTTTTTTGACCATATCTTTGCAGGCGGAAATTACTGAGCCAGGATCAGGTACGTGTTCTAGCATTTCTAAACAAGTGACCACATCAAAGGCTTGTGCATTCTCTAAGGCAAACTCTTCAGCTGTAATTAATTGGTAATTAATATCCAAATCTGATTCTAAGCGATGCAGTTTGGCAACATTCAATGCTTTATCGCCCATGTCAATACCAGTAACTTCAGCACCTAGTTGTGCCATGGATTCTGTAAGAATGCCACCGCCGCAGCCAACATCTAAGACTTTTAAGCCTTGTAGCGGTCGACGAGTATTGATGTAATTTAAACGTAAAGGATTGATTTCATGCAAAGGTTTGAAATCGCCTGTTTTGTCCCACCATTTGGCTGCTAAGTCATTAAATTTAGCGAGTTCATTGGGATCAAAGTTTTGTTGTGCGTTCTTCATAATTATGGTGACTCTGTAAAGTTAGAATGCCATTTTTGTACATCTTCACTCAGTTCGGCTTCATCTAAATTAGTCAAAAGTTTCTGATTTAATAAATGTTTACCTGCTACCCAAACGTCACTTACCTGACTTGCACTGGCAGAATAAACAATTTGTGAAACGGGATTATGCACTGGTTGTGTATTTAATGCTGATAGATCAATGCAACAAATATCGGCCCACTTATCAACTTCTAAACTACCAATTTCGTCGCCAAGTCCAAGTGCTTTGGCTCCATTAATTGTTGCCATTTCAATAGCCGTTTGTGCACTTACAGCAGTTGCATCTTTTGCAACCACCTTGGCCAGCATTGCAGCGCTACGCATTTCGCCTAACATGTCATGATCATTGTTACTCGCTGCACCATCAGTGCCTAGAGCAACATTTACTCCGGCTTTAATCAATTTGTCTACTGGACAAAAACCTGAAGCTAATTTCATATTGGACTCAGGACAGTGCACAACGTTTACACCATTATGGGCAAGTTTTTCAATTTCCTCATCAGAAAGTTCAGTCATGTGCACCGCAATTAAATCAGGAGAGAGTACGCCTAAATTTTCCATGCGCTGCATTGGTCTTTGCCCGGTTTTTTCTACACTATCGGAAACTTCAGATTCAGTTTCATGTAAATGTATATGAATAGGTTTTTCTAATTCATATGCTGTAGCAACAATACGTTTAAAATTATCATCATTAACGGTGTAGGGTGCATGTGGTGCAAACACGGTTGAAATTAATGGGTCCGTTTTGTATTCGTCAGAAACAGCTAAACCTTTTTCAAAATACTCATCGGCGTTACTGGCCCATGCACTTGGAAAATCAATCACAATCATTCCAACGGTGGCTCGCATGCCCAAGTCTGAGGCTGTTCGTGCCACCACATCTGGATAAAAATACATATCATGGAAACAAGTGGTACCTGACTTTAACATCTCTGCGATTCCTAATTGTGTGCCTAAGCGCATGAACTCGGGATTTATTTGACTCGCTTCGGCAGGCCAAATATGGTCGTTTAACCAAGTCATTAAAGGTAGGTCATCGGCTAAGCCACGGAATAAACTCATTGCGATATGTGTATGAGCATTAATCAGGCCCGGCATGACCACGTGATTGGATCTCTCAATAATGTGTCTTGCAGAGTATTTTTCAGCTGCTTCATCAATTGGCAAAAGATCAATTATCCTTCCATGTTCGATTGCAATGGAGTGATTTTCAAGGACTTTGAACTCGGGAGCTACTGGTAAAACCCAGCGTGCGTTTATTAATGTATCAATCATGAATTTATATATTCTTTAGGTGCAAATCTCTAGTTGTTTTATCGCGCTACAAATTTTGTTAAATAGGGTTTTATTTAATGGACAATTATCCTTAAGCGAATTATAGTCTGTTGTACGGTCTTTTAGCTATTTATGCCATTGAATTTGCTAATTATAGTCCTTAAAAAATCAAACCCACTGAGACATGCGCATGTCTCTTTTTTTTGCTTTATGTTTTACGAAGTTGTTCAATAATAATGTCTGATAAGAACTCAAATCCTAACACTTGGTTAGTACAAAAATTCGGCGGCTCTGCACTTAGAGAGGCCACTTCACTGCATGCAATAGCTGATATTGTGCAATCACAGCGTCCACAACATCGTGTAGCAGTAATCACTTCTGCTTTATATGGTGTAACAGATGCTTTAGAAAATTGCATTC
Organism: uncultured Gammaproteobacteria bacterium; assembly: GCA_905479875.1. Classification (GTDB taxonomy): domain Bacteria; phylum Pseudomonadota; class Gammaproteobacteria; order Steroidobacterales; family JABDMI01; genus JABDMI01. The sequence continues at coordinate 39,624 of CAJQOG010000153.1, forward strand.
GAGTTGCCTTAACTAGCGATGATGATTTTAGTAATTTATTAGATGATTTACATCAATTGCATAAAGATTGTATTGCTTCTCTTAAATTACCTGAGCAAGTTGCTAAAGTATTACTTGAAACTATTGCGCAAAACATGGCTGAGATTGCTCAGAAGCTCAATGGTATCCGTATGTTGGGACGTTATCCTGATACGACTCGTGCTGAAATTTTAGTAGTTGGTGAGCTGCTGTCTAGTCAAATTCTGGCTGCAATTTTGTCTAAACGAGGACTAATTGTTCAATGGGGAAATCCTGAGTTGATAAAAGCCAGTGAAGAAACTGCTACTCGATCTCCATTAAGTGCCAGCTTTGATGTTGAAAAAACTCGCAAACACCTACAGGCAGCAATTTTAGATCAAACCGAAGTTGTTGTGATTCCAGGCTTTGTGGCAAGTTCTGCTGATAACACCATCGTAACTCTAGGGCGTAACGGTTCAGATTATTCTGCAGCAGGTATTGCAGCTTCTTTATCCGCAGTTAGTTGCCAAATTTGGAAAGATGTAGATGGCATTTACACTGCGGATCCACGCATTGTTCCAAATAGCCAACTTCTGCATGAGGTTAGTTATACCGAGGCGATGGAGTTGTCTTATTTTGGTGCAAAAGTAATTAATGCCAAAGCCTTGCTGCCTTTGACTCTACATAAGATTAATTGTGAAATTAAAAATTTTGAAAAACCAGAAGAAAAAGGCACTTTAGTACATGCAGAGCCTTCTTTGGATAGCGAAAAGAAAGTTAAAGGCGTTACTCACTTAGATAATGTCAGTGTTGTAACTTTAAAAGGTATGGGGCTGCGCGGCATGGTTGGTTTTGCTAGACGCGTTTCGGATGCGCTAGCTAGGCAAGATATTTCTATATTGCTAATTGTGCAATCGTCTAGTGAATATAGTTTAACTTTATGCGTAGCATCGGAAGATTCTGAGCAAGCTAAGAAAGCATTAGATATAGAATTCTTTTTTGAGTTGGAACAACATTTAGTTGAGCCTATTCAATTACAACATCGTCGTTCTGTGGTTTCATTGGTTGGTGATGGTATGAAACATCAACGAGGTTTAGCGGCACGATTTTTACAAGCTATTGCCTCAGCTCGAATCAATGTAGAAATTCTTGCTCAAGGCTCAACCGAAAGCGCAATTGCCGTTGTGGTAGATCATAAAGTTGCTCCTTTAGCAGTCAAGGCCACGCATGCGGCTTTTTTTAGCGAACTATTACCAGTGGACGTTATCCTTTTGGGCTGCGGTAATGTTGGCACAGAGTTGTTGGCACAAATCCAACGTCAGCAAGAATCACTTAAAAAACAACAAATTGGTTTACGGGTAAGGGCGATTGCAAATAGTCGCAAACTTTTACATTCTGCCGAGAGTATTGATTTAGAACATTGGAAAGAGCAAGTTGAAAACAATGGTGATACTTATACATTTGCTGATGTAATCGCCTTGCAGCAGAAATATGGCTTGTTAAATCCAGTAATTGTTGACTGCTCTAGTAACCCGGAATTAGGCCTGCAATATGCAAACTTTTTAAATGCTGGCTTTCACGTAGTTGCTGCGAATAAAAAAGCCAATACCGATTCACAAGCTTACTATCAAGAAATGCGTACAGCGGCAAACAATAATTTTAGAAAGTTTCTTTATGAAACTAATGTGGGCGCAGGTTTGCCGTTATTAGATAATTTGCAGTCCTTAATTCGATCTGGTGATACTTTACAGGGCTTCCAAGGAATTCTTTCTGGTTCTTTGTCGTTAATCATGGGCTTATTACAAGACGGCTTGAGTTTTTCAGATGCTGTCCTTAAAGCTAAAGAGATGGGTTTCACCGAGCCTGACCCACGTGATGATTTATCAGGAATGGATGTGGCACGTAAGCTACTTATCATTGCAAGAGAAGTGGGTTTGCAAATGGAACTGGCGGATATTAGTGTTGAGGCCTTAACTCCTGCAAGTTTTAATGACTTGAGTGTAGAAGAAATGTTAGTTGCGCTACCTAATTTAAATGATGATATTCAAAAACGTATAGACGCTGCGAAGTCAGGAAATAAAATTTTACGCTATGTGGGCAGTTTAAAAGATGGTAAATGTCATGTTGGTATTGAAGCCGTATTAGCAAGTGATCCACTAGCTGGCGTACGAGATGGAGAAAACGTATTAGTTCTAAATACCAGCTACTACAATCCAATCCCATTAGTTTTACGTGGTTATGGAGCCGGTGCTGCCGTAACAGCTGCTGGCGTGTTTGGTGACATTCTAAGAACAATTCGCGGCCCAGCTGATAGATAAATAAATGAACATATTACTGACATGAAAAAAATATCAATTTTTGCACCAGCTTCTATAGGTAATGTATCTGTTGGCTTTGATTTGCTTGGCCTGGCGGTTACTAGCAAGCAACAGGACCTCGGTGATGTGGTTAGTGTTGAGTTAGCGGATGAAAATGCTTTACATATTGAGGGTGATTACGCACATGTATTGACTTGTGAGCCAAAAGATAATTTGGTGTGGACGGCTTTAGAAAAATTTAATCAATATATTGAGCAAAATACTCAAGTTACAATTCAGACGGTAAAGCTCACTTTAAATAAAAAGCTACCAATTTGTTCGGGCTTGGGTTCAAGTGGAACATCAGTGGTCGCCTCATGTATGGCTTTAAATGACTTTTACAATAAACCGCTAAGTGAGTTAGATTTACTAGAACTTATGGGGCAGTGTGAAGCAGGTGCTAGTGGTAGTGTGCATTACGATAACATTGCGCCAACTTATTTAGGTGGATTACGTTTATGTGATTCAGCTTGTAGTAAAACATCGGTATTGCCGTGGCCCAAAGAGTGGTCATTAATTTTGGCATATTCTGGTGTTGATGTGCCCACTGCACAAGCGCGACAGGCTTTGCCTGATACCTACCCTCGTTCAATCGTGATTCAACAGATGCAATATCTGGCACATTTTGTAGATGCGCTTCACCAAAATGAATTAGCAAGAGCAGCATGCAATGTTCAAGACTTGATAGCCGAGCCATATCGTAGCCCATTTTTACCATATTTTGATGAAGTTACAAGAACCCTCCAGAATAAGTACAAGGTCTTGGCGAGCGGAATTTCTGGCTCTGGACCGACAATATTTGCAATTGTGGATGACTCTATTGATAAAGAAGCTGTCAAAGAATATCTAGAAAAAGAATACTGCCAAGACAATGGTTTTGTTGTGTTGGCAAATTGCGATCACCAAGGCGCGCGACAAATATAAGAGCGGCCTACTCGATAGGCTTTACAGATAGCTAACATAATGAATTGAAGCAGTGTATATGCAATATTTTAATCTAAAAGAACCGTCTCAAATAGTAAGTTTTAGTGAAGCGATTCAGCTGGGCTTAGGCAATAAGCAGGGCTTATTTATGCCTACTGAAATTCCTGAATTTTTTGATCGGCGTATAATTGAGCTGCTTAATATGCCCTTTGCAGAGCGTAGTGTTGAAATTTTGGCGCCATATCTTGCACCAGAATTCGATTACGATGAAGTCAAAGAAATCGTTCATGACGCATTTAATTTTGAAATTAAACTTGAGAGTGTTAATGAAAGTAAAAATCAACATGTACTTGAGTTGTTTCATGGGCCTTCATTAGCATTTAAAGATTTTGGAGCACGGTTTTTAGCGCGTTGTTTGAGTAAAGTATTAGGCTCAAATGACACAACCATATTAACTGCTACCTCGGGAGATACTGGTGCGGCCGTGGCGCATGCTTTTTATGCCGTGGATAATGTACGCGTGATTATTCTTTATCCCAAAGGTAAAGTTGCTCCCTTACAAGAAAAACTATTCAGTACGCTTGGTTATAATATTGAAACTCTTGCGGTAGACGGTGATTTTGATGCTTGCCAAGCCTTGGTCAAGCAAGCTTTTTCAGACGAGAAATTACGTGAAGCGGTTCCAATCAGTTCAGCAAATTCAATAAATATTGCACGTTTGCTGGCTCAAGTTTGTTATTACTTTGAAATAATAGCTCAGCACCCTCAAGTAAATAATGTGTGTGTGCCTAGTGGTAATTTTGGCAACTTAACAGCAGGACTTATTGCTAAAGTTATGGGCTTGCCTTTGCAAAAATTTATGGCAGCAACCAATGCTAACGATACCGTGCCGCGTTTTTTACAAGATGGTACGTGGGCACCAAATCCAACGATAGCAACTGTAACCAATGCGATGGATGTAGCGCAGCCAAATAATTTCCCACGAGTTGAGTATCTTGCACGTGCTTATGGTTTTAAATTTAACCAAACTATTTTTTCAAAATCCGTCACGGATACACAAACCAAAGCAGCGGTTAAAATTTTACATTCAAATGGTTACCTAGCTGATCCACATACTGCTTTAGGCATATTTGCCAGTCGTGAATGGGAAAATGTGGCAACTTTGGGTACCGCTCATCCTGCAAAATTTTTAGAAGTCCTAACAGAGCAGGGTATTATTGTTGATTTACCTCCTGCGATAGCAAAAGTCGAAGATAAGCAAAGTCTAGCGATAGATATGGCTAATGACTATATTGCGTTTAGGGAATATTTGAAAGAAGCTTAATTTTTCATTAAATTTATTTATGTATTCTGATTTTTCACCCATACGTTGGAAAAATAACTGTCTAGAGTTATTGGATCAGCGTTTATTGCCTGATAAAGAAGTTTGGTGGACGCATGAGTTTCCTGAAGCTACTGCAAGAGCTATTAGCGATATGATGGTAAGAGGGGCTCCTGCAATTGGAATTACTGCTGCTTACGGCGTAGCCTTGGCTTGTATGCAGCTTGCAAAGTCGACCAATGCTGATTGGCGTGGCAAATTGAATAAAGATCTAGAGTTACTAGCACAATCACGCCCTACAGCAGTTAATTTGTTTTGGGCCCTAGAGCGCATGCAAACTGTGCTAAAAAGTGCTGCAAGCCCATCACGAGCTTTTACACTTGCCTTAAATGAAGCTAAAGCTATTCATCAAGAAGACTACCGAATGAATCTTGCAATCGGTGAATTTGGTTCTTCCTTATTGCCTAAAGAAGCCAATGTACTTACTCATTGTAATACTGGTGCTTTAGCCACAGGAGGTCATGGAACAGCGCTTGGAGTTATTCGTACGGCATGGGGTAAAGGAAATTTGAAGCATGTTTATGCTAATGAAACTCGTCCTTGGTTGCAAGGTTCGCGTTTAACAATATGGGAATTATTAAGGGAAAATATTCCATGTACTTTGCAGGCTGATTCAGCAGCGGCATTGTTAATGAAGACTAAAAAAATTGATTGGGTAATTGTCGGCGCCGACAGAATTGCAGCTAATGGTGACACGGCAAATAAGATTGGCACCTATTCTTTGGCCTTGTTGGCTAAAGCCCATGGAGTAAAATTTATGGTTGCGGCTCCCACAACTACAATTGATATGGCGCTCGGGTCTGGAAACTTAATCACAATTGAAGAGAGAGAAACAGGTGAACTGTGGCGAGCTGCGAGTCAGGCCGATGCTCCAGAAAAATTGAATTTTCATAACCCAGTATTTGATGTTACACCTGCTAATTTGATTGATGCGATTGTAACTGAAAAAGGTATTGCAAAATCGAATGGTAATGGTGAGTTTAATAATGCTATTTCGGTGTGGTTCTCCGCATAGGTTTAAGGTGTTTTTTCATTAGAAATCAGTGTGGTTATTTATATCCTCTAATCTTAATTTACTCGTACGAGAGAGGCGTTTTTTTGTTATAATCAACCGCTAAATTAGTAAGATAAAATTCAATCTAAACAGGTACTTAAGAATCTTCCATAAGCGCCTGTTTTTGTTTATAAAAACAAAATTTTCTTACGAATAAAAAAACACCAATTTTGAGTTATGGGATGCCTAAGAATTAGGCTGAAAAAACTAGTGTAAAAATTGACTAAAAAACGGATAAAAAATGACCGAAAACGAGAAGCCAAGTTTCGCTAAAGAAGTCCTCCCGATTGCCCTTGAAGATGAGATGAAACAGTCCTATCTCGATTACGCCATGAGCGTGATTGTAGGACGAGCTCTACCAGATGTTCGCGATGGTCTAAAGCCAGTACACAGGCGTGTTCTATATGCCATGAAAGTTCTCGGCAATGATTACAATAAAGCTTACAAAAAATCAGCCCGTGTTGTTGGTGATGTGATTGGTAAATATCATCCACATGGTGATACTGCGGTATATGACACAATGGTTCGTATGGCTCAGCCATTTTCAATGCGCCACATGCTTATCGACGGTCAGGGTAACTTTGGTTCTGTTGACGGTGATTCTCCGGCAGCTATGCGTTACACCGAAGTACGTATGGCAAAAATTGCTCATGAATTGCTAGCTGATTTAGAAAAAGAAACGGTTGATTTCATACCTAACTATGATGAGTCAGAATGGGAGCCTGCGGTTTTACCCACTCGAGTTCCAACTCTATTGATTAATGGCTCTTCTGGTATTGCTGTAGGTATGGCTACCAATATTCCTCCTCATAACCTCAAAGAAATTATCGATGCTTGTATTGCTTTGATAGATAAGCCTGACAGCACTATTGCCGAGTTAATGGAGTATGTACCTGGTCCTGATTTCCCAACGGCCGGTTTCATTAATGGCGCTAAAGGTATTTATGAGGCTTATCATACGGGTAGAGGTAGAATCTATATTCGTGCTAAAACGCATATTGAAGAAACAGGCAAAGCTGATAAGCAAGCTATTATCATTACCGAATTACCATATCAAGTTAACAAAGCTCGCTTAATCGAAAAAATTGCGGTTTTAGTTAAAGACAAAAAAATTGAGGGCATTACTGAATTACGCGATGAGTCTGACAAAGATGGTATGCGTGTATATATCGAGTTACGTCGTGGTGAAGTTGCTGATGTGGTGCTTAATAATCTTTATAAGCAAACGCCTTTACAACATGTGTTTGGTATCAATATGGTTGGACTGGTTGACGGTCAGCCGCGTCTACTTAACCTAAAAGATATTCTTGAAGTCTTCTTACGTCATAGACGTGAAGTGGTAACTCGCCGAACTATTTTCGATTTAGCCAAAGCCAGAAAGCGTGCACATATTCTTGAAGGGTTGGCGATTGCTTTAAACAATATCGATCCAGTTATTGCTCTGATTAAGTCAGCAGCCACTCCAGCTGAAGCTAAGGTTAAATTAGTTGCTGCTGCGTGGGCACCTGACTTAGTTGCTGAAATGCTTGAGCGCGCGGGCGATGTAGTAACTCGTCCTGATGAAATTGGTGAAGGCTTTGGCTTAATTGAAGGTAAATACCACCTAACAGAAATGCAAGCGCAGGCGATTTTGGATTTACGCTTACATCGTCTAACCGGATTAGAAAAAGATAAAATTGTTAATGAATATGCAGAAATTCTTGCTGTTATTAAGGATTTATTAGATATTTTAGGTAGTCGTGAGCGTTTATCGCAAGTTATTCATCAAGAGTTAATTGCAATTTCTGAAGAGTATGCTGATCCGCGCCGTACCGTTATCCTTAATAACCATCTTGATTTAAGTATCACCGATTTAATTACTGAAGAAGACGTAGTAGTTACTTTATCTAAGGAAGGTTATGCCAAGGCTCAGCCGGTAACTGATTATCAAGCTCAGCGTAGAGGTGGGCGAGGTAAATCAGCAACTAAAACTAAAGATGAAGATTACATCGATAAATTATTTGTCGCGAGTACACATGATAATCTTTTATGTTTCTCAAGCTTAGGTAAAGTTTATACACTTAAGGTGTATGAATTACCAATTGCTAGTCGCGGCGCTAGAGGTAAGCCGATTGTGAATCTGCTTCCTTTAGAAAAAGATGAAAGCATTGATGCGGTATTGCCTATTCGTGAATTCAGTGAAGAAGAATATGTCTTCATGGCTACTTCAAATGGCACGGTTAAGAAAACACAACTTTCGGCATTTGCACGTCCGCGTGCTACAGGTCTGAAAGCCATTGAATTACGCGATGACAATACATTAGTTGATGTTGCTGTTACTAACGGCTCACAAGACATTATGCTATTCGCTAGTAGTGGTAAAGCAATTCGTTTCCCTGAAGATAAAGTACGTCCAATGGGTAGAACGGCTGCAGGTGTACGTGGCATTCGACTTAAAGACGAGCAAAAAGTTATTTCGCTTATCGTGGTTGAAGAAGAAGGTGAAATTCTATTAGCTTGTGCAAACGGTTACGGCAAACGTACTAAGCACGCTGACTTCATGGCTAAAAATCGTGGCGGTCAAGGTATGATTGCGATTAAGGTTTCTGAGCGTAATGGTGACTTGGTTGGAGCAGTTCAAGTAAAAGACGCTGACGGTTGTATGATTATTACCGCTAACGGCACTTTGATTCGTACTAAGGTTGCTGGTATCTCAATCGTTGGGCGAAACACTCAAGGTGTACGTCTCATTCGTGTAGACGAGGGTGATGCTTTGGTTGGACTAGAGAAAATCGAAGCTGCTGAAATTGAAGATGAAGACGTAGTAACACTTGAAACCGAAGCGGGAGATGATTCCGAAGAGTGAGAAAATTAATTGTCCCTAGCTCGAATCCCTCAGCTTGACTGGGGGTCTAGCGTTCTTTTAAAAAAGCCCATCCTTTGATGGGTTTTTTTCTTATTGATGACAGATATAAATATATGATGCTACAAAGTCATTAATAGCTAATAGTGTTTATAAGTTAGCCAATAGTTTTATAGATTGCATGAATCTATTTGCTTGTGATTCATGATAAATTCCACAAGAAAAACACCAAATAAACCTGTATCATTCATACAGTCGTTTTAACGATCCCTTTGGCCGAAATTGAACAAATTTCAGGCTTTTTCTTTTGCCGAAAAATCTACTGTAAATAACGGTAATTCAACACAAGAAGCCGATTAAATCATGCGTGTTTATAATTTTAGTGCTGGTCCTGCAACTCTTCCTGAAAGCGTTTTAACCGAAGTTCAAGCCGAACTTTTAGATTTCCAGGGTACTGGAATTTCCGTAATGGAGCACAGCCATCGCTCCAAGACTTTTGTTGAGGTTGCCGAAACGGCTGAAAAAGATCTTCGGGAACTAATGGGTATTTCTGATGAATATTCTGTATTGTTTTTACAGGGTGGTGCAACGAGTCAGTTTTCTTTAGTTCCTCAAAACCTTTGTCAAGCAACTGACACTGCAGATTATATTGTAACTGGCCAGTGGAGTAAAAAAGCAGCATCACAAGCAAAGACTTTTGTTAATGTGAATGTAGCGGCTGATACTTCTGCGTCTAAGTTCACTCAAGTTCCTGAAGTTGCTGCTTGGAACTTAAGCGATAACTCTGAGTATGTACATATTTGTAGTAATGAAACTGTTCACGGAGTTGAATTTTCTGGAACTCCAGATGTAGGTAACCGTTTGTTGATTGCTGATATGTCTTCATCAATTCTTTCGCAAGAAATTGATGTGAGTAAATACGGCATCATTTACGCTGGCGCTCAAAAGAATATTGGTCCAGCTGGATTAACTATCGTCATCGTACGTAAAGACTTATTAGAAAGAGCTGGCCAGAATATTTCTCCTGTATTTAATTACAAGGCGATGGATGCAGCTGGTTCTATGTCTAACACGCCACCAACTTTTGGTTGGTATATGGCTGGTAAGGTTTTTAAATGGTTGAAGGAGCAGGGTGGAGTGAGTGCAATCGGTGATTTGAATGCGAAAAAAGCTCAATTACTTTATTCAGCTATTGATAATTCAGATTTCTACGCTAACCCAGTTGCTGTGAATGCTCGTTCACGTATGAATGTTCCTTTCACTTTAGCTACGCCAGAACTTGATGATAAATTTTTAGAGCTTGCTGGCAAAGCAAGTTTAACTAATTTAAAAGGTCATCGTTCGGTAGGTGGCATGCGTGCAAGTATTTATAACCCTATGCCTTTAACTGGTGTGCAAGCTTTGGTTGACTTTATGGCCGAGTTTGAGAAGTCGCACGGGTAAATAAATACTCACATAAATAGAGAAATTGCCGCGTCGCGCTGCTCCTCGCAATGACAGCTAAATTGTTTGTCATCGCGAGGAATCAAAGATTCAGTGGCGATCTTCAAAACGTAATCCATATTTAAAAAATTAAAATTTAATCGAGAGTTCGATCATGACTTATAAAGTACTAACCTTAAATAATATCGCTGCAGAAGGCATGAACCGTTTGCCTCGTGAGCAATACGAAGTCGCTTCTGAGTTTACACATCCTGATGCGATTATGCTGCGTTCTTTTAAAATGCATGGCATGGATATTCCTGACACTGTAAAAATTGTTGGGCGTGCCGGTGCTGGAGTCAATAATGTTCCAGTTGAAGCCTTGGGTAAACTAGGCATTCCTGTACTTAACGCGCCTGGCGCCAATGCAAATGCAGTTAAAGAGCTAGTTCTTGCCGGTATTCTTTTAGCCGCACGTAATGTAACTGGAGCTTGGCAGTATGTTAAAGAGTTGGAGCTTGAAGGCGATGCGCTTAAGAAAGCCGTGGAAGCTGGTAAAAAGCAATATGTAGGTTATGAGCTTCCAGGTAAAACATTAGGCGTTGTTGGTTTGGGCGCTATTGGTGTTGAAGTTGCTAATGCTGCTTTAGGCTTAGGGATGCGTGTTATCGGTTTTGATCCAAGTATTACAGTGAGTAATGCCTGGAATATGTCAGCTGGTGTTGAGCAAGCCGTTAGTTTGGATGACTTATGCAGTCGTGCTGATTTAGTAACGGTTCATGTGCCTTTAATTGAAGCAACAAAGAATCTTATTAGTGAGTCGCGTATTAAGTTATTAAAAGATGATGCCGTTGTGCTTAACTTTGCTCGTGATGGTATTGTGGATGAAGATGCTTTATTTGCACGCTTAGATGCTAAGACTTTACGTTATTACGTTACTGATTTTCCAATTAATGATCGTAAGAATCACGCTCGTGTTATTGCTTTGCCGCATTTAGGTGCGTCTACTGGAGAAGCTGAAACTAATTGTGCGGTGATGGTGGCTGAAAATATTCGTGAGTACTTAGAAAACGGCAATATTCGCCATTCTGTGAATTTTCCTGAAGCTATTATGCCAAGAAATGGCGGCCAAAGAATTACCGTAGCAAATGCCAATATTCCAAACATGGTTGGACAGATCACAACAATTCTTGCGGATGCTAACTTAAACATCGTTGACTTACTTAATAAGTCTCGTGGTGATATTGCTTATACCGTGATTGATGTTGAAGGCGATGTGCCTGAAGATGTGATTGCTAAGATTGCCGGAATAAAAGGTGTTTTGAAAGTTCGCTCAATTTAATCTAAGTTAGTTTAACAAAAGTTGTAGAGTTTATTGGTATGCAGTATTTTTCTAATCAAGACATCAATAAGCTGAATAAGCTTTTTCGCATTAATTTAATTAATAGCAGCACGGGATACAAGCCGGCAAATTTGATTGTGACGCATTCACCTGAAAGTGAAACTAACGTGGCAGTGTTTAGCTCAGTAGTGCATTTGGGGTCAGATCCTGCATTATTGGGGTTTACCATTAGGCCAACCACTGTGCCGAGACATACTTATACCAATATTCGTGCAACAGGTGAGTACAGTATCAACCATGTTCACAAAAATATTTTAGCGGATGCTCATCACACCTCTGCAAAATACCCTGCCGGCGTGTCTGAGTTTTCAAAAACCGATTTACAAGAAGAGTATAAAGCTGATTTTTCTGTACCTTTTGTTGCGGGCGCGCCTGTTCAGATAGCTATGAAATATATTGAGGAATACCATATTAAAGCTAATGATGTCATTTTAATGGTGGGTGAAATTCAAGGTATATATTTAGCTGAGAACCTACTGCATGATGATGGATTAATTGATATAGCCAAAGCTGAGGTCGCAACAGTGACTGGCTTAGATGCTTACTCCGTACCTCAGTGTATTGACGAACGCTTTACTTACCAACGTCCAAATGATAAATGATCGGCAATAACTAAAAATTGCTGGTTATAATGTTGACTATTAATAAAATAATTTGAATCAAGACTATGATAGATTTTTCTAAACTTGCTCAAGCTGGTGTTCGTGAGCTGAAAGCCTATATACCTGGGAAGCCGGTATCCGAGTTACAACGTGAGCTAGGTTTGGATCATATTGTTAAACTTGCTTCTAATGAAAACCCTTTGGGCCCAAGTAAAGCGGTGGAAGCTGCAGTTGCTGGAGCTCTTAAAGAGCAAGCTCGTTACCCAGACGCGTCTGGCTATGAACTAAAAGATTTATTGGCAGTGAAGCATAAGGTTAAGCCAAATCAAATTACTCTTGGTAATGGCTCAAACGATGTTTTAGTGTTTCTTGCCCAAGTTTTCTTAAGTCCTGATACTAATGCAGTATTTTCACAATATGGCTTTGCTGTCTACCCAATCGCTACGCAGTCGGTTGGTGCAACTGCAAAAATTGCACCAGCAAACTCACCTAAGCATGACCAGCCTTTGGGGCATGATTTAGCTGCTTTAGCGGCTTTGATTGATGAGAATACACGTGTGGTCTTTGTTGCCAATCCAAATAATCCAACTGGCACTTGGGTGGGCTCTGCTGATTTAGAAACTTTTGTCTCTAATGTTCCCGACACCTGTATTGTGGTTGTCGACGAAGCTTATACCGAATACGTAACTAATCAAGATGTTCCAGACACTTCGCAATGGTTGGGAAAGTATCCTAATCTGGTAGTAACAAAAACATTTTCAAAGGCTTATGGCTTAGCGGGCTTTAGAGTTGGTTATGCCTTATCTCATCCTGATGTGGCAGACCTTCTAAACCGTATACGTCCACCGTTTAATGTGAATTCCCTAGCCTTACTAGCCGCTCAAACAGCTCTTGGCGATTCGGATTATTTAAAAAAATCAGTGGAGTTGAACGAACAGGGCAAAATTTATTTAAAAGCAGAGTTAAGTGCTATGGGTTTAGGTGTTATTCCTAGTGCAACGAATTTCTTACTTGTTGATATGAAACAAGATGCTTCTGGTTTAAATCAAGACTTACTTAAAGCTGGTGTTATTGTTCGTCCAGTAGGTAATTATGGTTTGCCTAATCACTTACGTATCAGTATTGGCTTACCGGAAGAAAATGAATTCTTTATAAAAGCTTTAAAGAAAATCTTAAATAAATAAAGGCAAAACCTTGTCGCAAAAAAATACAGCAGTAATCAAGCAAAATAATAAGCCGCTTAAAGGTGTTTTACGTGTGCCCAGTGATAAGTCAATTACTCAGAGGGCTTACATTTTTGGTGCAATGGCCGAAGGGGTAACTACAGTAAATAATCCTTTGAACTCTGCCGATGCAGAAGCAACATTGGCAGCAGTTATATCATTGGGTGCTGAGCTCGTTTCTAGAACTGAAACACAAGTGGTTCTGCGTGGAGTAGGTGGTAAAGGTTTCACGGCACCTGAAAACGGCTTAATCGACTGCCAAAATTCGGGTACAGGTATGCGTTTGCTGTGTGGAGCAATAGCAGGACAAGGCATTAAAGTGTCTTTATCTGGTGATGAGTCTCTTAATAAACGTCCAATGGAGCGAGTTGCTGTTCCATTGCGTGGCATGGGCGCTATTGTAAATACCAAAGAAGGCAAACCGCCTATAGAAATAGATGGTGGTAACTTAAAAGCCATTGAATACCACTCTCCAGTATCTAGTGCTCAAATAAAATCTTGTGTATTACTTGCTGGCTTACAGGCCGAGGGCACGACGGTTTTAGTTGAGCCCCAAACTAGTAGGGATCATTCAGAAAAAATGTTGCCTAGTTTCGGTGTAGAGCTGCGTTCGAAAAAAAATACTGAGACTGGAGAAAACCGAGTCATTATCCAAGGCGGCCAAAAACTAGCGGCTTGTGAAATTAATGTTCCAGCTGATCCATCAAGTGCGGCCTTTATTATGGTGGCAGCAAGTTTGCTTGAGGGCAGTGATGTAACGCTTCCAGAGGTTGGTATGAATCCAGGTAGAACCGGTTTACTCAAGGCCTTACGACAAATGGATGCAAGTATTGAAATTCAAAATGCTCGATTCTTTGGTGAAGAGCCTGTTGCAGATTTGCGCATTCAGGGAAAAAAACTCAAAGCAGCAAATATAAAACCGGCCGATGTTGTGAATATGGTGGATGAAATTCCAGTGCTCATGCTTGCTGCTTCCTTGGCTGAAGGTGATAGTATATTTGAAGGTTTGGGCGAATTACGCGTTAAAGAAAGTGATCGTCTTGCTTTGATGATTGATAACCTTAAAGCAGCTGGAATAGATTGTGAAATCACTCAAAATGATGGGGCTATTGTTCGTGGCAAAGATAGCCTTAAAGCTCTGGATGAGCCATCAAATTGGACTGTTGAGCATGACCATAGATTGGCCATGACTGGCGCTGTTGCTGGACTGTGTTCACCAGCTGGAATTCATTTGGATGACGTAGATGCTGTTGCTGTTTCATGGCCAAATTTCATGCTGGATTTGCAAGCTTTAACTCGGTAAATGTTTTAATGTGACACTCGAATTTTAATTATTAATTAGATTAAATACTTGCTATAAATGACTGATATTAAGAATAAAAAAATAGTTACCATTGACGGACCTAGTGGCTCAGGCAAGGGTGCAGTCTCTCGTTTGTTAGCTGGTTCTTTGGCTTGGAATTTATTAGATTCGGGTGCTATATATCGACTAGTTGCTCTGCATTCTCAGCGATTGAATATTGAACACACTGAGGTATCAGCTCTGACCGAGGTATCGACTAACTTACCTGTGGCTTTTAGTATTGAATCACAAGGTGGCGAAACTCAAGTTCTGCTGGATGGTGAAGATGTGAGTCTGGCAATTCGTGAAGAGGCCATTGGTGAACGTGCTTCAAAAATAGCCGTTTTTCCAGAAGTTAGGGCGGCGCTTTTACAGCGCCAAAGAGACTTTGCAACTGATCAGGGTTTGATTGCTGATGGGCGAGATATGGGAACTGTCGTGTTCCCTGAGGCGGCTCTTAAAATTTACCTCACCGCAAGCGCTAGGGCGCGAGCGGAAAGACGCTTCAAACAGTTGGAGCAGAAAGGGATTCCTGCTAAAATAGATGGGCTTTACTCGGGCATATTGGCTCGAGACGATCGTGATGCCTCTCGCAGTAGTTCTCCACTAAAACCTGCCGACGATGCCATTCAAATTGATACCACCAATATTGGTATTGATGAAGTGATGGGAATTGTTGAACGATTAGTGAAAGATCAGCTTTAAGTAGTCTCATATAATTCGTTTCATACCAGTTTTCCCATATAAAGTATTTTCATTTGTTCGCTTTGGATAAGGCGAACTTTTTTTGTTTAACCCGAGAGAAAACGGATGACTCTTTCGTTTATACATTTTATTGAGGTGGAGCATCCTGCTCCTACTATTTTATGACTGAATCTTTTGCTGAACTATTTGAACAAAGCATTGCCAACCAATCGTTTAACAACGGTGAAATTATTATCGGTAGTGTTGTTGATATCCAAGACGACTTTGTAGTCGTTCATGCGGGCCTAAAATCTGAAGCTGTTATTCCAATTGCACAATTCAAAAATGCAGCTGGTGAACTTGAAGTTGCTGTTGGAGACGACGTAGAAGTTGCTCTTGACTCACTTGAAGATGGTTTTGGTGAAACACGTTTGTCACGTGAAAAAGCTAAACGCGCTCGTACTTGGAAAGTTCTTGAACATGCCTTTGAAAATAGCGAAAAAATCAAAGGTCTTATTACAAGTCGCGTTAAAGGTGGCTTTACGGTTGATATTGACCATGTACGTGCTTTTTTACCGGGTTCATTGGTAGATGTACGTCCAATTCGCGATCCTTCATATTTAGAAGGTAAAGAACACGAATTTAAAGTAATCAAACTTGATGAGCGTCGCAACAATGTTGTGGTATCTCGTCGTGCTGTACTTGAGCTTGAAAACTCTGCAGAACGTGATGAATTACTTAAAACTATGGAAGAAGGAACTCGCCTTAAAGGTGTGGTTAAAAATCTTACTGACTACGGTTCATTTGTTGACCTTGGTGGTATTGATGGTCTTCTACATATTACGGATATGGCATGGAAACGTGTACGTCATCCTTCTGAAATCGTTAGTGTTGGTGATGAAATCGACGTTGTGGTTCTTAAGTTTGATAAAGAGCGTAACCGTGTATCACTTGGCATGAAGCAATTAGGTGATGATCCTTGGGCTAACATTACTCGTCGTTATCCACCAAACACACGAATTTTCGGTAAAGTTTCAAACATTACTGATTACGGTTGTTTCGTTGAGATTGAAGACGGCGTTGAAGGTCTGGTTCACGTTTCAGAAATGGATTGGACTAATAAGAACGTTAACCCAGCTAAAGTTGTACAGCTTGGTGATGAGAAAGAAGTTATGGTTCTTGAGATTGACGAAGATCGTCGTCGTATCTCTTTAGGCATGAAGCAATGTGCTGCGAATCCATGGGATGAATTCTCTGGCCAATACGCTAAAGGCGACAAAATAGAAGGTAATATTAAATCTATTACTGAATTCGGTTTATTTGTTGGTCTTCCTGGCAACATTGATGGCTTGGTTCATATGTCTGACATCTCTTGGGATATTCCTGATGAAGAAGCAGTACGTAACTACAATAAGGGCGACCATGTTGAAGCCGTAATCTTAAGCATCGATCCTGAGCGCGAGCGTATTTCTTTAGGTGTTAAGCAGTTAAGCAATGATCCGTTCTCGGGTTACTTAGCAGCAAATCCTAAAGGCTCAATCATCAAAGGTATTGTTACTGAAGTTGATGCTAAAGCGGCAATGGTTGATTTAGGCGACGGTATTATTGGCCAGCTTAAAGCATCAGATCTTTCTGTTGATCGTGTTGAAGATGCAAGCAAAGTTCTTAAAGTGGGCGATGAAGTTGAAGCGAAGTTTGTTGGTTTAGACCGCAAGACTCGTATGGTTACATTGTCGGTAAAAGCTAAAGATCGTCACGATGAAGAAGAAGCAATGCGTGATTATCAATCGGCTTCAACTGGTGGTTCAACTTTAGGTGATCAATTGAAAGACTTGATGACCTCATCTGATTAATTGCTTATAAAACAATTATTTAGAATCACAACTTAATGTGAATTAAACCGACGCTTAGGCGTCGGTTTTTTTATGCACGACGCAAAGTTATAGGCTTGGAAAAGCCTATATAGCAATTAATTTAAAAATAAATGCCTAAGTGATTGAAATACAATGCAAAATGATTAATAATGGGTTTTGTTTATTAAATGGACAAGGGCTTTAAGTCTTTGAGCCATATAAGAAAATTAAATTTTGAGAATTTAAAATGACTAAAGCCGAATTAATTGAGCGTCTCGCTAAAAAGCAAAAACATCTTCCTGTTAAAGATGTTGAGCTTGCGGTAAAACATACTATTGAAATGATGAGTAATTCTTTATCCAATGGAGAGCGAATTGAAATTCGCGGCTTTGGAAGTTTCTCTTTGCACTTTCGTGCTCCACGTTTAGGTCGAAATCCAAAGACTGGTGATGCCGTTTCATTGTCTGGTAAAAACGTACCGCATTTCAAGCCTGGTAAGGATTTACGTGAAATGGTTAATGAAGGACGAATCTATCCTATTAAGGACTGAAGATTAAAGAAAACGTAAGTAGAGCTAATAAGTTTCTGCGAGATGCATCTAACAAGTACCACTAGACTAAAAATATCCTGAATTCTCAAGAGAACGAAAAGACTATTTTTCAGTCAAACATTGAAATCAATTCAATAGACCTTATATACAATTCTAGATTTTTAGTAGAACTATAATCCTATTTACACAACTTTAACAAAAAGGTATTTATCATGGCTAAAGCCACAGCTCGACATATTTTGGTCGAAACAGAAGAAAAATGTATTGAATTAAAAGCAGAAATCGAAGGTGGTAAAGACTTTGGTGAAGTAGCTATGGCTAACTCTAGCTGTCCATCAGGCCAGCGTGGCGGTGATCTTGGTGAATTTGGACCGGGTATGATGGTTCCAGAATTTGATAAAGTGGTTTTCTCTGGTGATCTTGGTCAGGTACATGGTCCTGTGCAGACACAGTTTGGTTATCATTTATTAGAAATTACTAGCCGTACTGACTAATGTAAAGATTAGTTATAAAGAACTTAGGCCTCGTAGCACTTACGGGGCTTTTTTATGCATGAAATAAATGCTTACTCCAGTACAATGCTATTAACTAGTTATAAGCAGAATTAAACTGCGGAGTTTTAAAATGTCTCTTGATGAAATTATTGCATCACCATTTGGAAATCTAGGTGATAACGAAGAACAAGCCTGTGAAAAAGTGCATGCTGTTATGTTAACTGCACTTGATGCACATACTCGTAGCGACTATGAGAAATTTTCGTCTCTTTGTACGGATGAGTTTATTGATCAAATTGACGAAGATGAATTCATTGAAACTTGTAATGAGATGAATCCAAATTATGGCCCATTGGTAAAACTAGAGTATATGGGAAGTTTAGAGAGAGTTGAGCTAGTGCAATTTTTATGGAAGGGAAACTTTCATAATGCAGAAGAGCAAATATTAGTCACAGCAAGTTTTGCCAAGGCAAAGAATATTCCATTGATTGAGTGGTTGTGGATAGAATAATTAAACAGAAGTGAAGGATTTATCAATGGCAAAAGTAGCAGTTATTTATCATAGTGGTTTTGGACATACAAAGCGTCAAGCAGAAGCCGTAGTGCGCGGCGCTGAAGAAGTTCCTGGTATTGAGGTAGTAATTTATAGCGTAGCTGAGGCCGGAGAAGATATTGACGTATTTGATGATGCAGATGCCATTATTTTCGGTTGCCCTACTTATATGGGGAATGTTTCAGCGGATATGAAAAAATTCCAAGAAATTGCCGCCAGTAAATGGTTCAGCATGGATTGGAAGGATAAAATTGCTGGTGCTTTTACTAATTCATCCTCTTTTTCTGGAGATAAGATGAATACATTGTCGTCCATAATGATAAATGCTATGCAACATGGCATGATTTATGTAGGTACAGCGATGTTTCCTGCGCCAAATGAAACAGACTCTATGGAAAACCTAGAAGGGCCTTCAAGTAATGCTCTTAATCGTGTGGGCTCATCAATTGGCCCTGCAGCAAGTAGTTTTCAAGTAAACCCACCACAGGCGCCAGGAGC
>CAJQOG010000154.1 GCA_905479875.1 uncultured Gammaproteobacteria bacterium
ACTAAAAAAGATGTCGCCGGCATGGTTTTTGAGTATATTGAAAAAAACGCCAAGCCACATAATACGAAAACACGAGGCAAGGGTTAATACTATGGAATGGAAAGTTTTTATAACTATCTTTGTGACGGTTTTTTTAGCAGAGCTTGGTGATAAAACACAATTAGCAACTATGCTTTTTTCAGCTGATAAAGCCGTGAGTAAGTACTTAGTATTTTTAGCTGCTTCATCAGCTCTGATTGTTGCAACAGCAATTGGTGTATTAGCAGGAAGTTTTTTAACTGAATACATAAATGAGAAAGTATTACACTATATTGCTGGCACGGGTTTTATTGTTATTGGTGTGTATACTTTATTTTCAGCATAATAATTTTTAATTAATAAAATTTTTCTATACTTGGAAAATGCCAAGTTTGATCAAGAATTTCTTTTTTTGGCCTATACATTCTAACAACATAGTTCCAGCCTTCAGTGATTGGTAGATAATTGCTATTGCTAGGTTCGCCACCAAAGTGGACTGTGTATGAGCCGTCACTGTTTGCTATAGCCGTTAAGTTATTAACGCTATAAGCTGAAAATTCATTTTCTTCAAAATAACCATCTTTGTTATACATACTAATTGACCAAAAACCATTAACCGGCACGTCTTTAACTGTAAGTGTATACGCACCTATAGGGAGATTAGGCTGGACATTGATATAGGATGCTTCACTTTCCGGTAATCCACCCCAACCATAAGCTGTGGCCAATAGGTGACGCACTTTATCTACCTGCTCACGTTTCCCAAATGTTTTTTTGGCGTCGGGTATCTTAGCGGCCAGTTCTAAAAGCGTTTTAGTGGTTGCGGCAAAACTTTCCGATTCATAAGTAGAGTGAGAATAGGTATCACTTGAAGCGCTTTCGATAGAAAGTTTATCTTGTAAAGCATGTGCTTTTTTAATATCGATAGAATCAAATTCATTGACTAAAATTCTTATAGTAAGGAGCACAAATTGAGTGTCAAATTCTTCCACATCTAGCTTATGAACACCGGGAGAATGAAAAATTTTATTTATATAGTGATTTTCATTAACTACGGTTGCAGATAAATAGCGTGAGCCTGAATCAGGAAGAGTAAATGTTGCCCCTTTGCTTATATCAATTACTGCAGAACTATATAAGGTATCGCGATTCATGCGAGTTATTCTTTGCTGATCAAGCGGAGTAAGAGCGCGACCGTGAGTCCATTTATTCACGCCGCCACTGCGTTTAATGACCCCGTCAAAGTGCAGTGAAGATTTAGCACTCACGTAGTTCAGAACATTAACTTCTACTGGAGCTTCTATGGCATTCAATGAACCCATAAAAACAAGTAAAATAAGGCTTAAGCAAAATTTGATTGTATTCATGATTTATTACCCTATGGCATCTCTTATTTGTGTTTAGAAGTTTTCGGATTTAATACGGACGGTATAGTTTCTCCATCAAGTCCCGTAAGTGTCTATAACTTTTATAACGTCGCTGGGTAATCTCACCATTTTCAACTGCTAACTTAACAGCACAATGTGGTTCACGTAAGTGCTGGCAGTCTCTAAATTTACATTCTTCACCTGCCACACGTATGTCAATAAAGCCTTGTGCGACATCATCGGCAGGAATAGGTGGTGGAGCAAAATCTCTAACACCTGGCGAATCAATAACACGCCCAGACAATGGGTCGCTTGGATCGAGTATATATGAGCTGGCTACGGTGGTTGTGTGCTTGCCTTCGCCCAGGGCTTTAGACAGCTCTTGGGTTTGAATACCTTGTCCTGGTATTAAAGAATTAAGAATAGAAGATTTGCCCACGCCCGATTGACCGACCAGTACTGAAATTTTATTGTGTAATTGAGTTTTTAGTTCTTCAATACCCTCGTGTTCAGCAATTGCGGTTGATGTTTCAATACACCTGTAGGGAAGTTTTTTAAATTCCTCCCATGTGCGTACCGTTTTATCATCGGCTAGGTCCATTTTATTGAGAACCAGGATGATTTCTGTTGGCATCAACTCAGCGGTAGCAAGATAACGATCGATAAGTTCTGGGTCAAAAACCGGTTTAACGGCGGCAACAATAATGAGCTGATCAAGATTTGCGGTTAGTACTTCTTTTCGACCTCGCATATTAGGTCGGGCTAGCTCATTCTTACGCTCTAGATAGGTTTCAATTACGCCTTCACCTTCCTCGCTTATAGTAATCTCTACTCTATCGCCGCAAACAATGCCTTTTTGTTTGCCACGCATTGAGCAACGAAGAATTTTAGTTGTTTCATTTTCAGCATCAACTATTTCAACTAAGCAGTGATAGCGTAAATTCGCAATTACTAAACCTGTCGTACTGGTAGTTTTATTTTCTTTACGCAAGAGAGTTCAAATGTTGAATGCGGTGTAAAGCTGGTGGATGAGAATGGTAAAACAAAGAATACAAAGGATCCGGTGTAAGTGTTGTTGCATTATCTGAATACATTTTAAGTAAACCTGATATTAAGGCATTAGCATCACTTTGTTCAGCTGCATAGGCATCAGCTTCGTATTCATCTTTTCGTGAAAAGAAGGAACCCATAGGACTTAAAAAGTATGTAAATACCGGTAAAACCAGCATAAACAGGATTAGGGCCATATGCGGTGAAGCCTCTGTTACACCAAGCGCGGTATAAAACCATTCTTTTTCAACTAACCAACCAAGAAGTGCGAGACCTAAAAAAGAAAATACAAAGCTCATCACCATGCGTTTTGTAACATGGTTTTTTCTAAAGTGACCAAGCTCATGAGCAAGTACTGCTTCGGTTTCATTTTCTTCTAATGTTTCTAATAAAGTATCAAAAAACACAATACGTTTGTTATCACCAATTCCAGTGAAGTAGGCATTGCCATGACTTGAACGGGTTGAGCCGTCCATCACAAATACACCATTGCTTTTGAAGCCGCAGTTCTCTAAAAGGGCTGTGATTCTATTTTTTAGTGATTCATCTTCAAGCGGGGAGAACTTATTAAAAATTGGAGCGATAAATTTTGGATAAGCCCACAGCATTAATAAACTAAATGCAGACCAGGCACACCATGCCCAAACCCACCAATAAGTTCCTGTTTTTTGCATAATCCATAAAATTAGTGCTATTAATGGTATGCCAATTACAAAGCTTAAGACCATGCCTTTAAAAAAGTCTGTCCAGAAAATCTTGGGAGTGCTTTTATTAAAGCCGTATTTTGCTTCAATGTTAAAAGTGCTGTACCAGCTAAAAGGTAAACTTAATAAAGAACTGATTATCATCAAAGAGATAATTACAGCAATTCCAGTGCTTAGTGGAGACCAGGACAACTCACGAATTCCTGCATCTAAAAAGGCTAAGCCTCCACCAATTGTCCAAAGTAATAAAAGTGCAGTATCGTAGATTTCTGACCACCGCCCAAAACCCAAATTAGTTTTTGAGTAGTCTGCCGCTTTTTGATGAGCTTCAAGGCTTATACTTTCTGCAAATTCTGATGGCACTGCAGCTCTATGTGCAGCTATATGCTTGGCTTGGCGCCAATTTAAATAAAACTTACCTATGAGGGCAAGACTTAGAGCAATAAGAAATATGAGTCGAAATTCATGCATGTTTATTTTGTCTTTCCAATTGTGATATCGGTTAAAATAATGTCAATAACGCTATTATAAGTGAAAGGCAGGGAATAATGAGTTTTAGTAACAGTAATTTAATTTGGATTGATTTGGAAATGACGGGTTTAGATACTCAAAACGACGCCATTATTGAGATTGCTACCGTTATTACCGATAAAGACTTAAATATCATCACTGACGGCCCTGTATTTGCTATTCACCAAAGCGATGTCTTAATGGGCGGTATGGATGCTTGGAATACGCGGCAGCATGGTAATTCCGGTTTAACTGAGCGTGTTAAACACTCTAAAATAGATTGCCAAACAGCTGAGAAAGAAACAATAGAATTTCTTAAGGAGTATGTGGGTAAAGGTAAATCGCCTATGTGTGGTAATTCAATTTGCCAGGATAGGCGTTTCATGGCCCGCTTAATGCCTGAGCTAGAAGACTATTTTCATTATCGAAACTTAGATGTTTCAACGCTTAAGGAGCTGTCATCACGTTGGTATTCTGATGTACATAAAGGTTTTAAAAAGAACACCAAACATCTTGCCCTAGAAGATGTCTACGATTCAATTAACGAGCTGGTTTATTATCGTAAAATGATTTTGCAATCACCGGAAGTTGTTGCCGAGAATTTAAAAAGCCATTTAGAAGAAATTACACTTGAAAGTAACGCTTCAGATAACGAGGAATAATGTCTACTAACGATTTAAATAATGAATTGCCGCATAGTCCAGCTGCAGAAAGAAATAAAGCCGCAATATTAGAAAAGTTAAAGACTATTCTTAAAGGTAACGAGCGTGTTTTTGAAATAGGTAGTGGGACGGGTCAGCATGCAATTCATTTTGCTAAAGCATTTCCTGAACTAAGCTGGCAAACTAGTGAAGTGCCTAGTCGAGTGTCAGTTACTAGTGCTGTGTTGAGTACAGTGCATTTGAATAATATTCAAAAACCATATGCATTAGATGTTTGCGATGAAATATGGCCAGAAATTAATGCTGATGTCGTTTATTCATCTAACACCACTCATATAATGCCGTGGGACGCCGCAAAAAAAATGGTCATTGGAGTGGCAAAAATTTTAAAACCAAATGGTTTGTTTATTTTATATGGTCCATTTAAGTATGCAGGCGCTTTTACCAGTGAAAGTAATAAATTGTTTGACATGAGTTTAAAAAGCACAGAACCACATCAAGGGATTCGTGATTTTGAAGCTATACAAAAATTAGCAAGTGAGCATGAACTATATCTACAAAGTGATTTTTCAATGCCCGCTAACAATCAATTAGTAATCTTTAAAAAACAATAAAATGAATTTACTAAGTTTCCAAGATGTTCTTAATGCCCATCAATTAATTAAACCTTACGTTCATCGTACACCTGTATTAACAAGTTCTCTCATGAACCAACTAACAGGAAGTGATATTTATTTTAAATGTGAAAATTTCCAGAAAGTTGGTGCTTTTAAAGCACGTGGCGGCTGTAATGCTATCTTCTCCTTAAGTGATGATGATGCTAGTAAGGGAGTAGTAGCTCACTCGTCAGGAAATCATGGCGCGGCGGTCGCTTATGCGGCTAGAGAACGCGGCATACCCGCTGTTATTGTAATGCCAGATGATTCTTTAAAGTGTAAATTTGAAGCTGTTGCATCATACGGTGCGGAAATTATTCAGTGTAAACCAGGAACTATAAATCGTGAAGCCGCTCAAGATGTGGTGGTTGCAGAACGAGGTATGATTCCTATTCATCCTTACAATAATTTAAAAGTAATGGCTGGACAGGGGACTGCGGCACTCGAGTTATTTGAAGAAGTGGTTGACTTAGATATGCTAATTATGCCAGTAGGTGGTGGAGGTTTATTAGCTGGTAATACTATTGTTGCCAAACAGCATGGAATTAAAGTGTTTGGTATAGAACCGGATTTAGCCAATGCTGCTTTTCAATCACGTAAAGCAAATGAACATATTAAATTAGATAAGTCATCAACCGTTGCAGATGGACTCCGGTCATCTATTGGTGATCTGAATTATGCTATTACTAAAGATTTAGTGGATGATTTTTTCTGTGTCAAAGAAAATGCAATTGTTCCAGCTCAAAAATGGTTTATGACACGTTTGAAGCAAGTGATAGAGCCTTCTTGTGCAGTGCCAGTAGCATGGTTATTAACGCAACCTGAAATTATCAAGGGTAAAAAAATTGGCGTAATTATTACTGGTGGAAATGCTGATTTGTAAGGAACTCCTTACTCCTTACTCTTTAATTACAATTTCTTGACCATCTTGTAAACGTTCCGCACCTCTAATTATCACATCGTCACCAATATTGAGTTCGCCATCTACAGCGCGCACTTCAATACGTTGCTTGTTACCTAAACCGGTTGTAACGGCTATTCGAGTGAAGCTTTTATCAGAGTTAAGTTTTACTACGCTACTGCCACCACTTCGTAAAAGAATTGCGTCTCGTGGAACGGTTGTTACCGCTTGAGCTGCTGATTGAGGCACTTGAATTGTTACACTTTCTCCAACTTTCCAATCACCTTTGTTTAAATCCATGCGGATTTCATAGACTCCATCAGTGATTTCTCCAAAAGGGACTATTGCTTTGATAGTGGCTGCCCCTTGTTGATCGATGGTATTAATCGTAAATTCATCATCAACTTTAGCAAAGCGAATTGTATTCAGTGGTACGCGTGCAATGAGTTCTTTTTCAGCTAAATTGACTAAGCGAATAATTCGTTGACCAGGGCTTGCCCACTCCCCAACTTGAATGCCATGTTCTGTTACCGTTCCGTCAAATTGAGCTCGAATATTGCTGGCGGCTATTCCTATATCTACTTGCATCAAGCGAGCTTGTGTTGTTGCTTGACTGCTAATAGCAAGATTAAGCTGTGATTGAGTTTCTTCAATTTGACTTTCAGACGCTATGTTCTGGTTACGTAACTCTTGTAAACGTTTTACTTGGTTACGTAAATAATCAATGCGTGCTCCAGCAGCGTCGACAGCATTTTTCTGCTCTTCACGCTGGGCGCGTAAGGTTGTTGTTTGCAGTTTTGCAATTATGGTACCTTTTTTTACCTTAGTACCAATATCCACTATTGTGCGAATTTTTCCAGTTGTTTCAGCTGAGAACCAGGCATAATCTTGACTGACTATATTTGCTGGAATATCAACACTTAGAGCAAGATTGGTTTTTTCAACTTGAGCAATTTCCACCACTGCTGGAGGCATTGACCATTCCTGAGCTAGTAGATTGCTATTGAGAATGAAGAAGGCGTATATAAAAAATGCGTTACGTAATTTCATAAATAAGATATCAAAATATAAAGTGTTAAGTAGTTGCTGGCTCAAACGAATGTATAGCTTTTGAGTCAGAGTGTTTAATGGTACCTTCAGTACCTAGGTGTTTGTGTTCACCAATGCGTAACAGACTTGGTAGTAAAATAAGTGTAAAGATAGTGCTTACCGAAAGACCGCCAACTATAACTGCCGCTAAGCCTCGATAGAGTTCAGTACCTGGTCCAGGTATTAATAAAAGAGGTAACATGCCAAATAAGCTGGTCATTGTGCTCATTAATATTGGTCTTAAACGTATACGAACAGCTTGCTCTACAGCAGATTTACGGGCTATACCTAGTCGTTCAGCAGTTCGTGTTTGATGGACTAATAAAATTGCATTATTTACAACTAGGCCTAAGAGGGTAATAAACCCAATCATGGTCATCAGATCCATTGGCTGGATACTGAAATAATTTACTATTTTTAATGCAAGCACGCCACCTACAGTCGCCAATGGTAATGCAACTAGTACTAATAAGCTGTCTTTAAACGAGCGGAATAGTGCACTCATTAATAAATACAGAATTATAATCGCAAGAGCAAAACTTTTAGCCATGTTACTTAATGCAACTTTCAAATCATCGGCACTACCGTAATAGCTCACAGTACCATCTTGAGGGAGTTCTGCTCTAATTGCAGGCTCTACCTGTTCTTTTAGGCGATCAATGGATTCTTCAAGAGAAAGGGTTTTTGGTGGCGTAATATTTAATGTAATTGAACGACGTCTATCAACTCTGCGGATTTGATCCGGACCAACGGTTTCTTGAAGTTGAATGAGTGAGCTTAATGGCTGGATTCCTCTGAGTGGGGTTGATACTGGTGTTGCAAGTAAATCTTCTGGTCGCTGCCATTCAGGACCGCGTAAAATGATGTTCCTACGTTTATTGCCATCAAAGTAATCACCAACATACAAACCATCTCCTAAGGCTCTAACTAAGCTAGCCATTTCAGAACGAGTCATGCCCGCTTCGGTAATTGCTCGTTCCTTTGGAATAAGTCTGAGTTCAGGGGTTGCGAGTTCTAGACTTGGGGTAGGGCGAGCTTGAGAACCCGGTAGGGCTTGAGATATCGCACTAAGACCTGCTTGAGCCGCACGTATTGTTGCATCAATATCTTGGCTTTGTATATTTAACTCAATATTACCGCCACCACCTAAACGTCCAAATATTGCAGCTTTATTCGCAAATACCATCGTATCCGGGAATCCACTTGTAATATTGTTATTTACTTCTTGAACTAGGGTATTTATTTCTTCACGGTTTTTCGCTCTAACTCCCATGAAACCTGATGAGCCGAACATACCTAAAAAATAATTATCGACGTGTGGAGTTTTTTCACCTGTTAGATAGGGTTTAAAACGTTCATTAACTACATCGACAAATTCACTTTTTCCTGTTTGGACACTCTGCCCAGTAGGAGGTGAAATAAAAGCGAAAAGAAAATTCTGCTCACCTTCGGGTAAGTAACTCGCTTTAGGCAAAAGCAAAATTGTAGTGAGAATACCAAATCCAAGTAAGCCCAAAATCCATAAGGCACGGCGTTTAGACGTATCAGTGATTTTGATAATAATTTTTGTCAGCCGACTCCACCAGTTCTGATGAGGATCAATTAGTTGTGTATCTTTTAATACTGTATTTGCAGCAGTTGGGATAATCGTGATTGCAATAATTAAAGATATCACTACAGCAATTGAAATGGCGAATGCAAGATCTGCAAAGAGTTGCCCAGCAATGTCGCGTAAAAATAGAATGGGTAAAAAGATTGCGACAGTAGTTGCTGTTGAAGCAAGTAGCGCTCCCCACACTTGATTGGCTCCTTGTTCTGAAGCTTCTTCACTAGACGCTCCCTCTTCACGTAGCCGTACAATATTTTCTAAGACTACAATAGCCGCATCTAATACCATTCCCATAGCAAATGCTAGACCGGCTAATGAAATTATATTTAAAGTTCGACCTGAAAAATTGAACGCGATAAAGGCAAAGAATAAGGAAACTGGGATAGCAATTGCTACCAATAAAGTGGCCCTGAATTTACGTAAGAACCACCATAGAATAATGATAGCAAGTGCGATGCCTAATAAAAGGTTATTGCGCAACATGGCAATTGAATCTTTAATATAAACGGTTTCATCGTAGACCTGAATGATATTTAAGTTCGCTCGTCCAACTGGGCCTTCATTTAACTCAATTACAGCGGCCTTAATATTTTCCATCACTTCAAGTACATTAATATTTGTTTCAGGCTCAACGTTAAAGGCAATGGAAGCACCGCCATTTTGACTTAAAGAGCCACTTGCATCAATGTTACTCAATTCAATTTCGGCAATATCTAGTAGTTTCACTGGACTGCCATTGCTATAAGTCAGAATCATATTTTTGAGTTCTTCTAATTCATAGCTTCCTGCATAACGCAGTGTGTATTGTCTACGCCCAATATCAGTGAAACCACCAGAAGAATCTACATTGCCGCTACTTAAACGAGCTACATCTGATATTGATACTCCAAATGCAGCGGCTTTATTTGGATCAAAGCTAATGCGAACTTCTTTTTGATTACCTCCAAAAGCATTAGAATTAGAAACACCCTTAACTCTCTCTATACGAGGAACTATTACTTCATCAACAAAGTCTTGATATTCTGTAATATCTATTCCGCTTCCTGCTATTGGTCTTACAGAGAACCACGCAATATTACTTCCAAATCGGCCGCGCCCAACAAATACTGTAGGTTCATCAGCATCAGGAGGGTAATTAGAAACTCGAGTTAAGCGATTCATAACTTCAAGCTGTACATCTTGCAAATTGACGTCAATATCAAAATTGAGTGCAATGGAACCGCTACCATTGGATGCTGTGGATTCCATTTTTTGCAAACCAGCTAATCCACGTAGAGCGTCTTCTTGGGGCTCAATAATCTCTGATTCAATTTCTTCGGGTGCTGCAGAACGCCATGATGTATTAATCTGAATACTTGGGCGCTCAACGCTAGGAATCATCTGAATAGGCAATTCTAATAACCCAATGCCCCCAAATAGCAAAACTAAGAGAATGCCAACTGTGACTGCGACTGGGTTAGATAAGGATAAACGTGTTAAATTCATAAAATAGCTTTGATATTTACTGGTGGTTTAGCGCTAAAAATATAGATATAAAAGAGAATTATACGCTTATGTAAATAGATTTAATTATAAACCTGTTAATATCATGTTTTTTTGAGTCTCAGTGTTATATCATATGCTATGAATATAGGTTTACTGAAGGTTAAAATTGGATATAAATATGAGCAATAATTCACATATTATAAGTATTATTACCGTTTGTTTATTGATAAGTCTGTTGCAGGCTTGTACCACAGTAAATTCTGTTGAGATTGAAGCTGAAACTGTAATCCCTAATACTGAAATTTACTTGGCTGAAATTACCTTTCCAGATAATAAATTTACTATTGGTAATGTAAAAAATATCACTCAAAACCCAGGTTACGATAATCAACCGCATTTTCTACCAGGCAATAACTCATTGTTGTATACCAGTGTAAAAAATTTGGAGACTGAAAAGCCTCAAACTGATATTTACGCTTACTCATTTGAAAACAATTCCACCTCACAAATTACTGCAACTCCTGAAAGTGAATATTCTCCAACCTTAACTCCAAATGGTGAAAATATTTCAGTGGTACGCGTTGATATGGACGGCGAGCAACGCTTATGGGAGTTTCCTATAAATTCTAGCACTGTAACCAATGCTGATTATCGTCAGGTGTTTCCAGAGATAACACGTGTTGGATATCATGTGTGGAAAAATCAAAATGAGGCATTTTTATTTTTAGTCGATGAAAATGCAGAGGGTGATGAACATACATTAGTCAAGGCTGTACGAGGAAGAAAAGACGCTGAGCTAATTACATCAAAAATTGGACGCTCCTTAACAATGCAACCAAATAATGAGGCCCTTGTTTTTGTAGATAAAACTTCTGAAGAAACCTGGAATATAAAACGTTATGACTTAAATAAGCAGTTTTCTGAAATTCTTTTATCTACCCTAGAAGGTAGTGAAGACTTAGTGTGGTTAGATGACTCATATTTATTGATGGCAAAAGGCCAGGATATTTATATGCGCACTGTGGATGATGAGTTTGCTGACTGGTTACTTTTGTCAGATGGAAAGTCTATGGGTATTAGTGGAGAGATTACACGCCTTGCAGTTTCGCCTGATAAAAAATACATTGCAATAGTGGTTAGTGAATAAAAGCATGCACTTGTTGTTCAAAGAAATAAAATTCTTTGTTTTAGTGTTATGTTTTGTTTCTGCACAGCAGGTATTTGCTACAAACGCAGACGATATACTTGGTACTTGGTTAACGCCAGAATCTGCTAATGGAAATGCACGCATTCAAGTAGTTAAAGAAAATGACAAGTATATCGGAAAAATTATCTGGCTAGAAAAGCCGCTTTACTCAAAAGATAACCCTGATCATGGGGAAGAGGGCACTCCTCTTCTGGATAAGCGTAACCCTAAGGTTAATTTGCAGAGCCGGCCATTACTGGGCCTAAACATGTTGCAAGGTTTTATTTTTAAAAAGAACCGGTGGCAAGGCGGGACAATATATGATCCTGAATCTGGAAAAAATTACAAATGCAAAATTACCCTAAACGCAAATGGGACTTTAAAAGTCAGAGGCTTTATTGGTATTGCTATGTTGGGACGTACCAGTATTTGGACTAAATTTTCTGAGGCAAAATAGCATGACGGATAAAGTTGAAGTCAAAGGCGGTTGTCACTGTTCTACAATACGTTTTACAGCAGTTGTACCTCAGCAAGTTAAAACACTCTTATGCAATTGTTCAATGTGTAAAGTAACTAATTATGAACATCTCATTGTTCCGCATGAAAATTTTGTTTTAGAAAGTGGCAAAGATAACTTAAGTTCATATCAGTTTGGCACAAAAAAAGCAGAACATTTATTTTGTAAAACCTGTGGAGTGAAATCGTTTTATCAACCGCGATCACACCCACATGCTTTTAGCATACATGTTGCTACCTTAGACCATGCGGGATTATTAGATATTAGTTCTGAACACTTTGATGGACAAAATTGGGAACAGGCTAAGTCTAAGCTATAGGTTTTAAATTTAAGACAAGCCTAAAAAAATCTATAATTTTTTGTACTAACCTACAAACTGATTCAAATTAAATATAGGTAGCATAATAGCTAAAACAATAGTTACAACAATACCTGCCATAACTAAAATCATTACGGGTTGCATTATTGCTAGCAAAGATGAAATAGTATTTTCTAGCTCGCGTTCTTGGTTTTGTGCAGCACGCTCTAGCATTTCTTCCATCTGACCACTACTCTCACCACTTTTGATCAAGTGCACAGTCATTGGCGGAAATAATTTACTTTGTGCTAAAGAGTGCCCAATGCTAGCACCTTCACGAACTTTTGCTGACACTTCATCAATGGCTTCTCGCATGGGCAAATTATTAACCACAGAGCCAGAAAGATTTAAAGATTCTAAGATGGTCACCCCACTAGAGCTCATGATGCTCATTGTGCGAGTAAAGCGAGCTGTATTTATGCCGCGAATTAAGTAACCAATTAAGGGTATTTTAAGTAAAAATAGATGCCAGTTGCGTTTGAATTCGGTGCGTCGTAGCATCATTTTAAAAATAATAAATGCGGTGACTATGGCTGCAAGTATTAACCAAATATATTGAGTTGTGAAATCACTAATCGCAATTATGGCAGTGGTTAAACCGGGCAAATCAAAGTCGCCATCCACATAAATTTTTACAATTTTTGGTACAACGAAGTTCATCATTACAACAATTATTGAGACGCATGCAATGATGAGAATCACTGGATAAATAAGAGCATTACTTACTTTTTGTTTTAATATTTGCCGATTTTCTGTAAAGTCTGCTAAACGCTCTAAAACATTATCCAATTGACCGGCATGTTCGCCAGCAGCCACAGTTGATAAATAAATATCAGGAAATGCTTTTGGAAATTCGCCAAATGCTTGAGCAAGTGTAAAGCCTTCTAAAACCTTGCTGCGTACCCCCATGATTATGCTTTTTACTCCAGAACGTTCGGTTTGTTCAGCGATTGCCGCAAGAGTTTCATCCAGAGGTATGCCGGAACGCAGTAGGGTAGCCATTTGTCGAGTAAAAAGAGTTAAATCAACTGCACGCATGCGTTGATTAGAAAACTTAATATTATTTAATGATGACCCATCACTATTGCTTGCACTGACTTCATCAACATCAACAGGAAGTAATTCGCGTTCACGTAATAGTTGACGAGCATGTTTTGCGGTATCTGCTTCAATTGTGCCGCGACGCTCACGCCCGTTGTCTTCAAGTGCTAGGTAATCATATGCCGGCATGTTTTTTAAAAACCCTTTTAATCTTCACGTGTGACGCGTAAAACTTCTTCAAGTGTTGTATTGCCTTCAAGAATTTTTCGTCTACCGTCTTCGCGAATTCCAGCAGAATGCTCACGAGCGTATTGTTCAAGCTGATGTTCGCTGGCACTATCATGAATCATAGTGCGTAAGCTATCATCCATAGTCACAAGCTCGTAAATACCCGTACGGCCTTGGTAACCTGTTTTATTGCACTTTTCACAACCTTGTGGATGAAAAAGTTTAACGTTTTCAGTACTGTCTAATCGTAATAATTCTCGCTCTTTAGCAGAAATTGCTTCGGACGTTTTACAATGTTGACACAATACTCGCACTAACCTTTGTGCAACAACACCTATTACACTAGAAGAGAGTAAGAATGGCTCTACGCCCATGTCACGTAAACGTGTGATTGCACCTACTGCAGTATTGGTATGTAAGGTTGATAATACTAAATGACCAGTAAGCGATGCTTGAACGGCAATTTCTGCAGTTTCTAAATCACGTATCTCACCAACCATAACTACATCGGGATCCTGACGAAGAATTGCTCGTAAACCACGAGCAAAGGTCATATCAACTTTAGTATTAACCTGAGTTTGACCAACCCCATCTAGATAATACTCAATCGGATCTTCAACGGTTAAGATGTTTCTACTGCGATCATTTATTTGCTGTAATCCGGCATATAAGGTGGTTGATTTACCAGAACCTGTAGGGCCTGTTACTAAAATGATCCCATTAGGTTTATGAATTAAAACGTCAATTTGTTTAAGTGTGTTGTCTGACATACCCAAGTGACTCAAATCTAAACGTCCTGCTTGCTTGTCAAGTAAACGTAAAACTACACGTTCGCCATGTCCAGAAGGAATTGTAGAAACACGTACGTCAACAGCATGGCCAGCAATTTTTAAAGACAAGCGACCATCTTGGGGTAAGCGTCTCTCAGCAATATCAAGTTTAGACATGATTTTGATACGCGATACGATTGGTTTGGCTAGGTTACGACTCTGCTGCAAAACTTCTTGTAAAACGCCATCAACACGAAAACGCA
The DNA here is from genome assembly GCA_905479875.1 of uncultured Gammaproteobacteria bacterium. GTDB lineage: Bacteria > Pseudomonadota > Gammaproteobacteria > Steroidobacterales > JABDMI01 > JABDMI01. Next base: position 14,415 of record CAJQOG010000154.1, read on the forward strand.
CAATTAAACGGTTTTCGAAAGTTTCGATGTGCACATCAGATGCTTCTGCTTTGACTGCTTCAGTTAAAATGGCATTAATCAATCGAATAATTGGAGCATCGTCATTGCTATCTAATAAATCAGCAGTTTGTGGAACTTGCTCAGCTAATGTGCTGAGGTCCATATCATCTTCAATTCCATCAACCAATTGCATCGCGTTACCGCCAGCGTTTTCGTAAGTGTCTCTAAGCAGTTTATTAAACTCTTCGTCACCTACAAAAGCTAGGTCAAGAGGGCAATCCAAATGTTTACGAACTTCAGTAAGTACGCCTAAGTCAATTTGATGTTTACAACGCACAGTAGCTTTGCCATTGTCTTCACCAATAACAACCACACCGTTTTTATTGGCAAAGGTAAACGGTATCTCAGGCAGTTCAACTATGTCTGTCATAATTAGTCTTTATTAATAGTTTTAAAAGTGCTATTTCTTTATATGATTTAAGGTGCAAAATAAATTTAAGGCATTACCTTATCATCAAGTTCGTCACCAAACTGCTCTAACTCAGGAAGTAGAGTGCGTTCTTCATAAGGCATAAGTGAAACACGGTCACCGTGTTGTTTTAATTGTTCATCACGAATGTAATAGTACTTCTCAGCTGTACTTGCACCAGCATCTCTAGAATCTTGTAGGATTGTTGGGCGTAAAAATATCATTAAATTACGCTTGTTCTTAGTGGTTTGGCGAGATTTAAAAATTTCACCTAGAAGCGGTATGCGGCTAAGTAGAGGAACACGTTGTATTGTTTCAAGTAGCTGGTCATCAATTAACCCGCCTAAAACAATAATTTCGCTGTCTTCGGCAATAACGTTGGTTATAAAGCTTCTTTCATTTGTGGTTTGTAATCCAACTTGAGCATTTGCACTGGCTTCAATGCTTGAGATGATACCTTCGATTTCAAGTTGAACGGACGAACCACCTTGATTGATCTTAGGCTTAACTTTAAGAGTAATGCCCACGTCTTCACGATTAAGTGTTTGGAATGGATTAACACTTCCACCGCTGGTACCCGTATTAGTAAAACTGCCACTTAGGAAAGGAACTTTTTGGCCAACTTTAATTTCGGCTTCTTTATTATCAAGTGTAGTTATATTTGGTGTTGATAAAATATTGGTTGAAGCATCGCCAGCAAGTGCACTAAGAACTGCAGCAATACTATTGCCACCTTGTTTTAAACGACCAAATACAAATGTACCACCACTTGGAATAGCTGCGGAACTAATGCTTCCGCCGCTTAATGCTTCCCCGATTTGTGCTACACCTGGACCGCTAGCAGGAAAATTTGTAAGCCCAGCTCCGATGTCTTTGGCGGTGCCATCAAAAGCCCAGGTCACTCCAAGTTGTGCGGTCTTATCGGCGCTCACTTCTACAATGATCGCTTCAACTTGAACTTGTGCGCGACGTATATCTAACTTGTCAATAACAGAGCGCAGTGATTTTATATTTTTAGGTGAGGCTGAAATGATTAGAGCATTGTTGTCCGGGTCGGGAATAATGCTCGTCAAATTATTCGAAGGTCCAGCGCCTGCTCCAACAGTACCAGCGCCTCTAATTGCATTGTTTTGCTCATTAAGAATTTTAGCGATTGCTTCTGCATCAGCAAATCTTAAATATATAACTTGAGGCCCATTGTCATCGGCTAGTGGAGAATCAAGATTAGCAATTAAGCTACGAATTTGGGTGCGTTTATTGGCATCACCACTAATTAATACACTGTTAGTCCGATCATCAGCATTAAATGAAACTGGGTTTCCTAATTGATTCTGACCACCTTGACGACCTTGATAGAGAGAGGTAAGTGTCTGAACAATTTGAGAAGCGGTAGCATTTTCTAAACGTATCATTTCAGGTTCATCAGTAGTTGGTTTATCTACTTCACCTAAAATATATGCAATTCGTTTAACGTTAGCCGAACGATCAATTACCAAAACTTTACTTGCTCCAATTGGCACAAATTGTCCGTTATTGGAAACAATTGGTCGAATAGCTTGTTGAAGGTTGGCGGAGGTAATGTGTTTTAAATCAAAAATTCGAGTTACGTAGCTATCGTTTGGAGTTTTTTTATTATAGGTAGTACGCACCGGTTCTTGGCGCATTTTATTTTCTTGAATAATTTTAATCACTTTGCCAGACGGAACGGCAACATAACCATTAGTTTGTAAAACTGCTAAGAAGGCTTCATAAAATTCATCAATAGACATGGCTGTTGCAGATGTCATGTTCACTTTGAAATTTATTGACTGATCAATAATGAAGTTTTTTCCAGTTAATTCACTCACGGTATCAATGACTTTTCGTACATCGGTGTCAACAAAGTTAGGCGTAATCATGCCTTCTTGAGCACGTGTATTTAACCCAACAAGAAGAGTTAAGCACAACACCAAAAATAGTTTGTAAAAAGAGTTGTGTGTTGAATAATTATTGTTGTACATGCGCGTTATCTACCTTGTTGTGTACTATGCTTTTCCGAAAAGTAATTATTAAATATTTATAATGGTATTTACTGTGTCTGACCAATGTCAAAGGATAAGTTCATTGGCAGTCCATTACGTTCAATGGCTAGATTTATGAATGTGACAGTTTGCAGTTTTTGTATTACTTGAAACGGATTTTGATCACCTACGGCTAATCCGTTTACTTGTGTAATAAAATCGCCTGGTTTTAATCCTAGCTCTTTAAAGCGGTCACGATTTTTTCCAGGATAAATTCTAAAGCCTTTTTGGCCGGTACTAGTTTGTCCTTTTTTAAGACGTAAAATATCGGTAATGCTACTTGGGTTTTTTAGTGCTGCATTTCGTAAGTCTGTAGCTATCCGATTAGCAGCACTTGAAGGAGGTTTGGCAGCCTGTGCTCGGCGAGGAGTGGCACCAGCTGCATCCTCAACACGAGGTAAGCGTAAGGCTTCTTTATTGCCTCGATTATCTAAAATGACTTGATTAGCTTCAACAGCATATAAAGTGACGCTGTTTTGGATTTCTTCACCGATTGAAAATACTTTATTACTACCGTCTACTTCGATAATGGCTCGGCTCTGTTCTGAGATGTCACTCAAAAGTGTGCCATTCAAACTTAAATTTAATGTAGTGTCTTCAATCTCAGTCTGTTCTTCTTCTGGTTCTGTGTTTTGTTCTTGATACGCACCAAAGAGATTTGCCGAAGTAATTTTATTTATATCCGCAGTTGCTGCTTTTACTGGCGAATTATTATTGAGAGCTACAGGTGTCTCATTATTTATTGTTGCTGGTGTATTCATCGCCCAGTAAAGATTTGCTAGCTGCCAAGCAATCAAGCAAACCAGCCCAACCGATAAAATTATCGGAAGATAGGTCATTATCCATTTACGTTTACTTGGTTCAGTCGTCCAAGTTTCAATCAAGTCAGCCAGCATGGCACGTCTCTATCCAAATATTTATAATAATCATAAGTTTATATGACTAGTATAAGCTAAAAAAGTGCACTCTGAATAGCCACTAAAGAATAAAAAATCCGTTAAACTTGGAATAAGAGTTCAAATCGTTTGTGAATAGAGCAAAATACAGCCTTGTGTAATAATTACGATACAAATACTGGGCATTTATATAATTAAATTGGGAATATCATGCGTTGGCTAATTAGATCAATTATAACTATTTTGGTGTTAATTCCGTTTTCTATGCATTTATTTAGTGTTGATGGGTTCAATTTCTTAAACCAAATGGAATATTGGGCTTATGACACCAAAGTGTCTCTTACCATGCCAAATACTAAAGATGAAAATTTAGTAATAATCGATATTGATGAAAAGAGCATGTCAGAGTTTGGACAGTGGCCTTGGCCCAGAGATATATTAGCTGATATGGTTGATGTGCTTTTTGATCATTATCAAATTAATGTTCTTGGATTTGATATGCAATTTCCGGAGCCTGATAGACATGATGATTTAGACCTTATTGATGAACTTGAGTTTAAATATGCAGGTGATGAAATATTAACTACATTGAATTTGAATGAATTCCGCGAACAAAGAAATCGTGATAAAAAATTTGCTGAGAGTATAAAAAATAGAGCTGTAGTATTAGGGTTCACTCTTAGTGATGAGGCATATGAAGTTGGCGCTTTACCTGAGCCTGTAATTGATTTGTCAAAATTTCCAGAATATGCAGAGTTCCCTTTCATTGAATTAGAGGGACACATTGGAAATCTAGAAACACTGCAAGATTCTTCCGTGAGTGCTGGAAACTTTAATCCACTTACTATTGATTCTGACGGAAAAATTAGAGGAATTGCTATGCTGTCAAAAAAAGACAATATGGTTTATGAGTCTCTTTCTTTTGCAATCGCACGTAAAGCCTTAAAGGCTGAAACAATACAATTTGCAAATGACAGTTTTAATGAGGCACCAGTTACAGCTGCAAATGTATCTGCGATTGTAATGGCTGGAACGGAGTATTTTGTTGGTGATGATATGAAAATGCTTATCCCTTATCGTGGTAAAGAAGGGAGTTTTGATTATTTTTCTGCAGCTGATATCATTAATAAAAAAATAGATAAAGTTCGATTGGCAGGTGTAATTGCTATAGTTGGGAGTACGGTCTCAGGCCTTCGTGATTTACGAGTAGCACCAATTGCTGAGAATTTTCCTGGCGTAGAAATGAATGCCAATATGGTTTCTGGAATAATGTTAAACACCGTAAAACATACGCCAGAATCGGCTTATGTAATGGAATTGTTTGTTTTACTTATAGTAGCAATCTTATTTACAATGCTACTGCCTCGCTTGCCTGTATTGAAAGCTAGTTTGCTTACGTTAATTGTTTTACTTTTACTTTGGTTTGGTAGTCTTTATTTCTGGAATTACCATAACGAAGTATTACCAATTACTACAAGTTTACTGTTTGTTATGACTCTGTTCTTAGCCCATCTTATTTACGGCTCCTTCATCGAATCACGAAACAAACAACAACTTTCAAAACTTTTTGGTCAGTATGTTCCTCCAGCATTAGTTGATGAAATGGAAAGTGATTTAACTCATTACACAATGGAAACAAAACAGGCAGAACTAACTGTAATGTTTGTAGATATTAAATCTTTTACAAGTTTGTCTGAAGCTTTAAGTGCCGAACAAGTTGCGCAATTACTAAATGAATTTTTAACAACTATGACTGAGGTAATTCATAATAAACGTGGAACTATTGACAAGTATATGGGCGACGCAATCATGGCTTTTTGGGGCGCACCTCTAGACGATGAAGATCATGCACAGAATGCTGTAGAAACCGCATTTTTGATGCAAGATAAAATGCAAGAATTGAACGCAAAACTTAGTGCTCGTGGATTACCAAATATTGATATTTGTATAGGAATTAATACTGGCAATATGAGTGTTGGTAATATGGGATCAGAATTCCGAATGGCTTATACGGTTATTGGTGATTCGGTAAATTTAGCGTCACGACTTGAAGCGCTGACACGTATTTATGATGTGAGAATAATGTTGGGGCAGAATACTCGCCGCGCTTTAAAAGAAATCCTTTGTGTTGAGCTTGATACTGTTTTAGTTAAGGGAAAAGGTGAGCCCACTACAATCTATGAACCAATTGGATTGGTAGCAGACATGACCAAAGCACAAGCTACAATGTTAGAGAAGCAAGCATTAGCACTAGCGACATATCGGGAAGGAAACTGGGTAGATTCAATTCGATTATTTCAAGAATTAAAAAATCAGTTTCCTGAAAAGAGCTTATTTGAAATATTTATACAGCGTTTAGAAGTTCTATTAGATAAACCACGAAATGAGCCTTGGGATGGGGTTTATAAATTTACAGAAAAATAGTTGTTAAAATAGGCAAATTAAGAGCGTTTGGCTTGAATTATTTAGGTTTAACCCAATCTAAGCTTTATCAATAAAAATCAACGATTTAAGGTATAAGTCTTTTAATGAATACTCAAAAAATTACTTTAAACCAAAACACCAATTCTCCTGAGGATTCTGAGGGAGAACATGGAACTGCAATTTTAGTTGCACCGAGCAAGCCAAAAACTAAAAAGCCACCCATGTTTAAGGTTCTTTTATTGAATGATGATTACACTCCTATGGAGTTCGTCGTACAAGTATTAGAGTCCTTTTTTAATAAAGATGCAATTACTTCAACACGTATCATGCTTGAAGTGCACACCAAAGGTAAGGGTGTATGTGGAATCTATCCGCACGACATAGCCAATACCAAAGTAATGCAAGTTAATCAGTATGCACGTCAAAATCAGCACCCATTAATGTGTGATTTAGAGCCAGCTGATTAAATGAAATATGCTTTTATAGTGAGAAAATTATGTTTAGTAAAGAATTAGAGTTTTGTTTAAATTCAGCATTTGATAATGCACGTGAAGAACGTCACGAGTTTATTACTGTCGAGCACCTTTTATTGCACCTATTGGTATCACCTTTAACCATAGAAATACTAAAAGCATGTGATGCAAACGTTGAGTCAATCCAATTGAGTCTTGAAGAATATTTAGACGAAACTACACCACGTATACCACCTGAAATTGAACAGGATGTGCAACAAACATTGGGATTTCAGCGTGTGTTGCAACGTTCGGTTTATCATGTTCAAGCAGGAGGCAAAAAAACAGTCACTCCTGCTAATGTTTTAGTGTCTATATTTGGTGAAAAGCAAACGCATGCTGTTGAAATTTTAGAAGCACACGGTGTAACGCGTTTAGATGTGATTCAATATCTTTCTCATGGTATTACAAAATCAGCTGATGAAGATTTTGTAAATGCAGAAGAGGGCGAGGGTCAGACTGAGGCCGAGGAAGAAGTACAACAAACTCCTCTACAAAAATTTACCCGTAATCTTAATGAGATGGCCCGTGAAGGAAAAATTGATCCAATAATTGGTCGTGATGTTGAATTACAACGTACGATGGAAATTCTTTGTCGACGCCGTAAAAATAACCCTCTTTTTGTTGGAGAGGCGGGCGTTGGTAAAACTGCATTAGCCGAAGGTTTAGCTTTGCGTATTGTTAATGGTGAGGTGCCAGATATTATTAGTGATTGTGTTATTTATTCACTAGATTTAGGTGATTTAATTGCGGGTACTAAGTATCGGGGAGATTTTGAAAAACGTCTTAAAGGTGTTTTGAAAGGTTTAGAAGATATCCCTAAAGCGGTTTTGTTTATCGATGAAATTCATACCATAATAGGAGCCGGAGCTACTTCTGGTGGCACTATGGATGCTTCAAATCTTATAAAACCAGTATTAGCAAACGGCACTTTACGTTGTATTGGTTCTACCACTTATCAAGAATATCGAGGTATTTTTGAAAAAGATAAAGCACTGGCACGTCGCTTCCGTAAGGTCGATGTGCCAGAACCAACAGTAGATGAAACCATTGAAATTCTGAAAGGCTTGCGTGAAAAATTTGAAGAGCATCATGGCGTTTATTACCCAGATGAAGTTTTAAAAACAGCAGCCGAACTTTCAGCGAAGTATATTAATGAAAGATTTTTACCTGACAAGGCGATAGATATTATTGATGAAGTTGGCGCTGGAATTCACTTGCATGCAAAAGATAATCAGCAAAGTGTAGTTACCGTTGAAGATATCGAAAACACGATTGCTAAAATTGCACGCATTCCTGCTAAAAACGTTTCTAGCTCTGATAAAGATGTATTGCGGAATTTAGAACGTAATCTTAAATTTACAATTTTCGGTCAAGACAAAGCCGTAGAAACTTTAGCATCAGCTATTAAGCTTGCTCGCAGCGGTTTACGTGAAGAAAGTAAACCAGTGGGTTCATATTTATTTGCAGGCCCAACTGGTGTAGGTAAAACCGAAGTCACTAAACAGCTTGCCAGTATTTTAGGTATTGAATTGGTGCGTTTCGACATGTCGGAATATATGGAGCGCCACACGGTTTCACGTTTAATTGGTGCGCCTCCAGGATATGTGGGTTATGACCAAGGTGGTTTGTTAACCGAAGCGGTTAATAAAAACCCGCATTGTGTTCTTCTCTTAGATGAAATAGAAAAAGCTCATCCGGATGTTTTTAATTTGCTTTTGCAAGTCATGGATCACGGGACCTTAACGGATAATAATGGCCGAGTTGCTGATTTCAGAAATGTAATTATCATCATGACATCCAATGCGGGTGCTGTTGATATGTCACGTAAGTCAATTGGTTTTACACAGCAGGATCATACTAGCGATGGTGGTGAAGCTATTAAGAAAACATTCTCACCTGAATTTAGAAACCGTCTTGATGCTGTTATCATGTTTAATAGCTTAAAAGTTGATGTGATTAAACGAGTTGTAGATAAGTTAATTGTTGAACTTGAGTCTCAACTTGAAGATAAAGGTATTACCATTGAAGCAAATGCTGATGCTCTTGCATGGTTAGCAGAACACGGATTTGATCCAAAAATGGGAGCTAGGCCAATGGCACGTTTAATACAAGAAAAAATTAAGCGTCCACTTGCTGAGGAACTGCTCTTCGGGCAATTACAGCATGGTGGTCACGTATCTATTGGCATTAAAGGGGGCGAAATTGACTTCACTATTGAGCCAAGAGATTTGTCTCAAGATGAGAAAGATAAGCCTGAAGAAGCTACGGTTAGATGACAATCGAAAGATTTTCATCCTGATACCGGATCAAGTCTGGCACAAGACATTTAGGATTCAGGATTCAATTAGATAGTGGAATATTTTAGAGACCCGGTATCGGCCTTGATTGCTCTAAGCAATC
>CAJQOG010000155.1 GCA_905479875.1 uncultured Gammaproteobacteria bacterium
GCGCCTCGCGGAACAGTAATGTCCTGACCTATAGAAGTTACTTCGCCATCTTCAATAATGATAGTTGCGTTTTGTAAAACACCTTGTTCGCCTTGGGTATAAATCGTTGCGTCTTTAATTACAATAGTTTCAGCAAAATGGCTTGCTGAAAAAAGTAATAGGCTACTTGCTAGGGCGATTTTTAGAGTACGGTTATTTGCTAATTTTTTCATAATATTCTCCTTACTCTGCTGAATGGTTAAGAATGCCAAGACTGAAATCAGTGATGGGTTGTTTGCTGCTGTCATTACGGTCATATACTAATGCACCGTCAACAAATACTTTTTCGGCATGGCTATACACACTAAACGGTGTGCCAGTCCATAAAACAACGTCAGCCATTTTGCCTTCTTCTAAAGTGCCAGTTTGATCCAAAATGCCTAAGGCTTTTGCAGGGTTTTGGGTGATCCAAGTAATAGCCTTGGCTTCATCTATATCTAAACCAATGCGATTTCCGGAAGCCATTGCTTTAGCCGCTTCTTGATGCAGGCGTTGAATGCCTATACCAGAATCCGAATGCACAATGGCGCAAGCGCCTCCCGCATCAACCATAGGGATATTTTCACGCACCATATCAAAGGCTTCCATTTTAAAACCCCACCAGTCAGCCCACATAGATGAGCACACATCATTCTCTTTTAATTGCTCAGTAATTTTGTAAGACTCAATCGCATGATGAAAAGAAGTCACCTTGTAATTAAATTCTTTGGCTAAATCCATCATAGTCACCATTTCATCGGCACGATAACAATGGTTATGAATAAGAATTTCACCTTTTAAAACACCTGCTAGTGTTTCAAGTTTAAGGTCGCGTTTTGGAGGAGTCCCTGCTTCTATTTGTTTTAAATAGTCGGCCGCATCAATCCAAGCTTTTCGGTATCCTGCCACATTGCCCATACGAGTTTGTGGACCACCTTTTTCGCCATACACACGTTTGGGATTTTCGCCGCAAGCCATTTTTAAGCCATAAGGTGCATCTGGAAACTTCATGGCTTGATAAGTATGTGCAGGTACATTTTTAAGTGTTACCGAACGTCCACCAAATAAGTTAGCTGAGCCAGGAAGTATTTGCATACTAGTGACACCGCCAGCCATAGCGGCAACAAAACCAGGGTCTTGAGGCCAAATACTGTGCTCGGCCCAAACATCGGCGGTCTGTGGGCTAACAGCTTCATTACCATCACTATGAGAGCGCGTACCTGGCGATGGATAGACACCTAAATGTGAGTGCGTATCGATGATTCCGGGTGTTACATACTTGCCTGTTGCATCGATTTCAATAGCATCTTTCACAGACTTAACGCGCTTGCCTAAGGCTTCAATTTTACCATCTTTAAGTAAAATGTTAGCGCCGTTCAACATGTCGCCGTTACCTAAAAGAATCGTGGCATTTTCGATGAAAATTGGCGCTGATTCTAAAGGTTTATAGGTTGAGGGAAAAGCAATAGCGGTTTCTTCAGCTTCTTTATCACCGCCGCAAGCACTGATAAACAGTGAGGCAGTTAAAAGACTGGCCAGAACAAAAGGTCTATTGCGAATAATTTGGGATAACAACATGCGAAACTCCTAATTTATTAGCTTTAATAGTGTGTATTCAGTCTAATGCAACATGCTACCACGAGGGAAGTTTTGTGAACAGTACTAGGTTTGTAGACCCCGCGGTTAAACCGCGGAAAGGGGGTTCTGTATATAAAATTATACTTCGAGTGAGGCTTAAACTATTAGACTCCGCGATTGAATCGCGGGGAAGTAATTTTGTGTATAAGCTAAATACCCTACAACCACCACACCTATACCTTACCGCGGCCCGACCGCGGTATCTAAATACTAAAACTACACTATTTTCTGATAAGCTACATTTTTTATATTAGCTAATAATTAGGACGCAAAAATGACCACCATTGGCACACCTTTTACTGAAAACGCAACTCGTTTGTTGCTTCTTGGCTCGGGCGAGCTCGGGCGTGAAGTAGCATTAGAAGCTATGCGTTATGGAGTAGAAGTGATTGCTGTAGACCGATATGCCAATGCTCCTGCTATGCAATTTGCTCAGCGTTCTTACGTGATTGATATGTTGGATGGCGAGGCGTTACGTACCTTGATTGAAAAAGAAGAACCAAATTACATTGTTCCCGAAATTGAAGCGATTGCTACCGATACATTACTGGAGCTTGAAAAAGAAGGACATAACATTATTCCAACCGCAAGAGCAGCACGTCTTACGATGGATAGAGAGGGCATACGCCGTTTAATTGCTGAAGAATTACAATTACTTACATCGCCTTATCGATTTGCAGAAACTAAAGAGGAGTATCTCGCAGCCGTTGATGAGATTGGTATGCCATGCGTGATAAAACCTGTGATGAGTTCATCCGGTAAAGGTCAGAGCACTATTCGTGATAGTCGCGATATTGATTCGGCTTGGGAATATTCACAAGCCGGTGGAAGAGCAGGTGAAGGGCGAATCATTATTGAGGGTTTTATTGATTTTGATTATGAAATTACCTTATTAACTGTTAAGCATAAAGATGGGATTAGTTATTGTGCCCCAGTGGGTCATAGACAAGAAGATGGCGATTACCGAGAGTCGTGGCAGCCACAAGTAATGAGTGAACAAGCTTTAGATGAGTCGAAAAAGATGGCCGCTATGGTAGTGAACAACTTAGCTGGTTCTGAAGGCATGGGCTTATTTGGTGTGGAGTTATTTATTAAGGTAAACCCAGACGGTAATGACACAGTATATTTCAGCGAATTATCTCCACGTCCTCACGACACCGGAATGGTGACCTTAATAAGCCAAAATTTATCCCAGTTTGCATTGCATGCAAGAGCTATTCTTGGCTTGCCTATTCCAGAAATTAAGCAAATAGGGTTTGGAGCGTCGCATGTGATTCTGGTAGAAGGTGAGTCTACAAATATTCAATACTGTGATTTAGAAGATGCTTTGGTGTTGAAAGATACTGAAGTGAGAATATTTGGCAAACCTGAAGTTAAAGGTACGCGTCGTATGGGTGTTGGTTTGGCTTTAGCTGATAATACGGATGATGCTAGGGTAAAGGCCAAACAGGTTGCTGAGGCTGTTCGGGTTAAAGTTGGTTGAGATAAATCGCTTTTAGTTACAAAAGTAAGTACCTTTCTAAAATTGGTATGGTCATTAAATAAGACTATACAGCTGCCAAATAACATTGCATAATGTTGTTAAGACATATCGTCTAAATTAAAAACCCTGAGTTAAAAATGTCAAACAAACCAAAACTAGAGCGTTTTAATGAAAACGTGCTCTCTAAATATCAAATTTATAATGGTATTTTCATGACACTTCCATTTGATGAAGTGAGTAATACTGGTGCTTTATTACCTTTGTTTATGCAATGTTGTAAGAATGGTTATGCCAAACAAGAGAATCCTGAAAAAATTGTAGAAAATTTCTTTAAGCAATATCTTGAACAATACACTGAGGACGAGCGTCATAATTTATTGTTCCGTTTTATTCAATATATAGAACGTCAAGTAGTTCTTTTTGACGCCATTGAAGATGCGTCATTCCCAGTTGTTAATAATATGGATGGTCGCGGGACCATGCGTAACTTGCGTGAAGAAGCTAGAGATAAAAATAAAAAAGCTGAACTTAAAGATGCTTTAGAAGATTTTAGTACACGTGTGGTGCTCACAGCTCACCCAACGCAGTTTTATCCCGGTTCAGTGCTGGGAATTATTAATGACTTATCAGAAGCCATTCGCGAAGATGATCTACTCACCATTAAAAAATTATTAGCTCAGCTGGGTAAAACGCCTTTCTTTAATCAAGCTAAACCAACCCCTTTGGATGAAGCGGTAAGTTTAATTTGGTATTTAGAAAATGTGTTTTATCATTCAGCCGGGAAAATTTACAGCTACATACGTAAAACTATTTTAAAGAATAATGGCACGATAGATGATGATAGTGCTAACGAAGTAATCGCCTTAGGGTTTTGGCCAGGTGGAGATCGAGATGGTAATCCCTTTGTAACTACCGATATTACTTTACAAACGGCAGAGAAACTTCGCGCTTCAGTTGTGCGTAATTACTTTAGAGAGTTTCGTGACCTTAAGCGACGCTTAACCTTTGCAGGCTTAGAAAAGCCAGTTAAAGCCGTAGAAAAAATGCTTGCAAACTTGGTATTTGAAAGTGCCACGTCTACTGTAACTAAAGAAGCTTTACAAAAAGAGTTGCTGGATATTCGTGAAACATTAGTTGCTAAGCACCAGTCTTTGTTTATAGAAGAATTAGATAGTTTGATTGATAAAATTGATTTATTTGGTTTTCACTTTGCTTCATTAGATATTCGTCAAGATGCACGTGTTCATCATTCGGTGATATTAGATATTGTTGAACAGACGAATAAGCAAGGTTTGGGTATCTTTCCAAGTAATTATGCTGAGTTAAGTGAAGAAGAACAAAACGAAATTTTAATTAATGTGTCTGCAGATTTAAAACCAGATGATTTTGAAGATGAAGTCACAAATAAAACATTAGGTTCAGCAAAAGCTATTCGTACCATTCAACAACGAAATGGTGAGAAAGGTTGTAACCGTTCTATCATTAGTAACTGTGGTTCGGTACAAGGTGTTTTAGAAGCGTATGCGTTTCTTGGTTTAACAGGCTGGAAAAATCCTTCAGTGGATATTATTCCATTATTTGAAACGGTGCCAGATTTAAAAGTGGCGCATGAAGTTATGGAAACGTTGTATAGGCATCCCGTATTTTCAGAGCATTTGAAACGTCGCGGTAATAAACAAACCATTATGCTGGGCTTTTCTGATGGCACTAAAGATGGCGGTTACTTCATGGCAAACTGGAGTATTTATCAAGCTAAAGAAGCTATGACGGCCATGTCACGCAAGTACGGTATTGATGTGGCCTTCTTTGATGGGCGCGGTGGTCCACCAGCACGTGGTGGTGGTAATACCCATCAGTTCTATGCCTCGCAAGGACCGACCATTGAGTCAAAAGAAATTCAACTGACTATTCAAGGGCAAACCATTAGTTCTAATTTCGGCACCTTAGATTCTTGTCAATACAACTTAGAACAACTACTGAGTTCTGGAATTAGTAATGCAGTGTTTACCGAGACAGGTACAGAGCTAACCGATTCAGACAGAGTAACCATGTCGAGTTTGGCTGACTTAAGTTATCAAGCTTATATAGAGTTTAAAGAGCATCCAAAATTTATTGGTTATCTTGAGTACATGAGTACTCTGCGTTATTACGCCAAGACCAATATTGGTAGTCGACCGTCCAAACGTGGCAAATCTTCTAAGTTAGATTTTAATGATTTACGTGCGATACCGTTTGTAGGCAGTTGGAGTCAGCTCAAACAAAACGTCCCGGGTTTTTATGGAGTTGGCAGTGCCTTAAAGCATTATGAAGATAAGGGTCAGTTTGAGCAAGTGCAGTCTTTATATAAGAGCTCTGCATTTTTCAGAACCTTAATCGGCAATAGTATGATGAGCTTGAATAAATCATTCTTTGGCCTTACCGCTTATATGCAAGAAGATGCTGAATATGGTGAGTTTTGGAATGTGATTCATGAAGAGTATTTAAACTCACGTCGTTTATTGTTGAAGTTAACCGGCTTTACTGAGTTAATGGAAAATGAGCCTTCAAACAGAGCATCGATTGATGCGAGAGAAGGTATTGTTTTACCTTTGCTTACTATTCAACAATATGCATTAATGAATATTCGTCAATTAGAAAATTCTGAAGCTGAGGTAAATGCTGATGACTTAGGTACTTATCAGAAGATGGTAACGCGTAGTTTATTTGGCAATATTAATGCGAGTAGGAATTCGGCTTAGGTGTCTGATTTTAGAAGGCACTGGGCCCTCAATCGAGTTGAGGGAATAATTATTTTTTTATACATTATTTCCTCGGCCTTGACCGAGGATCCAGAGTCCGGTGTTTTTTTTAACAACAGTTCCCATGTGATTTCGACGCTTTAGCCATTTCTGGTTTCAACTCTTCACCGTTATAAGTTGTCACTTCTCCGTGGGTTAAAAAAGTTTCCCATGAAATACCATCAGGGTCACTGATCCATGCTTTGGTGGATTTGGCGTAACAGCAAGTTGCTTCACCTTCATCAAACACCTCGGCGTCGGCAGCTTCAAGTCGTTTTCCAATTTCGGTAAACTCTTCGGCATTTTCTGCTTGCAGACCTAAATGATTTACACCCGACATTGCCATTCGATTATTTATAGAAAAATTAACACGCGGATCTTCTAACATCCATTTTGCATAGTCGTCTTTAATAACTGATGGCTCAGCTTGAAAGAGCTTGTTATAAAAAAGTATAGACTTATCTAAGTTGGAAACATTTAAGTTAATGTGAAAGCGTTTCATGGTTTTCTCCTTATGAGTTTATTTGCAACAAGCAATGGCTGCAGTGACAGGTTCGGTAACATCTTTTGAACCCTTGCAGCAGTCTTGTAATAAAAAAGTGATGAGATTGCTCATGGTTTCATAGTTGGCGCGATAGATTAGACTGCGACCAGCACGTTCTTTTGAGATTAGATCGGACTGACTGAGTATGCTTAAGTGTGATGACATTGTGTTTTGCACAACATCAAGCTTGTTGCCTACCTCGCCTGCCGAAAGGCCGTTTGGACCGGCTTCGACTAAGAGCTTAAAGACGCTTAGTCGTGTTTCATGAGCAAGAGCTGCGAAAGTTGGTGTAGCAGTATTAATATCCATATATCGATAATAATCGATATTTAATAAAATTGCAAGTAATCTTTGTAGGGGTAGGTCCCTGTGCCTACCCGATTTTAATCAGCTTGGCTAAGGGCGGCCACGGGGAGCTGCCCCTACCTACAGCTTTATTACTAATACAATCAGTAATAATCTCGCGTAAAATCAACTCATTAACTTATTCCATTTTAAAAATAGAGACAGCTATGAGTAATTACGACTTCGACCTTTTTGTTATCGGTGCAGGATCAGGCGGTGTGCGGGCGGCACGGATGTCAGCAGGCTTAGGTGCAAGAGTGGCAATTGCAGAGGATCGTTATTTTGGTGGTACTTGTGTGAATGTTGGGTGTGTACCTAAAAAATTATTTGTCTATGCCTCGGAATTTTCCGGTGATTTTAATGATGCCGCAGGTTTCGGCTGGAAGGCAAAAGAAGAACAACGCGAATTTGAATGGTCGGTCCTAAAACAAAACAAAGATACCGAAATTGAACGTCTAAATGGTATTTATGATTCATTGCTTGGCAATGCAGGCTGTGAAATTTTCAATGGTCGAGCCACTATTGCTGATGCCCATACAATCAACATCAATGGGAAGCAAGTGACAGCCGAGAAAATTTTAGTGACTGTTGGCGGTTGGCCCTTTGTTCCTAAGTTTGAAGGTTCTGAACATGTAATTACTTCCAATGAAACCTTCCATTTAGATTATCTACCAAAGAAAGTAATCGTAGTTGGCGGTGGTTATATCGCGGTTGAATTTGCAGGTATTTATAATGGCTTGGGTAGCGATACAACTTTAATTTATCGAGGCGATACACTTTTAAAACGTTTTGATCATGATGTGAGTGCAGTTATCACTAGTGAGTTAGAGAAAAAAGGTATCAACTTACAATTAGAAACAAACATTAAAAAAGTAGAAAAAAAAGCAGATGGTACTTTAATTGCGAGTTTAACTAATGGTGAATCATTAGAGGCCGATACCATACTTTATGCAACGGGCAGAAAGCCTTTATTTGAAGGCTTAGGTTTGGATAAGGTGAATGTGGAGCTATTGGATAACGGTAAGATAAAAGTTAACAAGCAATTCCAAACAACTGAGCCTAGCGTTTATGCATTGGGCGATATTATTGATACTGAAGAGCTTACTCCAGTCGCACTGGAGGAAGGAATGGCTTTTGCCTATACACAGTACGGCGGTGAGAATAGAGTCATGGATTATGATCACCTGGCAACGGCAGTTTTTTGTCAGCCAAATATTGCAACCGTAGGTTTAACTGAGAAAGAGGCACGCGAGCAGTATAAAGATGTTGTTATTTATAAATCAACGTTCAGTCCAATGCGAAATAGATTATCAGGTAATTCTGAGAAAACTTTTATGAAGTTAATTGTTGATAAAGCAAGTGATAAAGTCCTGGGCATACATATGGTCGGGGGTGACTCAGGTGAAATCATTCAAGGCTTAGCTGTTGCTCTTAAAGCAGGTGCAACAAAGGCTGTGTTTGATGCAACGATTGGTGTTCACCCCACGGCGGCTGAAGAGTTTGTTACTATGCGAACTCCGGCGGGCTAAAAAATGTAGGTATCGATCTGTGTATCGACCCTGAACGAAAACGATTAAAAGTGGGTGGATACGCTGATCCACCCCTACAAAAAACTGCACCCTATTTGCGGTCATGTTAAGGAAGCTGTCTTACTCTCCAATCCAAATTCCTCAGAGACAGTAGCAATCAAACTATCCACATCTCTATTACCCACTAGATTTTCAGCTAACTTAATTTTCTTTTTTCCAGGTGTATCAATATATAGGCCGAAATACTTCACATTGCCTGAAGACATAGAGCTGTGTTTGTAAATTTTACTCACATCACCTAGTTGATAGTCATTTTGTTTTGTCATGAACCAGCCGGAACGAGAAGATAGTTTGTTATAAGCAACAGTAATTTCTGATTTGTTTAACCACTGATGGAGTGCTCCCCATCCAAGTAAGAAACCGGCTATTGTAAAGATCACACCAAAAAGCGTGCTACCTTTATCAGTGATGAACATGGCAATACCGATGCCGCCAAATATCAATGTCATCAGGGTCAGAGAAAAGGCCATGCCAATTAGTCGTGCTCTTTTAAAGATATATTTAGAACCGCTAACAGTTTGTTCATGGTCAAGATTAAGACGCATCCATTCACCTTTATCAATTACTACGTCGTCACCTTCTAACTCAGCAAAAAATTCTTCTTCGTATTCTGACTCACTATCACTAAGCGTAGAGTCAGATTTAAAAACAGGAATTTCAAAGTTTGATGAATAATCTACACCTTTTAAATCTGATTTAGCTAAGAGTCTCCAAAAGTATCGGTCACTACCAGTTCCTGATTCACTTTCTGCTTGGTGCTTAGGAAGTTTGAAAACAATAGGTAAAACATGTCCATTGGTACTTGCCGAAGAAACAGTAAGTGTTTGTTGATCTTGCCAGAGAATGTTTTCTACTGTCTTTCTATTGTCGCCAGAGCCAGTAGTGTATTTATGTACACATTCAACAGTTACAAGGCATTCAGAGTTACGCGGTAGTTCTGAAGGGATATATAAGTCTGCTCTCAGGGTTCGGCCTAGTCTTGCTGGCAAATCTTGTAGTTTTAGTTCGCTAGAACCAAATTTTTTCCATTGGAAATAATTTCTTATGGCCCAGGAGGCTAAACCAATACCAACTAACGGAAAGAGTAGAGCGATTAGGGCTAGGTAATTTTTTTTATCAATAATTTCACTGGGAATAATAAACAAAATTGGTGTT
>CAJQOG010000156.1 GCA_905479875.1 uncultured Gammaproteobacteria bacterium
TAGTCACATGATTTTTAATGTACTCAGCAGCGGCTTCTTCATCAGAACCGCCAATCTCACCAACCATGATAATACCTTCGGTTTGTGGGTCTTTTTCAAATAGTTCAAGCACATCGATAAAGTTCAAGCCACGTACCGGATCACCACCAATACCTACGCAAGTAGACTGCCCAAGACCATTAGTGGTGGTTTGAAAAACCGCTTCGTAAGTTAAAGTACCAGAACGCGACACCACACCAATTTTACCTGGCTGATGAATGTTAGCTGGCATGATGCCAATCTTTGCTTCACCTGGTGTAATAATACCTGGGCAGTTAGGGCCAAGAAGAAGACAATCAAAGTCTTTCATCGCAGCTTTTACTTTAACCATATCGATTACTGGGATACCTTCAGTAATACATACTATTAATTTAATGCCGCCTTGGGCCGCTTCAAGAATTGCGTCGGCTGCAAAAGCTGCTGGCACGTAAATCATACTTACGTCAGCTCCAGTTTCAGCAACGGCTTGAGCAACCGTGTTAAAGACAGGAAGATCAAGATGGGTTTCACCACCACGGCCCGGAGTTACGCCACCAACCATGTTGGTACCGTAAGCTATACATTGTTCAGAATGGAATGTGCCTTGACGACCTGTGAAGCCCTGACAAATTACCTTTGAATTTTTATTAACTAAAATACTCATTTAAATATCCAATAAATTTTGTGTAATGTTGAAAAGACTTAGGCAGCAGCAACGGCTTTTTTAGCCGCGTCTGTTAAGCCTTCCGCAGTAATAATGTCTAGGCCACTGTTCGCAAGTAACTCGCGACCTTTAATAACATTTGTACCTTCTAAACGTGCAATCACCGGTACATTCACGCCAACCTCTTTAACGGCTTGAATAATACCCTCGGCAATTAAATCGCAACGTACGATTCCACCAAAAATATTAACCAATACCACTTTAACTTTAGGGTAGAAAGAATAAGTTTAAACGCTTCGGTTACACGCTCTGCTGTAGCACCACCACCCACATCCAAGAAGTTGGCTGGCTCGCCGCCGTGTAATTTAATAATGTCCATAGTTGCCATCGCAAGACCGGCACCATTTACCATACAAGCAATATCGCCATCTAATGACACATAGTTAAGATCATGTGCGCTGGCTTTGTTTTCCATTTCGTCTTCTTGACTAGGGTCACGAAAAGCTTGCATGGCTTGTTGACGGAATAAAGAGTTATCTTCAACATCAACTTTTCCATCAAGCGCCATAATACGGTCATCGCCAGTAACGATTAATGGGTTAATCTCCAACATGCTTAAATCTTTTTCGATAAACATTTTGTAGAAACCCATCATTACGCGAGTAAATTCACGCATATGAGCCTTACCTAAGCCAATACCAAAACCAATTTCACGCGCCTGATAAGGCATTAAACCGGTAACAGGATTAATGTTTAAGCTAATGATGCGTTCAGGAGTTTTTTCAGCAACTTCTTCAATATCCATGCCGCCGTCAGCCGACGCCATTACAGAAACACGCTCAGATGCGCGGTCAATCACAATACTTAAATATAATTCACGTTCAATTTGCGAACCACACTCAACGTAAACCATATTAATTGGCAATCCTACAGAGTCAGTTTGATGTGTTACTAACATTTGACCAAGCATCGCTTTAGTTTCATCACGCACCTCATCTAAAGTACGACACAGTTTTACTCCACCCGCTTTACCGCGACCACCCGCATGGACTTGGGCTTTAACTACCCATAATTCACCACCTAAATCTTTGGCGGCTTGCACAGCTTTATCAGGGCTGTCGGCAGGAATGCCTTCTGGCACAGGTATGCCGTACTCTCTAAATACTTGTTTAGACTGATACTCATGTAGATTCATCTGAGATCCTAAGTGTAATGTTATAAAAATTGGCTGAAATCAGCTTTCAGGGCGCGTATTTTCCCTGAAACTGACCAACTAAGCAAAGATGTTGTTTTATTATCCATCGAATATAAGAAGAAAAGTAAAAACAATGGGCATAAGTCCCTAATTCGCATACAATTTATGAATGTTGCCAATAAACGATAAGCTTTCAACAAACCAAGCAGACTCCGAGATAAGTCGGCGCCTTCTCGGCATAGTCAACTTTGTTCGCTTATTAGCGGCAGGCGTTCTTTTAGTAATTTTTGAATTGGCTAGCAGCTCAAGTCCATGGGGATTACTTAAGCCAGGTATATTTAGAGCCGCCGTAATTGCTTTATTAGTGCTCAGCATTTTAATGAGTTTTGGGATACTGAATAAAAAACACAGTCTTACAAAACTGGCCTTAGCTGGTAGCTTTATTGACAGCATAATTTTTGCACTCTTAATGTATAGCAGCGGCGGATTTGATGGTGGGCTAGGTCTTATGCTTATCCTATCATTAAGTGCTGCCGCCTTAGTTCTGCCTCGACAAGCCACTTTATTTTCATCATCAGTTGGTGTTGTTTCAATCCTTACACAGTTAATGATTTCTGACCTAACTAATGCAGCTTCTCTTGCTGATTATACTAATGCAGGAATATTAGGGATATTGCTCTTATTGACTTGTATAGGTGCACAGCGTTTTGGAGAAAATTATCGTGAAGCCGAAGCTTTAGCAAAAAGTCGTGCGGTGGATATAGCAAACCTATCTCAACTCAATGATTACGTTGTACAACGTATGCGCGAAAGTATCGTAGTACTTGATGAGAATGGATACACGCGATTAATGAATCAATCCGCTGCTAGGCTTTTAGGTGCGCACAATCCAAAGAGTCGTTACCATCTATCAGAACTAGCGCCCAAACTTCATTCGCAATGGCGAGATTTTATTAAAAAGCCCTACGGGCGTAACGAACAATTAGTGACCTTTGATGGCTTAACCAGCTTAGTACCCAATTTTGTTACACTTGGTCTAGACGCGTCACATGGCACCTTAATATTTATTGAAGACATCAGTTTAATTCAAGGAAAAATTCAACAATCTAAGCTGGCTGCACTTGGTCGTTTAAGTGCAGGCATAGCACATGAGATACGTAACCCACTCGCCGCCATTAGTCATGCAAACCAGCTTCTTAGCGAGTCGGAAAACTTAGATGAAGAAGACCGTTATTTTACAAACATAACCAACAAACAAGTTAAACGAGTAAATCAAATTATTGAAAATGTACTGGGTCTCACTCGCGCCCCCCTAGATAAGCCGGATTTATTAAATATTGAAGATTGGATGAAAAGCTTTATTGCAGAATATATTGAAACCAAAGAAATACAGGATGAGCAAATTCAACTAAGCGTTGAAAACGATGAATTCACCAAATCAGATATTTCTACACTATTAGCTCCTTTTGGCGAATCACAATTACGTCAAGTCATTGGCAATCTCTTTGACAATGCAATTAATCATTCTGGTTTAGATGTCTCACAAGTTAAAATTGATTGTATTATTGGTAAGCACCTAGCGTCTGGGCGTTTAAAGTTAGATATTTGTGACAATGGTAAAGGCTTTGAAGGGCAAGTTATCGAAGAGCTCTTTGAACCGTTTCAATCTGGAAATAATAATGGAACTGGCTTAGGCTTATATATTGCTCGTGAGCTTTGCACACTCAATCAATCTACCCTAGTTGCAGAAGAACAAAAACAGCAAGGCGCATGTTTTCGAATATTATTTGCTGATTCACAACGCTGGACAAAGCAAACAATCAATAAATAAATTTATAAAATAATATTATGGCCATAAAAGCAAATAAACATAAAGCAACCGTACTAGTCATAGACGATGAGCAAGATATTCTCGACTTATTATCTATAACGCTCAAACGCATGGGTTTAAATTGTATTACCGCTGCAAATCTTGAAGCTGGTAGAAACGGCATAAGCTCAAATACCATTGACTTATGCTTAACAGACATGCGCTTACCCGATGGCGATGGTTTGGACTTTGTAGAGTGGATGCAAAA
>CAJQOG010000157.1 GCA_905479875.1 uncultured Gammaproteobacteria bacterium
GTATCTTGCTAAACGAGTATTTAAACCGCTTAATATGAGTGATACTGGTTTTTACGTACCCGCTGACAAAGCAGGTCGCTTTTCTGACGTGTTTGCATACCATCCCGTAACGAAAGTCATGCAAGCTATGCCATTCGCTGAGCCGCAGTACAATCGCTTGGGTGATATGTCATTTAGTAAAGAAACGCGTCGCATGGAATCAGGTGGCGGAGGACTGGTCTCTACAATGTCAGACTACGCACGCTTTTGCCAGATGCTAGCCAATGGCGGTGAACTAGACGGTGTTCGAATTCTGAATCAAGGCACAGTCAAACTAATGAGAACTGATGTATTAGTCGGCGAACAAAAAGTGACTATTTCTGGTGCTCTAACGGAAGCTCAAGCAGAACGAATTGGTTTTGGTCTAGACTTTGGCATTAGTCGTGATACAGGAAGCTATTTTTGGGGCGGCGCGGCCGGAACTTGGTTTTGGATTGACCCGGTTAACAATCTTTATTTCATTGGCATGATTCAACGTTTTCCACAAGGTGGACCAAATGTTGAGTTCCGTGGTATTTCACAGGCAATGGTCTACGATGCATTGGTGAAGTAGTCTGAATCTTGGATGTCCTTAAATGAGGTTTCAGAGTAGTATTAAAACAGCAAATGGCAAAGAAAAATTCGTACACTGGCTCCGATTCATCTCATCTTATAAATCATCCGGCTCATCAAGATCGTCATCATCTAATTCATCTTCAAAATGTAAATCGTAGTCATCCATATACTCATTTTCGTGAGCATTAAGAATATGACCTTCAGCTTTATAGCTGTATAAATAATGCTTGTGTGTTGTGATTTGCATAATCCTTACCTTAAGTTTAAGAAGTAATGAAAGTATGCGGATGCTCTGTTACATGAATATGAAAGTTTTATTGCATTTGTGTTGCAAACAGTCTTGTATTAGATTTGAAAATAAGAAAGCCCCACCTGTTCGGTAGGGCTTATGATTGTTTCTGAATATACTTTAGCCTTATGGTGACTATCCGACTTAGTACTTAGTACCTGCGTATAATCAATGCCAGTTTTGCTTTCTCTGCTAGTGTTTGCTTTATATTGAGTTTCAGTTTCTCAACTTCAACATCTCAATAGCTAACGCGTTACTCACAATTCTGTTGCTAATGCAGTGAATCAGAAATTGATGCTTAGATTTTTTGTAAATATTTTTTTGACTAGTCTTCTAGGTTTTTCTCCCTTCTTACCAATCTATTTACAGCCTTTCTTTACATCAATCAGGTTAAGGTGATCGTCCCAACCTGTTTATAAATTTACACAATAAATTTTTAACTGGCAAGAGTTTTATATATAAAATATTATTGCTTTGCAACATTAAAAATTACACGTAAGCCTCTCTAGAAAAAGTCGTTTTGTTGCCACGTTTTATGGGCCCCGTAGAAAAGCGTTATATAGGCAAAAGATGATATATTTAAATTTATTAATTTTTTTATAAATAATTTTTCTTTGAAAGTATTCATAAACTTATAAAGTAAACCTAGACCGTGATTTAAGGATGAAAGTTATACAGCTCCATTCGAACTAGATCTTAGAACAGTAAGTTGACAAGAAAGAGACAAATTTTTCATGCACTCAGCCGTAAAGAAGATTAAAACTCAAAGATAAAATCAATGAGAGCTCATTTTAAACAGCGCTGGTTTTATTACATTTGCATTACTACGAGCTAATTCTCGAATATCAACAACTTTCTCAGCTATAGTGAGTCATAAATAAAAATTAACTGGAGTATCGCTATGCAGCATTTACGTTTATTACTGGTAACCGTCATTCTTTTTTCACTGTCGGCCTGTGCAACAAACCAAGGCTCATCGCCTGCAGAAAAACGCCAATCAATTCAACAGATGAAATCAGGGGTTTTACAAGACCTTTACAAACTTAAGCCTGATGTTCGTTCTCAAGTCAGTAGTGCCCCAGGTTATGCGGTTTTCAGTAATGCCAATATAAACCTCTTATTAGCTAGTTTTGGCGGTGGATATGGAGTTGTACATAACAATCAGACTGGACAAGATACTTATATGAAAATGGGTGAAGTCGGTCTTGGCCTTGGTTTAGGGGCTAAAGATTTTAGGGCGATTTTTGTATTTCATACCGCGGAGAGTTTGCGACGTTTTGTTGAAGATGGTTGGGCGCTTGGCGCACAAGCAGACGTGGCTGCAAAAGCTGATGATAAAGGAGCCGCGGCAAGTGGTGAATTGACCGTTGATAATATTACAATTTACCAAATTACTGAAACAGGATTAGCACTACAAGCCACAATAAAAGGTACCAAATATTGGAAAGATAAAGAATTGAATTAAATCTATTTTGTAAGACAAAAAGGATATTTTTTTCTAAATTAAACCTCTTGTTCTAAATTGTACGGTGGCTCATAAATGATTAGCCCAGACTCTTCAAGCAGTGTGCTGGATTCAAATTCTTTGAATTTATCCAGCTGCACTACAGCTAAACAGAAGAACTTTTCTTGATGAGCAATGCAATTTATTATTTCTCCAAATGGAGACTCTTTGTATGTGATTTTTTCACCTGGTGATAATGCGTTTTGTGAGCTAACCAGTATAGTTCTTCTTTTAATGCGTCCTAGGTGTTGCATACGAGCAATAATTTCTTGCCCCGTATAGCAGCCTTTGTTAAAACTAATGCCATTCAACACATCCATATTTAACATCTGTGCCACAAAGTGTTCTTGTGTTTCAGGACCAACTTCTGGAATGACATTGAGAATTTTTTGAAGTGACCACAAGGATTCATCTTCTAAATCAGAGTCAATTTTTTTATCAGTTATCCCAATACTTATGTTGGCGTGTTCAGCTAATTTAAAATTATCATTAAATAAGGTAGTGCTTTCTTGATGTTGATTCCATAAGCCGTAGAGAAGTAGATTGTCTACTTGAGAAAATTTAACTTTTGAACGCATCACATACTTAGTGAGTTGCTTTAGTGTTTCGGGCAACATACTTGTAGCTAATACTATCCAGAATATATCGTCTGCTTTTTTATAAATAAAAGCATTGACGATTAAGCGACCCTTTGGATTGCTCAAACCTGCAAAACAAGCTTTCTTGTCACTTAGTTTCATAAGGTCTTGACTGAATTGACCTTGTAAAAATGACGCGGCATCTGCGCCTTCTGCTTGTAAAATTGTGGAGTTTTTTAACAGAGCTTGGCCGCTTGTTACTAGTAGGTCTGAATGAAATTTGTGCATTTGCATATATTTGTTTTATCGCTGGTATTTACATAGAGCTATGAAGCTTATGAATGTTGAGAAATTACTCACATTGTTGAATAATCTGTTTGAGCTAATTTACTCGTATAGTTTATAGGTATTATTGCCTTGAATGCGGAATTCAGCGACAATACTATAAATTTGATGCGACAGATAGCTATTTAAGTAACTGTATTAACTGAAAATTTTTTCCAAAACTTCTTTCTCGGCAATAAACAATGACTGATACAACAAATCTTGACCCCAAGAATAATGTAGCAAGCCCACTGACTAAAATTAATGTGGTGGTTGAGTCGCCAAGTCTCAAGTCTAAAGGTGCACAAGAGAAGAAAGATTCTAGTGTGACTAGCAAAACCATAACTAAAACCAAAATCAAAGAATATGGTGGACGTGCTGGTTTAGAACCTACTCGTTTTGGTGACTGGGAAAAAAACGGTCGCTGTATAGATTTTTAAATTTTTTATATCGTATAACAAACTAAATAAACACAAGGCACTATCGAATGAAACACATCGAACGACCTTTATCACCGCATTTAGGAATTTATAAGTGGCAAATCACTATGGTGATGTCTATCTTGCACAGAGCCACTGGCGTTTTCCTAAGTATTGGCTTATTAATGCTGACATGCTGGTTACTTGCTATTGCTACTGGTAGTAGTGAATATGCTCAGGTGCTAGATTTCTTCCGATCGGTTATCGGTCGACTATTACTCATTGGCTGGTCATTTGCATTTTTCTATCATTTTTGTAATGGCATCCGACATTTGTTTTGGGATTCAGGACGAGGTTTTGAAATTGAGCAAGTTAAAAAATCTGGCGTATTTACCATTATCATGGCGGTTGTTTTGACTTCTGCTACTTGGTTTATATTGTTAGGGGGTGCCGCATGAGTTTAAATCTTAAAAAGTCACCACTCGCTACAGCACAAGGTTTAGGTTCGGCAAAAGACGGTACTGGCCATTGGTGGGGACAGCGAGTCTCTGCAGTATTGATGATTCCATTGGTCATTTTCTTACTCATCTCTTATATGGGTTTAGAGTCGATTGATCACATCACAATTACAGCGTGGTTAAAACAACCACTTATTTCAGCAGCTATGCTTATGTTTGTGCTCTGTATGTTCTTTCATTCAGAAACGGGCGTACAAGTTGTGATTGAGGATTACATACATGGAAAAACCAAAGTTGTATCCATGTTGCTCTCAAAGTTTTTACATATCATTTTTGCTTTAATCGCAGTGATATCAATTCTTAAAGTGACTTTGAGCTAACAAGCAAAGTTATTTTTTACAAGTTTAAAATTAAAATATTGTTTTAAGGCATTTAATGATGACCAAAGATATGAAAGATTACGAAATTATTGACCATACATTTGACGTAGT
>CAJQOG010000158.1 GCA_905479875.1 uncultured Gammaproteobacteria bacterium
CCCCCATCTACCGATATAACCTGCCCAGTAACATACTTGGCCGACAACAAATAACGTAAGGCTTGTACGATATCTTGCGGTTCACCAATAGTACCCAATGGCACGCGAGCCAATTTTGCATTTTGCGACGCTGCATTGTCATGATTCTGTTCTGGCCAAAGAATGGCTCCAGGAGCAATGGCATTCACTCTAATGTCTGGCGCCAGGTCCATGGCTAAACTCTTAGTCAGCATCAATAGCCCGGCCTTTGCAGCACAATAGAGATTATGTTGCGGCATAGGCTGTTCGGCAAAAATATCGGTAATATTGATGATTACCCCTTTTGAATCTTTCAAGTAAGGCAAAGCCGCTTGCGAAAGAAAAAACGCCCCTTTGAGATTACTATTAAATAAAGCATCCCAGTCCTCTTCTTTAGCCTTCTCCAGTGGTGTTGGATAAAAACTAGATGCATTGTTTATCAACCCATCTACGCGGCCAAAAGCTTTAATGGCTTTGAGCATGCCAGACTTCAGTTTTTTTACATCGCCTAAATCAGCTTGATGTAAAACCACACTCTCTGGACGCATATGATTTAATTTTTCGGCTAGAGCTTTGGCCGCCTTACTTGAGTTGCGATAATGAATCAGTAGATTTGCGCCATCTGCATGAAGGTTTTCAGCTATGGCGGCTCCTATACGTTTAGCGCCACCAGTAATGAAATAGGTTTTATTATCTAAGTTTAAAATATCTTCAGTCATTTGCTAATTGTACGCTGCTTAGACAGAAATCTGAAAGTAAAAACCCAAAACGCTATAATGCGCGCGTGACAGACTCTCTCTACAAATTATCCAAGCAACACATGTTCACTCCACCAACTGGACTGCCCAGTGTTGCATCTGACTTAGAGATGCATACTGAAAGTATCACAGCAGCCTTAGATAAAAAATTATCTGAAAACAATAATTACATATCTTTTGCAGAGTACATGCAGTTTTGTTTGTACCAACCCCAACTGGGCTATTACAGTGGCGGCCTGCATAAATTTGGTCAAGATGGAGACTTTACAACCGCACCTGAAGTATCCGTATTATTTGGCGAGTGTATAGCTCAAGCCATTGCCCCACTATTGAGTAAAAATACTGATTGGGATATATGCGAACTCGGTCCGGGACGTGGCGCTTTGGCTGAAGCCATTATCAATCACCTAAATAAATTAGATGCGCTTCCACAAAGCTATCAATTACTCGAAGTCAGTGCCAGCTTAAGTGATTTGCAAAAATCTCGACTCAAACCACTGCACAAGCATCTCGAGATCAAACATTTACAAGAGCCTCCTAACAAATTCAAAGGCATTATTATTGGTAATGAAGTCATCGATGCTTTAGTGGTTGAACGATTTTATGTAAATGAACAAGATGAAATTTTTCAAATCGGTGTCAGTATTCAAGATGCGCGATTAGTTGAAGTTGCTCAAGCAGCTCCAGATTATCTAGTGCAGGCTATTAAAAATTTGGACGTTGATATTCCGAAAAATTTTAGTTCGGACATTTGCTGCCAACTAAAACCCTGGTTAAAACACATTACTGAAAATTGTGAAGAAGCCATCCTGCTTTTCAGTGACTATGGTTTTTCTCAAAGTGAATATTATTCTCCCGAAAGAAACGATGGCACGATTCGTTGCCATTACCGACAACATGCTCATAACAACGCTCTGATATTACCGGCCCTGCAAGATATTACTGCTTGGGTAGACTTTACTGCCTTAGGCAATGCGGCCTTAAGCTTAGGCATGGAGATACCAGCCTACTCTACCCAAGCGCATGTGCTTTTAGGTTCAGGGCATCTACAAACCCTTGATTTTGAAGCGATGACCGAAGTACAACGCTTTCAAACCAGCAAAGAAATACAAACATTAACTTTGCCAGCTAATATGGGCGAACGATTTAGATTCATGCAATTAAATAAAAATTGTGATGAAGTTATACCTGCAATGCAATTACGCGATCTTAGACACCAACTCTAGTAAACTGATAACAACCTTAATAAGATAAAACTTCATGGATATTATTCAAGCTATTTTCCTCGCTATTATTCAAGGACTCACTGAGTTTTTACCAATCTCTAGTTCTGGGCACTTGATTCTAATTCCGCAATTGCTTGGATGGGATGATCAAGGTTTAGCTTTTGATGTTGCCGTGCATATCGGCACATTAGCTGCTGTAGTTTTTTATTTCCGCCAAGACATTCTGCGTTTATTTATTGCCTGGACAAAAAACTTTGCAGGCAATCAACCAGTTGAAATTAGAAATGATGCAAAACTTGCTTGGGGAGTATTACTAGGAACTATTCCTGCCGGCCTAGTTGGCTTATTAGCAAATGATTTTATAGAAGCCAATCTACGCTCTACTTTAGTCATTGCTGCAACAACCATAGGTTTCGGCCTATTACTCTGGTGGTCTGACGCCAAAGGCAAGCGTACTCGAATTTTAGATGAAATCAAATGGAGTGATGTGGCGATCATAGGCTGCGCGCAAGCTATTGCCTTAATTCCTGGTACATCACGCTCTGGAATTACAATGACAGCTGCATTAATGCTTGGAATGAATCGCCAAGCCTCAGCACGTTTTTCATTTTTACTATCGATACCTGTCATTACATTAGCCGGTGGCTTACAAGTATTAAAACTGCTACAAAAAGAGGGTGCGGTTGATTGGTTAGCCATTAGTGTTGGCACTTTAGTCTCGGCAATTAGTGCCTATTTATGCATACGCTTTTTCTTAAAACTTTTAGACAAAATAGGCATGGCGCCGTTTGCCATTTATCGATTGATTTTAGGCGCGGTGTTGTTAGCGTTTTATTT
>CAJQOG010000159.1 GCA_905479875.1 uncultured Gammaproteobacteria bacterium
TGGCATCCTGGGACCATGGGAGGCCCTGCAATTGCTGACTTGTTGTTTGGGCTTGAATCGCCTTCTGGTAAATTGCCGGTAACCTTCCCGCGTATGGTTGGGCAAATTCCACTTTACTATTCACATAAAAATACCGGACGACCAGCATCTGACGAGACCATAGTGAGAATGGAAGATGTTCCAGCACGTGCGCCACAAACATCCTTAGGTATGACATCCTTTCACCTAGATGCCGGTTATAAACCTTTATACCCATTTGGATTTGGTTTGTCGTATGGCGAGTTCCATTATGCAAAAATTACCATATCTCATAGCAGTATTGGCTTAGGTGAGACTGTCACTATCCATGCCGATGTGCTCAACACAGGTGAGCATGCTAGCGAAGAAGTTGTGCAATTGTATGTGCGAGACTTGGTTGGTAATGTTACTCGTCCAGTTAAAGAGCTTAAAGGCTTTAAACGAATACACTTAAAGCCCGGTGAACGTCAAAAAATTAACTTCACGCTTCATACCGATGACTTAGCTTTTTATAATCGGAAAAATGAGTTAGTCACTGAGCCAGGTAAATTTCATGTTTGGATTGGCGGCAGTTCATATGCTACGTTATGGGCAGAATTCGAAATACACGAGTGATAGTCGAGAGATAAAAAATGACAAGCAAATTACAAGATCCATCCATTAAACAAAAAGTAGAAGCCTTGCTTGGACAAATGACTTTAGATCAAAAGATTGGTCAGATGACTCAGTCCGAGCGTATGTGTTGTACGCCTGAAGATGTGAAAAATTTCCATCTCGGCTCAGTACTAAGTGGTGGAGGGTCATGTCCTGGTGACAACAAGCCATCTGACTGGGTGGATATGAATGATGCGTATTGGGAAGCGTCCATGTTTGCTGATGACAATCATTTAGCCATTCCACTTATTTATGGTGTGGATGCGATTCACGGCAACAGCAATGTTGCGGGTGCTACTGTATTTCCTCACAATATCGGTTTAGGTGCGGCAAATGATCCAGAGTTGATGGAGCGCATCGCACGTGCGACCGCGCATGAGATTCTTGCCACGGGTGTTGAATGGACTTTTGCACCAACTTTAGCAGTTGCACGAAATGACCATTGGGGACGAACTTACGAAAGTTATTCTGAAAACCCAGAACACGTCGCTTCTTATGCCGCTTCATTTGTACGCGGACTTCAAGGCGACTTAGGTGAAGAGAGCATTGTGGCTTGTGTTAAACACTGGGTTGGTGATGGTGGAACTACACACGGTATTGATCAAGGCAATACTGTTGCTACTATAGACGAATTACGTAAAACTCATGTAACACCTTATTACCCTGCCATCGAAGAAGGGGTATTAACCGTGATGGCATCGTTTAATAGTTGGAATGGTGAAAAGTGCCATGGTCATAAATATTTATTAACCGAATTACTCAAAGAGGAAATGGGCTTTGAGGGTTATATTATTTCTGATTGGGATGGAATAGATTATATTTCTGAAGATTATTACCAAGCAGTCGGTCGCGGTGTTAACGCAGGTATCGACATGTTTATGGCACCAGAAGGGTGGCGTACTTTTATCAAGCATGTTCGTAGTCACGTAAATGCTGGCACCATTGCTATGTCGAGAATCGATGATGCGGTAAGAAGAATTTTATTGGTCAAGCACGCCTACGGTTTGTTTGAAAAGCCCCGTCCTGCCGAGAGAGCGTGGTCTAATCATGCAAGTTTTGGTGGTGCAGAACATCGTGCGGTGGCTAGGGAGGCAGTGCGTAAATCATTAGTGTTGTTGAAAAACGAAAATGCTTTGCTGCCTCTCAAAAAAGATGCTCGTATTTTTGTTGCTGGTAAGAACGCAGATAATAGAGGACATCAATGTGGTGGCTTCACCGTTGCCTGGCAAGGTGTTAATGATAATCAATCTATAGTTGGCGGTACTTCGATATGGGAAGCCATTCAAGCGGAAGCGCCAAATGCGATATTGAGTTCTGATGTTTTAGGTAAGGATGCTGATCCTGCACAGCATGATCTGGCTATAGTTGTAATTGGTGAACGTCCGTATGCTGAAGGCATGGGTGATGTAAGAACCGGTGGAAATTCAAAGATTGAGCGTGGATCGAGTATTGAAGGCTTTATGAAAGTCTTGGATCCTTATGGTCATACCCTGGAGTTAGCAGAAATGCATCCTGAAGATTTAGCCACAATAAAAAATATTAGTAAGAAGGGAATTCCTGTTGTGGTGGTATTGATTTCAGGAAGACCTTTGGTGGTTAACCAGGAATTGGCCGAGTCGACCAGCTTTGTAGCCGCCTGGTTGCCAGGTTCAGAAGGTCGGGGCGTTAGCGATGTGCTCTTTGGGGACTATGATTTTCAAGGCAAAACATCATTTTCATGGCCTAAACGGCCACACATTGCCGAATTGAATCTGGGGGATGCTGACTATGCCCCGTTGTTTCCTTATGGTTTTGGCTTGTCGTATTCATAAGCTTGTTGATGTTAGTTTTGGTTGTTTATTAAGGCTAGAAGACCGAAGAAATCATTCAAACGTTTGAATTTATGTCAAATTGACAACGCTGTCATTTATTGTATAGTAAGTGAAATTTACACGCTCTTTTCACTCGTCTTTTTTGTATTAATTCGTTAGTTTTAATGCCATAAGTTAAATAAACACAATGAATAAAAAAATATCAACTCCCCATTTTATTGGTCTAGTTTCACTTTTAATGATGACTTTATTAGTCGCATGTGGAGGCAAAGGACCAGGGGGACAATCGGATGAAATTTTAAACTCGGGTGACACGGCCACCTCGGGTATAGATACTGTTCTATCTGCAGATAAAAGAACAAACGATACTGAAGAAAAGTCTGTCAACGCTCATATGGGTTCAGTTGTATGGGCGGTTAATGTTGGAGGCGAGGCGTTTACAGGGGTTGATGGACATGCTTATGAAGCTGATGATGCTAGTGTTGGCGGAGCCGTAGGTAAAATAGAGCAAGTCATAAAAGGCACGCAAGATAACACCATCTATGAAACTTATCGACTAGGTGATATAAATTTGCACAAGGATTTGCCTAATGGAAGCTATGACATTATGTTCCGTTTTGCTGAACCGTTTGATATCAAGACTGGTGAGCGAGTGTTTGATATTGTTGCCGAGAACCAAGTGGTGATTTCGGATTTGGATGTACGTTTGGCTAGGGACGGAAATGCGTTTTCAGCTTTAGATAGAGCAGCAACAAACATTGAAGTGCTGGATGGCCAGTTAAACATTGGCTTTATAGCCAAAACAGGCGATGCAATTCTTAGTGCCATAGTGGTACGAAAAAAAGTAGCAGACAAGCGTGAATGGAAACTCGTTTGGTCGGATGAGTTCGACTATGAAGGTGAGCCCGATAGCACTAAGTGGAGTTATGATATTTGGCCTGCTCGTAAAGTTAATGATGAAAATCAAACCTATACTGATCAAGCTAAGAATGTTCGCGTAGAAAACGGCCATTTGATTTTAGAGGCACATAAAGAAAAGCTGGATGCTGCTGAGTACACGTCTGGACGTATACATTCTGCAGGTAAGGGCGATCTTCTATATGGCAAGATTGAGGTGCGAGCAAAATTGCCAGCAGGACAAG
>CAJQOG010000160.1 GCA_905479875.1 uncultured Gammaproteobacteria bacterium
TTTAAGCAAAACCATCGCCCTATTCTCAGCTACTGCCCTGTTAGCCTTTTCTAGTTTTAGCTTATATGCTGAAACACCAGAAGAAAAAGGCTTAGCCATTGCGACCAAAGCTCAAGAGTTGGACAAAGGCTGGGGAGATTCATCTTCAACTATGCAAATGATCTTACGTAAAAAGAAGGGCCAAGAACGTACTCGTGAGATGCGAAGTCGTGCAGTAGAGACTGAAGCCGATGGTGATCGTAGTTTAATTATCTTTGACGATCCTGCGGATGTAAAAGGTACCGCCATGCTGACACATTCTCATAAAGTAGAGTCGGACGACCAATGGTTATTTTTGCCCGACTTAAAGCGCGTTAAACGCATCTCTTCTAGTAATAAATCTGGTGCCTTCATGAGCAGCGAATTTGCATTTGAAGACATGGGCTCGCAAGAAGTTGAAAAATACACTTACAAATTCTTACGTGATGAGAATATCGATGGGCGTGACTATTTTGTAGTGGAACGCATTCCCACCGATAGAAAATCAGGTTATACCAAGCAAATTTCTTGGATAGATAAAGAAACGTATCGTTTACATCAAGTAGAATTTTATGATCGCAAATCTGCCCTCCTAAAAACACTTACCGCAAGTGATTACAATCTTTACTTAGAAAAATTCTGGCGCCCTGGTCGCATGGACATGCAAAACCATTTAACTGGAAAAAGTACTGCTTTAATTTTTAGTGATTACTCCTTTGGTAATGGCTTAACTGAAAATGACTTTACTAAGGCTACGCTTAAAAAGGCAAAATGATGTGTTATCCAACACATCATTTTGTCCTGATGGAAATCAGGACCTCTTGACACTATGCACATATCAAATAAAATTATCTCGTTACGAAAAAGACACTGGATCCTCGATGGCACGAGGAAATTATTAATATTATTTTTAATTTCAGTTCTATCTTTCCAAATCTCTGCCGCAGAATGGGACAGCGAAGTCAGCGTTGAAGTTCGTTCATTCTTAAACGACTCACAACGTCCTAATCAAAAAAATGAAAACCTGTCCTTAAGTTTTGAAACTGAGTTTTATCACGATTGGGATGACGATAATCAACGCTTTGTTTTCAAACCATTTGCTAGAGTGGATAATTTAGACGATGAGCGTACACATTTTGATTTACGAGAATTCTATTGGCGTAAAACTTTTGAGAATCAAAATTTAGATTTAAAAATTGGACTGTCCAAAGTTTTTTGGGGAGTGACTGAATCTGCACACTTAGTTGATATCATCAATCAAAATGACGGCGTAGAAAACTTAGATGGCGAAGACAAACTTGGTCAGCCTATGGTCAATCTAACATTAGACAAAGACTGGGGCATTGTGGACTTTTTTGTTCTTCCCTATTTCAGAGAGCGCACATTTCCAAGCCTAGATGGTCGACCAAGTTTGCCATTTAGAATAGACATTGATAATCCTGTTTATATATCCGGAGCCGAAGAGGAGCACGTGGACTTAGCTTTACGTTATGCCCAAGTCTTTGGAGACTGGGACGTAGGCATCTCACATTTTTCTGGTACTAGTAGAGAGCCTTTATTATTGCCAAGTATCACGGCTACTGGTCTGTCTTTAACTCCGTTTTATGACCAAATTGAACAGAGTTCACTAGATTTACAGGCCACGTTAGAAAACTGGTTATGGAAATTAGAACTTATTTCAAATAGTGGAACTCTTCAAGATCGCTATACAGCTCTAGCTGGTGGATTTGAATACTCATTTTATGATCTTAAAGAAAGCGGTATAGATTTAGGTTTTATTGCAGAATATCTTTTTGATGATAGAAAAGAACTTAGCACATCAACATTCCAAAACGATATTTTTATCGGTGGCCGTTTTGCTTTTAATGATGAAAATAACGCTGATCTACTCGCAGGAATAGTCTACGATTTAGATAACCAAACACAATTCTTCAGTATCGAAGCTTCAATGCGTGTTGGCCAAAACATGAAAGTTAATTTAGAGAGTCGGTTTTTTACCGTTAAAGACCCTACTGATTTATTCTTTTCTATTAAAGACGATGACTATATTGGAATTAACCTTAAACGTTTTTTTTAAGTATCTCCAAGCACCTTGCCATAAGCAAACTCATCTCGCCACGTGTCAGCGATTTTAAAATTTAATTTAAAATCCCCTTCTTTTTGCATCCCTAACTTTTGCATGATTCTTTCCGAAGCAAGATTATCAGCATCACAATGTGCAACAAACTTATGCACTGGATAAAGTTCTTGTAAATATTTCAGCAACATTCTTGCTCCTGCAGTTGCGACACCTCGCCCTGCAGCATCAGGATGCAACTTCCAACCAATTTCTACTATTAAACTTGCTTTATCTCGATAACGATAAAAACTCATACCTTGAAACTCATTGGTTTCAACATCTACCACAGCTAAACCATGCCAATCACTATCACCTTCAGACCAAGTTGATTGTAATTTAACAAAGAACTCTTCAATTTCTGGTTCTGGTTTAGGAGTTTTGATGTATTGATTAGTGGTCACGTCTTGCTCAATAAAAAAGAACTTAACTCGATCAGATTCGTGCACTAACCTCAATCCAAGTTCTTCAGATTGCATGACTAAATTTTCGACTGTCATTTAAACCTCTTTTTTTATAAGTTTCACGCGTATAAACGTTTTAATTCATATATTATAACAACATGAAAAAAGGTTTATTACTCATCAACTTAGGCACTCCTTCGGCTCCTACTACCGAAGCGGTTAAACGTTATCTCAAACAATTTTTGTCTGACCCGCATGTGGTCAATTTACCTAAAATTTTATGGCAACCAATTTTGAATGGCATTATTCTCAAAACTCGCCCTAAAAAAAGCGCCGAAGCATACCAAAAAGTATGGACCAAACGTGGCTCACCTTTACTGGTTCATGCTTATGATGTGGCAGAAAAGGTTGAAAAGTCTCTAAATGAAAAAACCACAGATGACTGGTCAGTCACAGTAGGCATGAGCTATGGTTGTCCCTGCATTAGAAATGGCATGCAAAAACTGAAAGCCATGGGTTGCGAAGAAATATCTATATTACCGCTCTACCCACAATATTCTACAGCTACTACAAAGTCTGTTTATGCAGATATTCAAGATTTGCTTAATCAAGGTGTGGAATTGCCTGAACTTAAACAAATCCCTCCATACTATGCTCACCCTGCTTATATCACCGCCCTTGCCGACTCTATTAAAAATCATTGGAAAGAACATCCAAGAAATAAAAAATTGATGTTTTCATTTCATGGCCTGCCTCAAAGTTATGTGGATAAGGGTGACCCCTACCAAAAGCAATGTATTGAAACAACAGATCTAGTCGTTAAAGAGCTAGGTCTTGAAGATAGCGAGTGGGTAATGACCTTTCAATCGCGCTTTGGTGCGGCTAAATGGTTGCAGCCATATACCGATAAAACGCTAGAAACACTGGCCAAAGACGGTATGAGCACTATTGATACCGTTTGTCCTGGTTTTGCTGCCGATTGTCTTGAAACATTAGAAGAAATAGCTATACAAAACGCGGAGTTGTATCATGAGTACGGGGGAGAGAAGCTAGTTTACATACCTGCTCTCAATGCAAGTGATCAGCACGCTGCAGTGTTGTCACAATTAACATTAGAAACCGGACTTGAATTATCAAAGTCCAAAGTAAGTGAGCATGCAACTGGCTGAAAATTTAACATCTGCAATAACACCTATAAGCAATCTTCGATTTCTTGAGTATAGTGTTCCTGTTGATAATGTTTTACATAGCTTAGAGTTTTTCCAACAACTTGGTTTCACTTCTTTGATTACCAATGATATTCGCTCATACCCTTATGCGGTCGTTACCGATGGCCGCTGTTTCTTAGGTTTACATCAACGCGATGAATTTACTCAATTGGCTCAACAACCCAGATTTAGTTTTGTGCATGATGAGATTGCACCCATTGTTCGATATCTTAACGATCACAAGTATCAGTTAATAAATTCGCAATTAGATGAAGACGCTTTCCAACAAACTATTTTTCATGGTCCTAATGATGCGGTAATTAATATTTTGGCGGCGCGAAGTTTTTCTTTACCCAGCAAAGACAATTGCAAAGATTCTCTTTTAGGACACTTCAGTGGCTTTGTATTACCGACTACCGCATTAGATTTCAGTGTAAAATTTTGGGAAAGCCTTGAATTATTGGTTATGCCGACTCTTGATGAGCTAGCGGTATCCATTTCTGCCAATCGTTTAAATATGCTCTTAGTTGAAAACTCAGTACACCGACTTCCTGGCTTATTGTTTGAACACACCAGTCCAGAAACATTGTTTCCTAAATTTGCTCGCTTAGGACTGACCTTGGAAGTCAGCGAAGAAGACATGATTTTAGGTAGCGAGTACCGATTTAAAACACCAAATGACTTACACGTGTGGATTAAACGTTTGGAATGAGTTTATAAGACTATCTTATAACTAACGCACCCACCAACGCCCTTCAAACTTAATCAAATCACAACCCACACCATCGCTGTTCAATACCAGCGCAAATGCGGCGTCACCATTTTCATTGACTTCAAATTTCAGTTCAGTTGGTAAAAGCGGAACAGTGCCCTCTCTAATGTCTCTGCTAATCATTTTGCCAAGATGTGGCCGGCTAAGCTCATATACTTGTGCCGTTGCTGTTTCAGCATCACTATTCTTAATAGCTGTCCAAAAAATTGCAGCTACTTTTTCAGGTGTATCAAACTGATTGTCCTTCTTTGCACACCCAACCGACAATGCCAGTAGTAATATAAATACTAACCATAATAGGGAGTTCTTTTTATTAGCTTTATACATTCGTACTTACCCTTTTAAAATTTATTTGATACTAATTTATAAACGTTTCACTTGATTGCGCAAGCCTTGCCCTATACCTAAATCATCAAAAAACTCATTGAGCATCTCAACTTGTGGTCTTTGTCTTTTCAAGCCTTCAACAGTTACATCCAGTGGCATTCCCACCGCTATTTCGGTTAATTCTCTTGAACGATAAACTAAGTCTTTATGTTCCAGTAATTTAGCACCTAGCGTTTTTGCGCCACGAATTTTCAATGTCGATATTGTTGGAATATTTGCATAGATATCATCTAACGATGCAAAATTTTCTAAAAGAGCAGCGGCGGTTTTTTTACCTACACCAGGAATACCGGGAATATTATCTACAGCATCACCTGTTAGGGCTAGAAAGTCTGCGATTGCCTCCGGGTGTACACCAAAATATTCTTTGATTTGCGAATATTCAAGCGGCGCTTTTTTCAAGTCCCAAAACTTATCCCCTGGCTTAATTAATTGAGTTAAATCTTTATCGCGACTGACAATGGTAGATGCCTTACCAGCTTCACGCATGAAGACAGAAAGTTTACCAATAATGTCGTCAGCTTCATAACGCGGACTGGAAAAAACCGATAAACCTAAGAGAGCGGCGGCTTGTCGGCATAAGGCAAACTGTACTTTTAAATCTTCAGGAGCTGGATCTCGATTACCTTTGTAATCTGGGTAAATTTCATTGCGAA
The DNA here is from genome assembly GCA_905479875.1 of uncultured Gammaproteobacteria bacterium. GTDB lineage: Bacteria > Pseudomonadota > Gammaproteobacteria > Steroidobacterales > JABDMI01 > JABDMI01. The sequence goes on from CAJQOG010000160.1 coordinate 5,562, forward strand.
ATGATGTGGATAAACTCTCATCAAAAGCAACAGCCATATATTCTGGTTTTTGACGCTCAAGAATATCGCCTAAGAATCTACAAAAGCCATATAAGGCATTAATCGGTGTTCCATCCGGCGCCTGCATATCAGGCGGGATAGTGTAGTAAGCACGAAATACGAA
>CAJQOG010000161.1 GCA_905479875.1 uncultured Gammaproteobacteria bacterium
GCCGAAGAAAACCATTAACAAAATCACTAAGAAAATAAACGGTACGGTATACAAAATATCTACAAATCGCATCATCAGATTATCAGCTCGGCCACCTAAAAATCCTGAGGTGGCGCCATAAGTAATGCCAATAGCTAATGAAACTAGCGTAGCAACTACACCAACCAGTAATGATATTCGACCGCCATAAAGTGTACGTACAAATAGATCTCGTCCGATGGCATCGGTTCCAAATAAATGGCCAGTTGATAAACTTGGCGCAGCAGAAATTAAATCCCAATCGGCATAGTCAAAGGTGAACCCATAAATAGCTTTTATTATTAATGGCCCAAGCGTTACTGCAAATGTCATTAAAGTCAAAATGATAACACTGCTCATGGCTGCTTTATTTCTTAGTAAGCGCGACCAAGCATCAGACCATAAGCTGCGACCTTTAACTTCGGTTTGCTGTGCAGCTAGCTCGAGTAATTTTCTGGCTTGCTCATCCATTAACTGAGTGCTCATGCATACCTCACTTTTGGATCTAACATTCCATAGATCAAATCGACCAAGAAATTAAACAAAATAATTAAAGCTCCATAAAACACAATTACACCAACAACTAAGGTGTAATCACGGTTTAAAGCACCCTGCACAAAGTATCGCCCTAAACCTGGTACTCCAAAAATTTGCTCTATTACGACAGAACCCGTTAGGATTGCTGCTGTTGCTGGACCTAGATATGAAACCACTGGTAGTAGCGCCGGCTTTAAAGCATGCTTAAAAATAACAGCGCTTTCAGATAAGCCTTTAGCACGTGCAGTACGAATAAAATTACTTCTTAAAACTTCAACCATGCTGCCTCGAGTTAAGCGCGAGATATATGCAATCTGAGGAAGGGCTAAAGCAATAACTGGCAATACCATGTGCTTTAAAGAGCCTACTGGTCCCCAACCACCTGCGGGCAGCCATTTTAAACTTACTGCAAAAATTAAAATTAGTATGGGAGCCATTACAAAATTAGGAATAGATATTCCTGTCATAGCTAAAAACATCGTGGCATGATCGGTGTGAGTATTTTGTCTCACTGCTGCAATTGTTCCAGCTAAGACCCCAAAAAATAGAGCTAATACCATTGCACTTAAACCTAATTTTATAGAAACTGGAAATCCAGTTTTTATTAACTCGGTTACGGTGTAATCTTTGTATTGGAATGAAGGACCAAAATCACCTTTGGCAAGATTGGTTAGATAATCCCAAAATTGTTCATGCGTAGGTTTGTCTAAGTTATAAGCCTTCATTAAATTGGCTTCAATTTCTGGTGGAAGGTTTTTTTCAGTATCGAAAGGCCCACCTGGCGCTACACGTATCATGAAAAACGCAACGGCAATCATGATGAACAGTGTTGGCAATGCACTGAGTAATCTTTTAAATGAATAAACGAGCAAGAAAATCTCCTTAATTAAACTTAATGGACACTTTGATATTTGGTGTGGTTGATATTTTTGTTACTAAGTCACTAACTTAGGCATATGAAGCTTTAATGGTTGCAATACGTTTTGCATTAACACCCAAATCACTGTAGCCCTCACGAGAGGCCGAACGTAAATGTATAACGCCTTCGTCTTTATCTAACCTTGCTTCAACATCATCCACAAACTTAAAAATCGAACTGGTAAATGTTGCTGCAACATATTGATCATCTTTCGTAACAATTTCACCACCATTGGCTTCGATGGCTTGAATCACTTTATTAAAATGTTGTCCCATGTTCACCTTACTTACATCTATGGGTTCAATATAATGTGAAGCATCACTAATAAATTCACTACAAACGGCATTTGGCTTACGTGAGCATTTAGTCAATTTACCATTGACTAAACCAGGTGCCTTACCCTTTTTTGAAGCTTTACCACGAAAAAAGAACATAATCATCACCACCAAGATTAAAACAAGCAATATAACTAAAAAAATTTTAAGCATAAGTAAAACTACTAAGCAAAATTAAACCAGTAGTATAACTTAAACCATAAAACCAACTGTTTTAAAAACTTGCAATATTTTGGATAAACAGGCTTAATTGGCTATATTACATACACATACTGGATAAACTATGTCTCGTTTTGAAACCGTTTTAATCACAGGCGCTAATCGTGGTATTGGCTTACAATTTGTAAAACATTACTCTCAACACGCCAAGCGTGTGATTGCTTGCTGTCGTCAGCCTGAAAACGCAAGCGAGCTGAAATTAGTCGAGACTTCTAATAATAATGTTGAAATACATACCTTGGACGTGACCGACAACAAGCAAATAGAAGCCTTACAAGTAGCATTTTCTGATCAAGTTATTGATTTACTTATAAATAATGCTGGTATATATGGCCCAAAACAAAATGAATCACAACTTGATAAGACCTTATGGTCTCAAGTATTTGAAGTGAATGTGATGGCTCCCATCCTGATTGCTCGAGCATTAAGTAAAAACCTAGCACTCAGCCTAAATGCTGTAGTTGCAAATATGAGTTCCAAAATGGGCAGTATTTCAGACAATGGCTCTGGTGGTGCCAGCATATATCGCTCTTCAAAAGCCGCATTAAATGCCGCAACAAAAAGCTTCGCACTTGATCACATATCCATGGGAGTTACTACCGTTCTCTTACATCCAGGTTGGGTGCAAACCGATATGGGTGGAAAAAATGCTTTAATTAATACGCAAACCAGCATCAGTGGCTTAACCTCTGTATTAGAATCAGTTGATAAAACGAAGAATGGTCTCTTCTTTAATTATGATGGGAACATTATTCCTTGGTAGTATGTCTATTAACAATATGTATGATTTTATAACGCTCAAATAAAAATCAATCTAAAAATTGGGTGGGGTGAGTTTGCACAAAGATCTATCGACTATTGAGCAATTAAATACAGGAGCGTTTAAATATGCTGCCGTAGGTCTTGCCTATCTGGATCTAAATGGACGTTTCATATTAAGTAATAGCGCACTACAAAGCTTGTTAGATTATTCTGAAACCCGTTTTAAAACCTTACTCTTAAATGAAATACTACATCCTTCCGAAACTGATGAAATAAATATTTCTGTTCAAGAATTAATTTCTGGAAAAGTTAAAAAATCATTACATCAAGTCCGTCTTTTTAATAACAATGGCCAACACACTTGGTTGCGTTTAACCATGAGCTGCATGCCAGATGCAAAAGGCAAAGCTCAATACATTATTGCTGTACTCGAAGATATGTCTGAACAAATTCACGGCATTGATCATCCAACCATTAGTCGTCAATTGTTTGAAGCTATAGCTGAAAGTATTCCGGCTACTGTGTGGTTAAGTGATATAGAAGGCAACAAAATGCATTTCGTGAATCAAGCATTTTTGGATACATGGCATATTAGCAAAGAAGAAGCTTATCAAGATGATGCAAAAATACTATTAAAATATGTACATCCAGACGACCAAGAAAGTGTTAGCGCTGTTATAAACCAGTTACAAAAAAATGATCGCTGGAACAATAACTTCAGAATCATTACTCCAGATAATAAAATACGTTATTTAGAGTCTTCAGGTGTCATATTACGTGATAAAAATGGTAAAGCATCTTACTTACTTGGTACACACCAAGACATAAGCAATAATGTGATACGTACTGTCAAGTTAGAAAATTTAAATCAGCAATTGCAAGCATCCTATGAAGAGGTAACTCGCCTCAATCAATTCGATACATTAACCGCTTGTTTTAATCGCACGGCGGTTTTGGTTTATATTTCAAACGCCTTTTACCAATTCTCTCGTTACCAAATTCCTAGTAGCGTCATATTTATTGATTTAAATAAATTTAAAGACGTGAATGATCAACACGGTCATCATGCGGGCGACTTGGTTTTAAAAGAATTTGTTCAGCACATGCAAAAACGTATAAGACAAACCGATACCATTGGACGCTTAGGGGGTGATGAATTTATTTTATTATTTCCTGGGACCAATGCCGCTAATAGTGAATTGTTCTTGCAGAAAGAAAAACAAGAATTTACTACAATAATTAATAAAGACCTTAGCATTACCTTAAGCTATTCTGCGGGCATTTCCGAATGCGACTTCTCTAGTAATACCGTAGAAGAATGGATAGATTCAGCGGACAGAAAAATGTATCAACAAAAGTCTACTTTTCACACATAAAACAAAAATACTATTTTTTATCTTGCGCGCCCCAACTAATAGTGGTTATAAAAGAAACAGCCATGACCATTAATTAACATATTGTTTTAATTAAGAAAATAGTAGGCTTGTATTGTTTTAGTTACACATTTTACTTTTATAACAATCACTTATAGTTATTATCACTTTATAAACTGCATCTAGTTACATTTGAAACTTAAAAAAATTTGCGTTATGTAAAATCAATGCTTTTCTTACTACTCTAGCTCTGATACAAAGATGCGTCAATTTTATTTAATTAAGAGAGAAAAATTCTTAATATATTCACTAAGGGGAAAACTTTGAAAAATAAAGTAATGCTAAAAACATTATGTGCGGCAACATTAATCGCATTAGGTAGTTCGGCGTATGCAGAACGTGTAATTGTT
>CAJQOG010000162.1 GCA_905479875.1 uncultured Gammaproteobacteria bacterium
CCAGCCGATAATCGATTCATCGAGCAAGACCTCAGTCGTTGGTGACATATCTAGACCACGTTTAATGATGGTCTCAAATTCTTCGTTATTGTAAGCAATACCACCACCACTACCACCCATGGTAAATGACGGCCGAATGATAATAGGAAAGCTATTCCCTGATCTTTCTTTGATGTCTTTTTGTACTTTCCATGCTTCTTCTAATGTATGTGCTACATCCGAATATGGCATATCTAATCCAATCTCAAGCATCGCATCACGAAACTTTTCTCTGTCCTCTGCCATGTCGATGGCTTCACGCTGAGCACCAATCATCTCAACACCGTATTTTTTCAATACACCTTCACGGTCTAAGTCCAGTGCACAGTTAAGTGCCGTTTGGCCCCCCATTGTTGGGAGTAAAGCATCGGGTCTTTCTTTAGCAATTATGTTTTCAATCGACTGCCATGTGATTGGTTCTATATAAGTTGCGTCAGCGGTATCAGGGTCCGTCATGATGGTTGCCGGATTAGAATTAACTAAAATGACACGAAAACCCTCTTCTCGCAAGGCCTTACAGGCTTGTGCACCAGAGTAGTCAAATTCGCATGCTTGGCCAATTACAATGGGGCCAGCGCCGATGATTAGAATGCTTTTTAGGTCTTGTCTTTTTGGCATAGTATCTTAACTTTTTAGTTTAATTAACAATATTTTTATCAATTAATTCAATTATTTATTTGTTATTCTTCATTAATTCTATGAAGTGCAAAAACAGAGGCTCAACATCTCTAGGGCCAGGACTGGCTTCTGGATGACCCTGAAAACCAAAGGCCGGACAATCGGTTCTCTCGATACCCTGTAAAGACTTATCAAACAAAGATCGATGAGTTGCTACCAAGTTATCTGGCATATTGTCTTCGTCCACAGCAAATCCATGATTCTGACTAGTGATCATCACTACTTTGGATTTGAGATCTTGAACAGGATGATTGGCACCGTGATGACCAAACTTCATTTTGAGAGTTTTTGCACCACTGGCTAATGCAAGGAGCTGATGCCCTAAACAAATGCCAAAGGTAGGTATTTTCGCAGCGGTAATTTTCTGAATCGCTTCAATCGCATAATCACAAGGCTCTGGATCACCAGGGCCGTTGGATAAGAAAACCCCATCTGGATTCAGTGCCATTACCTCTTCTGCTGAAGTTTGGGCAGGCACAACTGTTAACTTACAGCCTAAACTAGCTAAAATTCTCAAGATATTGTGCTTAACACCAAAATCGTATGCAACCACATGATACAAATCTTCAGTTCGCTCGCCATAGGCATTATCCTCAAGACACCAAACCGAAGTATTCCATTGGTAGCTTTCTTTGCAGCTAACCACTTTTGCTAAATCTAAGCCCGCCATTGAACCGCAGGCTTGTGCTTTTTTAATCGCCACTTCAGTATCCGCATCAGCACCAGTAAGAATACACCCGTTCTGAGCGCCCTTTTCTCTAAGTATGCGAGTCAGCCTGCGTGTATCAATGTCGGCAATTGCAACCACATCATTAGAACGTAAAAACGCGTCTAATGGCATATCGGCTCGCCAGCTACTTGCCAGTAATGGTAAGTCTCTAATCACTAAACCAGCTGCATGAATACCGTCAGATTCCATGTCTTCTTTATTAGTGCCAGTATTGCCAATGTGTGGATAGGTCAAAGTAACCATTTGACCAGAGTATGATGGATCAGAAAGAATTTCTTGATAACCAGTCATAGCGGTATTGAAAACCACTTCGCCGGTAGTGAAGCCTGAAGCACCGATAGAGCGGCCTTCAAATATATTGCCGTCTGCTAAAGCTAGAATTGCACGATCGTTCACATAATCCCCCAATTGAAATCGCCTGTTCATTGTCTGAGTTGCCACACAGGTGTTGGTTCGTCAGATACAAGAAACGGGACGAATTGCTCCGGCCCGTCATTATCTGAGCGAGAATTATAAAGGTAGCCTATTGCTAGCGTCTAGAGCTTTTAGCTAACAAATAAAAGAATAATCTAGCATTACTATAATTGTCCTAGAATATGCACATGACTGAAACAAAAAATCATCAAGAAACCGTTCGCTTTGTTCAGGTAAATAGCATAGCCGCGCAAATAGAACTCGTCTATCAGAAGTTAAAATCACAAATACAACACTTGCTGCCTGAATCTGAGATCAGACACATTGGCTCAACTTCTATACCCGACAGCCTAAGCAAGGGTGATTTAGATGTTTTAGTGATGGTAAAAACAGCAAGCTTTGAGGGCGCGGAACAGACACTAAGCAAGCTTTTTGAAGACAACTCTGGAACTGAGGCAACGCATTATTTTCATAGTTACGTTTCAACTGAGCATCCAATTGAGGTCGGCATTCAGCTCAAAACTATAGACTCAAAATGGCCTTGTTTTCTATTGTGGCAAAAACGTTTATTAGAAGATATAAATGTACGAAATGAATACGATGATTTGAAAAGAAGCTTTGAAGGTAAATTAATGACAGATTATCGAAGGGCAAAAGAGAGATTAATTGAGAAATATTATCCTAGTGATTAAAAAGTATCTCACCATTGATGGTTAGCATAATTGAAGCTCTGCAGTTATGAGATAGCCGCGCTTTGCTCGCAATGACCATAACGCTTAATTCCTCACAATAGAAAATTAAACTGAATCTAAATCAAATCCCTAACTCGATAGGCACCAGGTTCTTTATCAAGTAAACGCTTAGCAAAAATTATTGCACCTTGAGCCCATAGATCACGGTTTTTAGCATGATGTTTAATTTCAACTCGTTCATTAGCCGATTCGTAAATTACCGTATGATCACCAAATACTTCGCCTTCACGGAAAGACTCATATTCGATATCAATTGCGCCCACTTCGTTACCAATTACATCACCAATACTAAGGGCCGTGCCTGATGGTGCGTCTTTTTTATGGACATGGTGAGTTTCTTCAATTTTTATTTTAAATTCTGGGCCTAAACTTTTAGCGGCTTGAGCAGCTAAAGCAAAAACCGCATTTACACCCAAACTCATATTTGAAGCCAATAATATTGGAATACTATCCCCTGCCTTTCGAACTAGAGCCAGTTGTTCTTCATTAAGACCCGTAGTACCAATCACCATTGGGATACCTGCAGAACTACAGGCTTGAATACGTTGTTCAATATTAGTCGGCAAGGCAAAATCAATGACTACGTCCGCTGAGAGAATGGATTGTAAAGGGTCATCCAGAAACTTGACTTTAGAGTCCGTTCTATCCAGCTCTCCAATAACTTCAGTTACCGATTTATTAATCAATTCACTTTTCACGTGATCTAAAGCGCCACTTAATTTGAGCTCATCAGAGCCATCAATTAAACGTATTAGCGTTTTACCCATTCGTCCGGCTGCGCCGAAAATTGTGATGTATGTGTGCATAATTGTATTGTAGTGGTTTAAGTTAGGTTTACAACCGCTAAAAACACGAAATCCCTGAGCCTATTTATAAGCATCAGGGACCTCTTAATGTGTGGATTCTTAAAAAGACTCTGTATTGAGCACAGGGTTTAAAGATAATTAGAATATCTTTTTAGCTCTTCATTTTATCAATAAAGCTTTTAACCCCATCAAAAAATGAAGTGGACTTAGGACTATGTCTTTTTTTACTTTTAGTTAGCGACTCTTCAAATTGTAGCAATATGTCTTTTTGCTCACGATTAAGCTTAACCGGGGTTTCAACAACCACTTGGCAATACAGATCACCAACACCCGAAGTACGCACAGTAGGAACACCTTTACCCTTCAATCTCATAACCTTACCCGTCTGAGTTTCAGGCGGAATAGTTAATTTAACTTTACCTTTTAAGGTAGGCACTTCAATTTCGCCACCCAAACTAGCTGTTGTAAAACTGATTGGAATCTCGCAAGAAAGATCGCGGCCTTCGCGCTCAAACAATTTATGTGGACGAACATTGATATCAACATACAAGTCTCCAGCTGGACCACCATTAGCACCCGCCTCACCTTGACCACTCATCCGAATACGATCACCAACTTCAACGCCTTCAGGTATTTTTACACTTAAAGTTCGTGACTCACGTACACGCCCATCACCATTACAAGACTTACATGGGTTTTTAATAATTTTGCCTTGGCCTTTACATTTAGGGCAAGTTTGTTGCATCTGGAAAAAGCCCTGGCTAACTCGAACCTGACCTTGACCCGCGCAAGTGCCGCAAGTGTCTACATCAGAAGTATTTTCAGCACCTTTACCATCACAAGGCTTACAACTAGTATAAGTAGGAATAGTGAATTCAACATTATCGCCAAACACGGCTTGTTCTAAATCTACCTTAAGTTCGTAACGTAAATCTGAACCACGTGTATTACGTTGTCTTGCTCCACCACGCGAACGTCCACCGAAAATATCGCCAAAGATATCGCCGAACACATCACCAAAGTCGCCTCCACCAGCCTGACCGCCACCCATAGAAGGATCTACACCTGCATGTCCATATTGATCATAACGAGCACGTTTATTATCATCAGTTAAAACCTCATAGGCTTCTTTGACTTCTTTAAACTTCTCTTCAGCCACTTTGTCATCGGGATTTCTATCTGGATGATATTTCATGGCCATACGTCGATAAGCCTTTTTTAAATCAGCTTTTTCGGCATTTTTTGCAACGCCTAGCGTGTCGTAATAATCTTCTTTGGCCATGTTTAAATCTTCTTTAAAATCTTATGTAAATAATTAATTCTTAATACTAGATACGCAAACAGGGAACGATGCAATATCGCTCCCTGTAGGTTCAAGCAAACAGCTTATTATGCCGCGTTGCTATCGCCTTTATCAGAATCGGCATCGGCATCTTCGGTTACGTCAGTAAACTCTGCGTCCATTACGTTATCATCCGCAGGACCCGCTCCTTCTGGAGCACCCGCTTCAGCTGCTTGTTGCTCATACATACGTTGCATGATTGGAGCAGATACTTCACTCATAGCTTTAAGTTTTTCATCAATGGCTTCTTTATCTTCACCTTGAATTACTTCTCTAAGCTCAGCAATAGCCTTATCAACAGCCTCTTTTTCTTCTGCTGTGACTTTATCACCCATGTCTGTAATAGCTTTTTCAGTAGCGTGTACTAAGCCATCCGCTTGGTTTCTTGTATCGATAAGATCTTTGAACTTCTTATCTTCTTCAGCATGCGCTTCAGCATCAGCAACCATTTTTTCAATTTCTTCATCACTTAAACCAGAAGACGCTTGAATAACAATTTTCTGTTCTTTTTCAGTGGCTTTATCTTTAGCAGTTACATTGATAATACCGTTAGCATCAATATCGAAAATAACTTCGATTTGTGGCGTACCACGAGGTGCCGGTGGAATATCAGCAAGATCAAAACGACCAAGAGATTTATTGTCAGCAGAACGTTGACGCTCACCTTGCAATACATGGATAGTCACTGCAGGTTGATTATCATCGGCGGTTGAAAACACTTGTGACGCTTTGGTAGGAATCGTTGTGTTCTTATCGATAAGCTTTGTCATTACTCCACCCATAGTCTCAATACCTAGAGACAATGGAGTTACATCAAGAAGTAATACATCTTTAACGTCTCCGGCTAAAACACCACCTTGAATTGATGCACCAACCGCAACGGCTTCATCAGGGTTTACATCTTTACGAGGCTCTTTACCAAAGAAGTCTTTAACGGTTTCTTGAACTTTAGGCATACGTGTTTGCCCACCAACTAAGATAACTTCATCTATTTCGCTCATTGCTAGGCCAGCATCTTTTAATGCAATACGACAAGGCTCAACGGTGCGTTTAATCAAGTCCGCAACCAAAGATTCAAGCTTGGCACGAGTAAGCTTAAGTGTTAAATGCTTAGGACCCGATGCATCAGCAGTAATATATGGAAGATTAACTTCAGTTTGAGTTGTTGAAGACAATTCAATTTTAGCGTTCTCACCAGCTTCTTTTAAACGTTGCATAGCGAGTGAATCATTACGTAAATCAACACCTGACTCTTTTTTGAACTCATCAGCAAGATAGTTGATGATAGCCATATCGAAATCTTCACCACCTAAGAATGTATCTCCATTAGTCGACAATACTTCAAACTGATGTTCGCCATCAATTTCAGCGATTTCAATAATAGAAATATCAAAAGTACCACCACCTAAATCGTAAACCGCAATTTTGCTGTCGCCACGATTCTTATCCATACCGTAAGCAAGTGCAGCAGCAGTCGGTTCGTTAATAATACGTTTTACATCAAGACCAGCAATTTTACCGGCATCTTTAGTTGCTTGACGCTGTGAATCATTGAAGTAAGCCGGTACTGTAATTACCGCTTCAGTAACCGCATGACCCAAATAGTCTTCGGCGGTTTTTTTCATTTTCATTAATACACGAGCAGCAATTTCTGGTGGAGCCATTTTATTGCCGTCTACTTCTACCCATGCATCACCGTTGTCAGCTTTAACGATTTTGTAAGGGACCATATTGATATCTTTTTGCACGACTTTATCGTCAAATTTTCTACCAATTAAACGTTTAACCGCATATAAAGTATTGTGTGGATTAGTAACTGCTTGACGTTTTGCTGGTTGACCAACAACCACTTCACCATCTTTGGTAAAAGCAACAATTGAAGGGGTAGTACGATCGCCCTCAGCGTTTTCAATTACTTTAGGTGTATCGCCATCCATAACGGCAACGCAAGAATTAGTTGTTCCTAAATCTATACCAATAATTTTACTCATGTCTTTCTCCGAAAAATCTCGCCATTTCTGGCATTAAATCTATTAAAAGGGTTAATAATGTGAATTACTGATTAAATGGGGTTGCTGATATTCTTTTCAAGGTTTATATAAAATTAAGCTCAAATATCATCGCAATCAGTTTTAATCTGGGGCTTTTGAAACCATTACACGGGCTGGGCGTAATACTCGGTCATTAATCATGAAGCCCTTTTGCATCACAAACATCACCATATTGGGCTCATGCTCTGTACTTGGCTGCATCGCCATGGCTTCATGAAACTCTGGATTAAACGCAGCGCCTTCGGCTTCAATTTCTTTGATATTGAATTTCTCAAGACCACTAGCCAATTGCTTCATAGTGATTTCCATGCCTTCACGAATAGACTCAACCGTGGCACCTTCAGCCTGTGAAGCCTGCATACCCATATCTAAGCTATCCTTGATTAAAAGAACCTCTTTAGCAAAACGCTCAACCGCAAACTTACGAGCTTGCTCAACTTCACGAACAGTGCGTTTACGTAAATTGTCCATTTCTGCAGCAAGCCTAAGCATATTGTCTTTGGCTTCAGCGGCCGTATTTTCAGCAACTTCTAGTGGCGTAAGCTCTTCTTCCTCAAGCTCTTCGCTTTGATTAGTCTCCAAGTCTTCGACTAATTGTTCCATTTCATCCAGGCTATTTTCTACGTCAGCATCGGATTTAAGATTGGTTGCTTCAGCATTAAGGTTTTCTTCAGGGTTAGTATCTTGCGGATTATTAGTAGTCATTTTTAATAATTTCAATAAGTTATAGTTAATATCTCGAAAATAAATTATCTCTATTTGAGACAATCTACTAAACGAATAAATTGTATGACTGTGTTATGAGGTTGATAGTGTGGAATTCAAGGCCGAACCCAGTAATTTTGCCGTGACGTCTACAATAGGAATAACTTTAGAATATGCCATTCGGCTTGGGCCAATCACACCTAGTACACCAACGACTTCCTCATCAACTGAATAAGTAGACGTTACCAGACTCATGCCATCGAATATTTTATACCCAGCTTCTTCACCAATATATATACGCACGCCTTTAGCACTGAGAGATTGATCTAAAAGGTGCAAGATATCGCGCTGTTGATTAAAAGCTTCGAACAAGCTTCTGAGCTTATCAACATTGGACAGTTCGGCAAACTCCATCAAATTCACCTGCCCTGCCATCACCATAGCGGATTCTGGCTGGGGAGCTGCAAAGAGTTTTTCAGCAAGACCTATCGCGTCTTGCATCATATTATTCATGCTTTCCTTCGTGTTCTGCATATCAGTGAGGATATTACGTCTAACATTGGAAACTCGTTTTCCGGCAAAATGTTGATTGAGGCTAGAGGCTGATTTTTCCAGTTCAGCTTTACCGAAATCCCTGGATGTCTCTAAAACTCGATTTTCAACTTCGCCGTTACTCATCACCAAAACAGCAAGAACCTGATGACCGGACAATTTGAGAAACTCTATACGTGATATTTCTAAATAAGCACGGGTTGGTACTGTAACAACACCAGCCATATGGGTAATTCCGGACAAAGCTCGTGATGCTGAAGCAATTAAATCCTTACTGCTTCCCATCATATTAAGTTGTGAAGATACGGTTTGAATGAGGTTTGGCTGAGGTTCACGAACGCGAATAAGATTATCAACGAATAGACGCATGCCCTTATCCGTCGGAATTCGACCAGCTGAAGTATGTGGAGACGCTATTAATCCCAAATGCTCAAGATCAGCCATCACATTGCGCACGGTTGCAGGACTAAGATCCAAGCTCGACTCTTGCGACAAGGTGCGCGAACCTACAGGTTGACCGTCCGTGATATAGCGTTCAATCATGGCTTTGAGCAATAGTCGTGCACGCTCATTAAGTTCAGTTTTTTGATCTTTTGCTGTCATTGTGTGTGAAATTACCAGACCGTAGACGAGAGTCAAGCTTATTCCAGTGCATTGAGGGATAGGTATAACTATAATAAGGTCATGAAACAGAAGAATAAATCTACTAACAATCAAACCACATTTAAAAATGTTGCTTTACTAACCAATTACAAAAAAAATAAAGCAACCGAAACGCATGCTCTCATTCTCAAATGGCTTGAAGCTAAGAGCGTTAATGTGAGTGAACTGGTTTTTGGTGAGGTACAAAACATACCCTATGATATTGATTTAGTTATTGCCATCGGTGGTGATGGCACCATGTTGCATGCAGCGAGATTAACGGCACCGGCAAATACTCCTCTAGTAGGTGTTAATCGTGGCTATCTTGGATTTCTTGCCGACATCAAACCCGATACATTTTCTGATGACTTAGAAAGTATTTTCTCAGGACAAGGCATTCCAGAAAAACGCATTCTTCTTACAGCCAGATTATTTAAGGGTGATGAGTTAATTGCCGAAGCTGAAGCGTTGAATGATGTAGTGGTTAAAAATGACAATGCTGGTCGAATGATGCATTTCGATACCAAGGTTAATAAAGAGTATTTAACCGCTCATTTTGGTGATGGTTTGATAATTGCTACTCCAACAGGATCAACAGCCTATGCACTCTCTTGTGGTGGCCCTATACTATCGCCTGAAACGGCAGTAATTTCATTAACACCAATTTGTCCACACACTTTAACGGATAGACCAATTGTGCTTAACTCCACTAGTGTTATTGAATTAGAACTTAATCCAAGAACTGCATCCGCAATAATCAGTCTAGACGGCCAAGAATTTGGTAGTTTAGAACAAGGCATGCGCTTGGTAGTAACGGAAGCTAAAGACAAACTGAGTTTGATTCACCCAGTAGATTATGACTACTACAAGATTTTACGTAGTAAGCTGCATTGGGGCAAAGAGCAGAGTCGTTAATCTTATAAATAATAAATATTGAATTATAGAAAATAATAAAAAATGCTTAAACAACTAAAAATACGCCACTTCGCAATCATCGACTCATTAGAACTAAATTTAGATTCTGGCTTGAGTGTACTTACAGGTGAAACTGGTGCAGGTAAGTCCATCTTACTTGACGCACTAGGTTTAATTCTTGGAGATAGAGCCGAAGCCAGCGCAATTCGTACTGGACAAGACAAAGCCGATATTACGGCTGAGTTCGCCTTGCCTGAAAGCTCTCCGGCACATGCTTGGCTTAAACAGCACGACTTAGAAAGTCTTTTAGACGACCCAGAAATAGTTTTAGTAAGACGAGTAATTCAAGCCAATGGACGTTCACGCGCTTATATCAATTCACATTTAGCTCCTATCCAAAAGCTTAAAGAGTTGGGTGAATACCTTATTGATATTCATGGGCAACATTCTCATCACTCTTTACTAAAAACCAGCAAACAACTCACAATGTTAGATGAATATGCAAAACCGACTAAATCACTAAATGCTATTGCTCAAACCTTTAAGCAGTGGCAAGAAACTGAGTCGACATATCAGTCATTAAAAAAAGCAGCGGATGATAGGCAAACTCGATTAGATTTTTTACAATTCCAACTCAAAGAATTGGACGCATTAGAACTAGCAGAAACAGAATTAGAAAAACTGGAAACAGAAAACAAAGAACTATCTTTAGGCACTAAGCATTTAGAAAGTTTGCAAGCAATAGATGCTTTATTAAACGATGAAAATACGGCCAGTGACTTACTAAGTAAAGCCAGCACCTTATTTAATGAGCTTGCTGGAAAAAATGAACGCTTTAAAGAATTAGCAGAAACCATCGAATCAGCTGATATTCAATGTAAAGAAGTGGCTGCTGATGTAGCCCGTCACTTAGATAGCGTTGATGCTGACCCTGAACGTCAAGAATGGCTAGATAATCGCTTAGGAGCCATTCAAGGTTTAGCGAGAAAACATCGCATAAGTTCAAATGAGCTTTATAGCTTTCATCAAAGCATGCAAGATGAATACGAGAGCCTACTCAATGCCGATGACAGATTGGTTAAATTAGAAAAAGAACTACTAGCTTTTGAAAAATCCTATCGCACAGTTGCTAAAAAACTATCCGATGAACGAGCTAAAGCCGGTAAAAAATTAGAAAAAATTATTACGGATTATGTACGTAATTTAGGAATGCCAAATGCCAACTTCAGCATCCAGCAAGATTACAATGCCGATGCAAAACCTCGCTTACTTGGATTAGACAATATCGAATTCATGTTCTCAGCAAACCCTGGACAAGCGCCTGATGCTTTAAAGAAAATTGCTTCGGGTGGTGAATTATCACGTATAGGCTTAGCCATGGCTGTGAGCAGTCAATCAAAAAAGTCGGCGCCAGTGGTTATTTTTGATGAAGTCGATGCTGGTATTGGCGGCGTTACCGGAAATATAGTGGGTGAATATTTACAAGAACTAGGTAAAGAATACCAAGTCTTATGTGTAACGCATTTAGCTCAAGTAGCAGCAAAAGCCAATCATCAGTTACGCGTTATGAAAATGACCGATGGCAAAACCACGCATACCCAAGTTCGTCACTTAAACAAAAAAGAACGTATTACTGAGATTGTCAGGATGCTAGGAAGTGAAAGCAGTGATAAAGAACTGATTCAGCACGCTAAGAAGTTGCTGGCTTAATGTAGGGGCACTCCCCGTGACTGCCTTGCTTGGGATGCGCTTCGCTTGGGTATGCACGGGGACATACCACTACATATTTACTCTTCCTTGGCTTTCTCTTTTAAAGAATTTCCATTTTCTTCTTCAGCAGTACCTAAATCCAATGTCAGCAAGGCTGGTGGCAAGTCAACAATGATATCAACGCTTTTAATATCATCATAAATACCAGTCTCATCCATTTCTACAGCAGGAGCTTCTGCTATTTCTTTTTCTGCTTCTAAATATAAATCATTGGCCATTTTTTGAAGTAGGTCTTGTTTACTTTGCTTAAGATTCTCATCTGTGATTTCCTTAACTACTTCAACAGGTACCTCAAGAGAATCAGAACTTTCATTTTGGTTCTGGGTTTTTGAACCACATGCAACCATACTGAGTATAATTATTGAATTAAAAACACAATAGACTAATTTATTCATAAAACTTACTCTTGGCACTCCCCGCACACACCATAGATATGCAAAGAATGATCAGTCATTTCATAACCTTTTCTTTCGGCTATTTCTTTTTGGCGAAGTTCAATCATTTCATCAACAAATTCATCCACTTTTCCACATTGAACGCAAACAATATGATCGTGATGCGTGCCGCGCTCAATTTCAAATACAGAATTTGTGCCATCAAAGTGATGTCTGGTTACTAATCCTGCGGCTTCAAATTGCGTCAAAACACGATAAACCGTGGCCAGACCAATTTTTTCTTCACCACCGTCGCGTAGCATTTTGAATACTTCTTCAGCACTTACATGTCTTTGTTCGCTGGTTTCTAGTAACTCTAAGATTTTAACTCTTGGTAAAGTGACTTTTAATCCAGCATCTCTTAAATCTTTTGATTCCATCAGTACGGAACTCCCAAGCAAACTCGTTGTATAATAGTGTAATTAATTAACATTTTAGCGAAAAAAATCATGCGTAACATTCTAATTATAATCATTCTCATTTTCACTTCTGCCCTTTCAACCGGCTGTGTATATCGCTCAGGCATTATCCAAGGTGGTCAAACAGATGAGCGCGCCATTAAACGTGTTGAAGTCGGTATGGACCGAGATCAAGTTCGTCGGCTCTTAGGCACTCCTGCAATTCAGGATGCTTATCACCCTGATCGTTGGGATTACTTGTATTACACTTTGAATATGAAAAATAGCAAACAAGCCGAACGTGTTAGCGTGTATTTTGACAACGGTTTTGTGACAAAAGTTGAAACCGTAAAACCTTAAATATTTACGATACGTAGTGGCAAATCTGCGTATCTGCCTTAGCTTAAGATTGATACGCAGATCAAACCCTACGTTTCTTACCCATAGTCTTACCCTCAGCAGCCAAACGCCTGCGCACTTCTTTAGGATCAGCTAGTAAAGGCCTATATATTTCAATCCTGTCTTTTTCTTGTAATTGATAAGAGTCAGGAATTAACTTTCCAAACACGCCAATTTTTACAGTATCAATGTCAATTTCTGGAAATTCATCAATAATTCTAGATTGATTAATTGCATCACGGGCTGATATTGATTTATCAATATCAATGACAAATATTAATTGTTTTTCTGGTGTTGCGTATGCCACTTCAATACAGATCGTATTTGTCACTACCACCTCAACTTCATCGTTTAGTTCAGTCAATGTCACGTTGCCCATAAACTGACTCTGCACGCTTTACAAATGCGTCAATCATCATCGAGATATCGTTTTCTAAAGTTTTAGTGAGTAAATTCATTAAACCGTTTTTAAAACTAAAGTCCATATATAAAGCTATCTTACAACCGCTTTCTTCACCCATTGGCTTATTGCCTAAGGCATCAAAACTCCATTGACCATGCAGATGCCTAAATGGACCTTCTAAGTAGTGCATTTGAATAGTATGCGGAAAATCGTTTTTATTACTGGTTTTAAAGGAATCGGTGATTATTCCTTTTTTTATTCCTAATGATGCAGTTAATTGTTTGTCATCACCCTCATGTAACTGACCCGAGCTGCACCACGGCAAGAACTCAGGATAACTTTCAAAGTCATTCACCAAAGAAAACATTTCAGCACAGGTGTAAGGCACTAATGAACTGCGTTCTATGATGGCCATTTTAATTTTTAAATCTTAGAGTTTGTATCTAAGGTTTAATAACCCCAAATTTAGCCAGCATCACGAACAAGACTGCAAGCGGAGCCACAATACGTGATAACCACACCCAAGAAGTGTAACGCCAATCAGTACCAAAACCCAGCTCATCAGAAGTAGATACTCTACACATTACCCAACCCGCGAAGATTGAAATAAACATGCCTCCTAATGGCAACATTATATTACTAGCAAAGTAATCAATATTATCAAAAACAGTTTTACCGAAAAATTGATACTCTTCACCACTCCATAAATTAAATGAGAACACTGTACCTAGTCCTAAAACCCAGACAATAATCGAAGCAACTGCTGCCGCTTTAATACGTGACCATTTAAAACTCTCAATAATCCAAGCCAAGGCTGGCTCAATTAAGCCAATAGCCGAGGTAAGTGCTGCAAAACTTAAAAGGATAAAGAACAAGGTCGCAAACAAAGTACCAAATGGCATCTGGCTAAACGCAACGGGCAAGGTCTCAAAGATTAGGCCAGGGCCCGATCCTCCGTCTAAACCGTTTGCTATCACGATTGGAAATATAACCAGCCCAGCTAAAAGGGCAATAAGAGTATCAGCAAATACCACAGCAACCGCTGTAGTGCCAATTGAAGTGTCTTGAGGTAAGTAGGCACCATAAGCCATGATTGCTCCCATACCTACACTTAAGGTAAAGAAAGCATGTCCCATCGCAATAATCCAACTATTTGGACTTAGTTTGTCAAAATCAGGTTCAAACAAGTATTTAACACCGTCCATGAAGTGGCCCGTGTTCATGCTGTAAAGAAGTAAAACTAAAAGCAAAATAAACAAAGCTGGCATTAAAAATTGTACCGCTTTTTCTAAGCCTCTTTGTACTCCGCGCCCAACTATAAAAGCTGTGACAAGCATGAAGAAGGTATGCCAAAAGAGTAAGCTTTTCCAATCACCTAAATGAGCTCCAAATGTTGAAGAAATTGTCTCTGCACTCACTCCAGCTAAAGCACCAGAGCCACTTTTAAATACATAAGCTAATGCCCAACCAGCAATAACAGAATAAAAAGAAAGAATTAAAAAACCTGCGACAATACCCCAAAGTCCCAACCATTTCCAATGCTTAGAATTACCCTCTTCTTCTCCAAGCAGTTCCATTGTCTTAACTGGATTTCTACGTCCACGTCGCCCCATAAGGATTTCAGACATAAGAATTGGTAAGCCAACAGCAAAAACACAAACAAGATAAACCAAGACAAATGCACCGCCACCATTCTCACCCGTAATATAAGGAAACTTCCAAATATTACCCAAACCAACAGCTGAGCCAGTAACAGCCAGAATAAATGCTGTACGAGAAGACCAATTACCATGGAGCGATTTGCGATTAGACATAATTATATTTTCTTGTTCGAATATGTATCTACACATTGTAATGATTTATGACTTCATTAAAAGCCCAAAAATGATTGAAAAAGCACCTAATCGCATCAATCTTAAGATACCTGATACAAATTCTTCTATAATTCATTGATGGCCAAGGCAAAAAAAAGTAAATCTAACGAGAATCGAATTGCGGTAAATCGTAAAGCGACGCACGAATTTTTTATAGAAGAACGCTATGAAGCCGGCATTATGCTACAAGGCTGGGAAGTAAAAAGCCTGCGCAATGGTAAAGCAAATTTGAGTGATACCTATGTGCGCCTTATTAAAAACGAGGCGTGGATCTTAGGAATGAACATCACTCCTCTTCAAACCGCATCTACGCATGTCAAACCAGATCAAACACGAGTTCGTAAACTACTCTTAAACAGAAAAGAACTAGACAAGCTTATCGGTGCAGTTGAACGTAAAGGTTTCACCTTAATTGCTATGAGTATGTATTGGAAAAACGGCAAAGCCAAACTTGAAATTGGTTTGGGCAAAGGTAAGAAAGAACACGATAAACGTGCCGACGAAAAAAATCGTGATTGGAATCGCCAAAAAGCGCGCGTTTTGAAAAGCGGTTAGTTAATTGTGTAACTAAATCTTCTGACACTAAAAAGCTCAAAGCTTTACAATTGCACCAATTAAATAATCAAGCATAAGCTACATCATGAGTACTGAACACAAACCCACCAAAGAAGAAATTCGTTTAAAAATAAATAAACTAGACGCAGAACTTCTTAACACTCTAGCCAAACGTAAAGAATTAGTCTCGGGCGTTATTGCAGATAAAATTCGTGCAGGCCAACCCATTCGCGATGTAGATAGAGAACAAGCATTACTATCGCGATTAGTTAAAGACGGCACCGACTTAGATTTAAGCCCTCAGTTCATATTGGATATTTATCACCGCATTTTGGACGATTCAGTTCGTCAACAGTACACCCACAGTTTAAAGCGTGAGAACCAAGAATTAAGTAAAGAACTTACAATTGCTCATCTTGGTGATACTTATTCGTATAGTTACTTAGCCGTGCAAAGACATTTTGCAAACTACGCCATGCCTTTTGTTGGGCGCGGCTTTGATCACTTTCGAGAAATTTTTAATGCCGTAAGTAATCAAGAATGTCATCTTGGTTTACTACCATTTGAAAATACCACATCAGGAACGATTAACGAAATTCATGACTTACTCAGAGAATTTCAACTTTACATAGTTGGAGAAGAAAGCGTTGCCGTACGTCATTGTTTAATAGGTTTTCATGGAACCAAAATACATGAACTAAAAAATGTATATTCGCATCCTCAAGCTTTAGCTCAATCAGGTGCCTTTTTACAAAAGCATCCAAATATTCATGCCAATTTTTATTCAAGTACCTCAACTGCGGTCAACTTTATTAAAGACCATGGTGACAAAACCAATGCAGCTATTGCCAGTCGTGAAGCCGCCATGCATTCTGGTTTAAGTATTTTGGCCGAGGATATCGGTAATCAAGCAGAAAACTATACGCGCTTTTTAATTCTTGCTCGTAACCCAGTAAAAGTACCTAATAACTTGCCAGCCAAAACCACCATCATTTTTTCTACTGAACAAAAAGCTGGTGCCTTAGTGGATGTGCTAAACGTGTTTAAAGAACATAACATTAACATGAGCAAACTAACCTCCAGACCTATTCCGGGTAAACCGTGGGCTGAAATGTTTTTTGTAGATTTTCAAGGCAATCAAGACCATGAAAATGCAGCGGCAGCGATTAAGGAAATAGAAACTAATACACCCTTCTTACGGGTTCTAGGCAGTTATCCTGAGCACTCCTTAGATCCAACGCAAATACAACTATAGTTTTAAGTTATACAATTAATTAAGCTTATGTTAAATAAACAAACTAGATGATGTTAACAATTGCAAAAAAAACGCCAAAACAAAGCAAATTTGCACTTTAAATTCAACACTGACAATCAAACACATTACAATATCTGCTTACATAGCTTTTCTATAGATATAGCGTAATACTCTACTTTAGAATCCCACCTGCGGTCATCAGCCGAGCGTGGGATTCTTGCGTCTAGAGTTTAATAAAACTATAACAACTAAACTATTACAACTAATTAGTGGATATAAATAATGAATACTTTAATGAAAATTTCTCTTCTTACACTCGCTTGTACGATGAGCTTTGCCAACACACCAGTATATGCAAACTCTTGTGATTCAGACCTTACTGTCGAATTCTCGGATGATGGTACATCGGTTATTGCGTCCTCTAATAAAAAACTATCAAATGTTGTTCTTTTCACAGAAGATGGTACTGAAATAAAATTTGATAACCTAAAATCATATGAAGATGAATTTTTTGCCGACGATAAAATTGTTGAAGTATGCATTAAATCTGGTTGTGAAAAAGGCATATCTGAAAGTCTTATTGGTAAACACAATAGTGGTTATGGTGAATGTATTTTGGCACCTAGCTGCCCAGCTAATGCTATCAGCATAACTGATGCTTCTGAACTAGAAGGCACACCTTTCAAATATGAGAGCACATTAGAGTTTTCGGTTAATTTAACAGAAGCTGTTACTAGTGATAAATGCGAAATTACCGTAGATTTTTCAACAGTTGATTCTCTTGTTGCACCTCTTGCTTCTGCAGATGATTATGTCTCAGACTCAGGAGTTATAACATTTACTAAAGGTGAATCAACTAAAAACATTAGCATTGCAATTATTGCAGATTCAGACACTGAACTTACCGAATTTATGAACATTCAGTTAAGTAATGTTTTAGTTGGCGGTGAAGTTAATGAGGAAACCGTTTTATCAAATAGTTCTGCTGTTGGTAAAATCATTAATGATGATATTGAATTTTAAATAGGCACTATTTTTCACATAGTATATATTCTGAAAACCGCTCTTTTAGGCGGTTTTTCTATGTTTTCAAATTATATACCTAAATTTTGGAAACATACAAATTAAGTTTATATTGAATTTGAACTAATAAAACTCTTGTAAGTCTGAGATAATGAACTATTAAAGTAATATCGTAGACTTTAATCAAAAGATTGTTAGATATTTACAATCACTACAAAAAGTGGAAATCCAGCTAAAGGGGGCGACTTGGCTTCGACGTGGATATTGAAACTTTGAGTGCATGTCGAGCTGTAGCGACTCGTTAAACCACTGCAAAACTTATAGTTGCAAACGATAACAACTACGCATTAGCTGCTTAATAACCAGTTCTAATGCCCTTAGCCTACTACGTGCCTATGCGCGGTAGAACCTAGGGTCACTTTCATAGGATCGCGGCGAGTGGTGTTCAAGCGCAGACCGTTAACCTCTTACTTGAACTGGCTCAGTGGCTTTCCCGATAGCCGGATACCACTAAGTAAGATTAAAGGCTAAATAAACATGTAGACCTTAAAGCGGAGGATTTGCGGACAGGGGTTCGATTCCCCTCGCCTCCACCAAACAAAAAGCCCTACCACTGAAAAGTGGTGGGGCTTTTTTGTGGGCGTGAGGAAGCGAACTCCTAGGGTTCACAAAAGTGTAGGAAAGCACTTTTGCACAGCTATGCTGCCCGAAGGGTTAGGTACAAGGCATGAGTTGTTCCTACAACTCTTATGCACTTCCACCATCCATGGTGGTCGGATGTGCCGAATGACAACATTGCAGGAGCAAATGTTGAACAGTGTCATTTATGACACTGGCCCAGAAGGGGTGAAATACATGGATGTATTTCATAATTCCCGCCAGTAAAGTATTATTGTCACCAGGCCCCCAATCAAGTTAAGGGTTTCGATAATATATTGTGGTTTTTTCTTTTACCAATCAGATAGTAATAGAAGCAATCTGCAGGGTTCACAAAATTGCAGGAGCAATTTTGAAAAGTGGTAGGTTTTTATATTGGTTGTATGGGACATTGAACACAAGATAACTGGCTCACTAATAACGCATGCCTTATTGAACATTGGAGGAACGACGATGGCCCCAAAGGGGCGAGGCGCAGAAGTGCGAATAATTCCCGCATGCTCACTAATAAGGCACAGCTACAAATTTCTTAGAACCACAACCGATAAACAAATCCATTTTTTCGTATATAGTGTAAAAAAACTAAAATAAAGGA
This sequence comes from uncultured Gammaproteobacteria bacterium, assembly GCA_905479875.1. GTDB lineage: Bacteria > Pseudomonadota > Gammaproteobacteria > Steroidobacterales > JABDMI01 > JABDMI01. The sequence goes on from CAJQOG010000162.1 coordinate 18,990, forward strand.
CATATATGTCAGCAACACTTACGGGCGTAATTCTTCCAATCAGTTTGTTCATCATTATGCTCGGAATGGGTATGACCTTAGTCATCGATGACTTCAAACGAGTTTTAATTTACCCAAAAGCTGTGAGTATTGGACTTCTTGGTCAATTAATCATATTGCCTATAGTTGGTTTTTCAATAGCTAATTTCTTCACAATGTCGCCAGAGTTAGCCGTTGGCATTATGATTCTAGCGGCCTGCCCAGGTGGAGTAACTTCAAATGTCATCGCACATATTGCAAAAGGCGATACCGCGCTTTCAATTACATTGACTGCCATTAGTAGTATCGTCACAGTCGTAAGTATTCCACTAATTATTAGCTTCTCCCTAAATCACTTTGGTACTACAGGTGAAAATTTCAATCTGCCTGTTAGTAAAACAATGGCTACATTATTCGTAATAACTCTTTTACCAGTGTCAATTGGTATGCTAATAAGAGCGAAAGCCGAAAACTTTGCCGTGCGAACAGAATCCGGATTTAATAGTTTTGCGACTATAACTTTTATAGCCTTAGTAATAATCATAGTGTATACCGATAGAGCACAAATTTTTAAAGCCATTCAGCAAACCGGCATACCATCTTTACTACTTAATGTTGGCATGATGTTTATTGGATATCTATTAGCAAAAATGGTTTTATTAGATGCTCGACAGACTAAAACCATCACCTTGGAAGTAGGAGTACAAAATACAACATTAAGTTTTGTTATTGCGGGTACGATTTTAAATAATGCTACCTATGCATTACCAGCAGCAATCTACTCATTGTTTATGTATGCCAGTGCTGCAGCTTTTATTATCTTTTTAAAACGAAAACTAAAAATCAGTATTGCAACTTCTATTTAGAGGGAAACGTATGCACATTGTTAGTAAAATACTCATTGGCTTCATAGCGTTTTTACACAGCTATATTATGATATTTGAGATGTTTTTTTGGGAGTCACGCGGGCCCAAAGTATTTAGCAGCTTCCCAAAAGAACTATTCGCCCCCACTAAAGCAATGGCTGCTAACCAAGGTTTATACAATGGGTTTCTTGCAGCCGGTTTAATATGGGCATTATTTTTCATCAAAGACATTAAGTGGCAAAATAACGTTGCATTATTTTTTCTGTTTTGCGTTGCGTTAGCCGGTGTATATGGCGCCATGACCGCCTCACCTAAAATACTTTTTGTGCAGACCATTCCTGCTTTACTGGCGATTGCTAGTTTATATTTTTCAAAATATATAGAAAATAATTCATAAAAAAAACCAGAGACTAACTCTGGCTTTTTAAATTAAGATTAATATCAAGCTTAGTTTTCGTAAGCCCTCTCACCATGCAGAGCAACATCTAAGCCTTCTATTTCTTGTTCTTCAGTTACTCGCAGTCCCATTAATTTATCAATTACTTTCAAAAGCACCCAAGATATTACAGCAGTATATACAACGGTCGAGACTATACCTTTCAATTGAACAAACAACTGTGATCCAGCCCCTACTCCAGCACTTACATACCCTTGTCCACTGAATAATCCAATAGCATCAGAAGCAAAAAACGCTACTAATATGGTACCTAAAATACCACCTACACCATGCACAGGGAATACATCAAGTGAATCATCAATTTTTAGTTTATTTTTAATTATCTGAGTTGCGTAATAACAAACAATACCAGCTGACAAACCAATAATTAAAGCTCCACCTGGACCAACAAATCCTGAAGCAGGAGTAATCGTTCCGAGACCAGCAACCATTCCTGTAACTATTCCAAGCACAGATGGCTTGCCATAACGAATCCACTCAATAGTCATCCATGCAAGCGAACCGGCTGCAGCCGATATATGAGTAACTAACATCGCCATTGCCGCATCGCCGTTTGCCGCTAAGGCCGAACCTGCATTAAAGCCAAACCAACCCACCCACAACATACCAGCGCCAGTTACTGTCATTGGTAAGCTATGTGGAGGCATTGGTGTTTTGCCGTAACCTTTACGATTGCCAATAACCAAGGCCGCAACTAAAGCAGCTACACCCGCTGTAATGTGAACAACAATACCGCCAGCAAAATCTAATGCGCCTAGGTTAATTAAGTTACCGGCCTCATCAAACTCGTGACCTAACCAACCTCCACCCCAGACCCAATGACAAACTGGCGCGTAAACCAAAATCAGCCACAGCATTGAAAACAAAAACATACTAGAAAATTTTGCACGTTCTGCAAAGGCACCAACAATTAACGCTGGAGTAATAATTGCAAACGTCATTTGGAACATAGCAAACAGAGTTTCAGGAAGATCACCGCTCAGAGTATCCTCATTAATACCAGCAAAAAATGCTTTCGATAAACCACCAACAAATGAATTTACACTGCCACCATCAGAAAAAGCCAATGAATAACCAACGGCAAACCAAACGATCGAAGCACCACAGCAAATTGCAAAACATTGCATTAGTACTGATAAGGTATTTTTACTACGAACTAGGCCTGCATAAAACAGTGACAAACCAGGAATGGTCATAAATAAAACCAATGCGGTTGAAGTAAGTATCCAAGCGGTATTAGCAGAATTCAGCTCATCAGCAAGTAAGGATGGCGAAAGAAGCAAAACCAATAAAAAAGCAAGGACCGATTTAAAACGGCGAAAAGGCATAAATATCTCCCAGATGTCAGTATACAAACACTTGAATGCACATATTTGGTGCGCACTCATAAAGAGCACGCCCTTATAGAGTGCATTTAAAATTTGTCACTTTGCTATTTATATGAATACTTCCTTTATTACTAAGGTTTATATTCTTAACTCTCGATAAAGTGACATTCTCACGCCCTATTACACTGCAAGTAGAATGCCAGAATTTCTTATTGGCTGTATTTAGTGCAATGAGTTATTTTGTAGAGAGTTTATTCATGATTAAATAACCAATCGACATGCTAATAATAAACACTACTGGTTCCAAGACACCAAAAGCTAAACCGGTAATAGCAGGACCAGGACAAAATCCTGTCATTCCCCAACCAGCACCAAATAAAGCGGCTCCGATTAGAAGTTTCTTATCAACAACTGTATTTGTAGGAAGAAAAAACTCGCTATCTAGTATTGGAGTTTTTCGTTTTAGGACAAATCGATAACCAATAAATGTGGTAATCACTGCTCCACCTAATACAAATAATAAACTGGGATCCCACTGACCAATAACATTTAAAAAATTCATCACTTTATCTGGATTGGACATCCCAGAAACAATGAGACCAAAACCAAAAACTGTTCCGGCAATTAAAGCACTAAGATTCTTTTTCATTTCTATTTTCCTTGCTTTAATTAAAGAAACATACTGGATGTTAATGTTGCCACGATAATTCCTACGCCTAAATACACAATGGTAGCTACTATAGAGCGCGGTGATATACGAGAAATGCCACAAACCCCATGGCCGCTGGTGCAGCCTGAGCCCATGGAAGTACCTAGACCGACCAATAAACCGCCAATAATAATTAAATACAGTGGAAAACCTTCTCTGTATGAAAAACTAAAACCAGTCAAATGAAACCCTATTGCACCGCCTAAAACCAGCCCAACTACAAACAGAATTCTCCAAACACGGCCATCTTCTTGGAATAATGCGGTTTTGACTATGCCACTAATCCCTGCAATACGACCATGGAAAAGCATTAGCCAAATAGCAGAAATACCAATAATAATTCCTCCTATAAAAGAAAGATAAGGCGTAAACTCAGTTGGATACATATATAAATCCTATTTTGAAATTTAGATAAACTTTAAAGAAGTTAGAACTCTACAGGTAATAATAAATTACATAGAATTTAAAGGTATTTTTAAATAACGAATACCATTGTCATCTGGTTCGGGCAATTCACCCGCACGAATATTAACCTGGATTGAAGGCATGATAAGTTTTGGCATGCCTAAAGTCTTGTCACGTGCCTCACGCATTTTTACAAATTCCCCCTGACTAATACCCGGATGTAAATGCACATTAGTTTCTCTGGCTATTTCGACACTAGTTTCCCACGCAAACTCATCTCGTCCTGGTGCTTTATAATCATGACACATAAACAATCGAGTATTATCAGGCAGCGTAAATATTTTTTGAATTGATTCATATAACTCTGCAGCATTACCGCCTGGAAAATCCGTACGTGCAGAACCGTAATCAGGCATGAACATTGTGTCACCCACAAATGCCGCGTCATTTATCAGGTAGGTAACACAGGCCTGAGTATGTCCTGGTGTGTGCATTACTTTCGCCGTAATATTGCCTATAGCAAATTCCTCACCATCAATAAATAAATAATCAAAAAAACCATTACGATTTTTAAACTCTGCTTGATCCAAATTAAAAATCTTGCTAAAAACCTCTTGCACGGTTTTTATATGCTCACCAATTCCAATTTTTCCGCCAAGATGCTTTTTTAAATAAGGAGCAGCCGATAAGTGATCAGCATGTGCATGCGTTTCTAATATCCAATCCACAACAAGTTCTTCATCTTTGACATATGTAATAATTTGATCAGCGGCAAATGTATGGGTACGACCTGCTACCAAATCATAATTTAAAACCGAATCTAAAATCGCACAGCGTTTAGTTTCAGTATCCACAATTACGTATGACACCGTATAGGTCGCCTCATCAAAAAATGCCTGGATGTGTAAATTATTCTTATACATAAGTTTGTGATATAACTAATTAAGTTACATTATACTGCTTTATTAAATTTATAATTGACTCTACTCAATTCTTAATATTGGATATTTTATGCGAACACATCTTTATCACATCACTATCAGCTTAATACTCTTATTGACCATATCAATCTTTGCCTGTTCACCTAAAGAAAACACTGAAAAGGAAGTCAGTTTCCCTGCTAAAAAATCTGTAGCAGGTATTTCTGGCAAAACAATCAAAACTAAAGAAACTATACCGCCACAAGAAAAAACTAATGAGAGCAATGTAGATAAAAGCATGCAAGCATTAGAAAATATTCAACTGGATGTTACTAACTCGCAAACATTTTTAGCCATGAATGCAAACAAAGAAGGCGTAAATACTACCGCCAGTGGTTTACAGTATCGCGTTTTGACACAAGGCAACGGCTCTAAACCCAATTCCAATAGCGTAGTTCAAGTGCACTATCGCGGCACTTTTCCAAATGGTGAAGAGTTTGATAGCTCTTATAAACGAGGGGAACCTGCTAATTTTGCTGTCACTCGCGTAATTAAAGGGTGGACTGAAGGATTGCTGTTGATGAATGAAGGCTCAAAATATGAGTTAGTAATTCCTTCCAATTTGGCCTATGGCTCAAGAGGAGCCGGAAACGTGATTCCACCTAATCAGGTTCTCAAATTTGAAATTGAGCTACTAAACGCAAACTTTAAATAAACCTTAAGGCTAAAAGCCTTGTATCACACCCAATATGATCAAGGCTACACTTATCAATTTCACTCGCGATTTAATCCTTATCTGCTAAAAGTTAATAACTCGGATTTTCATTTTATTTACTTTTTTACAATAAAATCAATTATTTAAGTGCTTTTACTCACGCATTTTCTGTTTAATTATGTTAAAAGGAATATAATCAAGTTTTACATAGACATGAAAATAAACACTATTAACTAAATAAAATCTGAAATTTTATATGAGTGATATTGACCCAAAAAATACTGAAAGTTGGCAGCGAGTTAAAGAATTTGAACAAATTGTTTATGACTTATCTCGTAATGGCGTGCTATGGGAAAATGAGCAAGAGTTTTTCATGCGCCAAATTTGCAAAACTGTAAGTCAAACACTCAATATTGAGCGAGTAGGTATATCCTTATTTAAAAACAAGTTTGAATCATTAAGACAAATTAACCTGTATACATTATCTCAAAACCAACACTCAGCTGGCCTCAATCTAAAGACTAATAACTTTCCAAAGTATCTAGCAGCTCTTCAAAAAGCCCCTAACCTACTAGCTGTGAATGCACATTTAGATGCAAGAACCAGTGAGTTATCGATAAGTTATCTAAAACCACTTAAAATTTCAGCAAAATTAGATACTGGCATATTTAAAACTGGCAAACTTTGTGGAATCTTAAGCACTGAAGAATTAATTACTTCACGTAATTGGACAATTCATGAAGAAAAATTTCTACGTTCTATTGCTGATTTAATTGCACAAAGACTTTTATACGAAGACATCAAGACTAAGGCCAATATCTATGAGGATATGTATGAATTAGAATCTGCGATAAATGATTCTAAAATTCTTTGCATAATAACTACCGACCCTAAAGGTACCATAAAAAAAGTAAATCTTACGGGTCAAAAATTACTCGACTATTCAGAACAAAACTTGCTTGGTTTAAATTTTAGTAAATTAGTTGTTACACCTTTTATCCCTACTGAAAACAAGCATGAAGATGTAAATAAGTCACCATTAACGGGCACCTTTAAAAACTTAAAAAGACTTGAACCTGAAACTATGCAGGAAATGGCTAATAGTGATATTTTTTCAGAAGACTTCGTAAATAACGAGTATTTATTACGTACCAGTACAGGTAAAACCCTACCTGTAGCCCTTAGTATTAGCAATTACAAATCCGCAACCGGTGAAAACAAAGGATTTATTTGTACAGCAATTGATATTACACAGCATATTGGTACTCGTCGAGCACTTCAGGCCGAGGAAGAACGCTATAAACATGTCTTTAATGGCACATCAGATGCTATATTTTTACTTAAACATAACACCATAGTTGATTGTAATGAGGCCGGCTTAAATTTATTCCAATGCAAGAGAGAAGGATTAATAAATCACAAAATTAAAATACTTGCACCTCAAACACAAGCCAATGGAAAGGTTTCTAGTGATATCGCACATGAAAAAATTTCTGCAGCACTAGATGGCAAGGTGCAACGCTTTGAAATGCAACAAAAACGCTTTGATCAGAGTATTTTTGATGCTGAACTTACCATGACACGTGTTGAAACAAACGGTGAAACATATTTACTAACCACAGTTCTGGATATAAGCAGCCGTAAAAAATCAGAAAGAGAATTAGAAAAATCTCGCTTTGAAGCCTTAGAACACAACGAGAATTTAGCACTAATTAATGAACTTTCAAATCAATTACACAGTTCAATTACTCAAGATGACATTTATACCAAAACACTCGCAGCTTTAAGCATGACAGCGAAATGCCCTCTAATCACTGTTTATACTGTAGAAAAAAACCCTGAACGTTTTGCTTTTAAAATGCATTCTGATTTATACGGGGTAGATCTAGAAAAAATTAAGGAGTTCCCAATTAACTCCAAATTTAATGGTGCAGCTTTAGAAACAGGTAGACCACAATACAGTCCTGATATTGATAATGAACCTCGCATTGACCCGTTAACACTTGAAGTTTTAAAAGCAAATAAGGTAAAGGCCATTGTAAGTATTCCATTAATCTATAAAGAAAAAAGAATCGGAATTATCATTCTCTCTTATTCTGATACTTACCCGTTGAGTCTAGACAATATTGAAACATTATTTTCAATATCAAAAACCGTATCACTAGCATTAGATAATGCAGAAACACGTACGATGCTAGACCACCTTGCACATCACGACTCACTCACCGGCTTAACAAACCGTGCTTTTTTCCATTCGCAATTCAAGGAACGTGTATTAAAAGGCGGCTACACAAGCGCAGTATTATTTTTATTAGATTTAGATCGCTTTAAAGAGATAAATGACACCTTAGGACATTTCACAGGTGACAAGGTTTTACAACAAATTGGTCCACGCCTAAAAGGACTTAAAAACAGACACGAATTTATAGTAAGTAGGCTCGGTGGAGACGAGTTTACCGTTTTATTTTATGGGGTTAGCTCTAAAAAAGAAACCGAAATCATAGGTAACAAAATTTTGGCCGCCTTACGCAAGCCATTCATAATTGACGACTTGAATTTAGAACTAGATACCAGCGTAGGAATTGCCAATTATCCGCAAGACGGTATGAATAGCCATGCCTTACTAAGGTCGGCAGATGTAGCGATGTATATGGCTAAAAAACTGGGTGGTGGATTTAGTTTTTATGATCAAGACCGAGATATTCATACGCCAGAACGCTTAGCAATGATTGCCGAAATGGGTAGCTCTATTAGTAGCGGTCAATTATTCTTACACTACCAACCTAAGATCAATATTGTTAGTAAAGACATAATCGGGTTTGAAGCTTTAGCACGCTGGGAACACCCTAAACTTGGATTATTAGGTCCAAGTATGTTTGTACCGCTAATAGAAATGTCTAACTCTATTGATCAACTAACCGAAGAGGTTTTACATCAGGCACTTTCGCAACAAATGCAATGGCGTAAAAATGGTATGAACTATTCAGTGGCCGTAAACATTTCGGCACGAAATTTAATTGATAACAGTTTAATTTTGTTACTGCAGAAAATGTTAACCTATTATGACACTCCGCCAGGCATGTTGGAATTAGAAATAACAGAAACTGCTTTAATGCATGACGCATATAGAGCGACTGATTTCTTAAAACAGATTGCAGATCTAGGTGTGTTACTGTCTATTGATGACTTTGGCACAGGTTATTCATCGCTCTCTTATTTACAAAAACTGCCTATTCATAAATTAAAACTCGATCGCGAATTTATTATGGGGATGTTAGACAATCCGCAGGGATCAAAAATTGTAGAAACCATTATATCATTAGCAAATACTCTTGAATTAGATGTAATTGCTGAAGGTGTTGAAGATCAAAAAACACTAGATAAGTTACGTGAAATGAACTGTGGCATGGCGCAGGGTTATCATATTTGTCGTCCCAATACGTGGGAAAATATAGAGCATTGGTTAAGGCGCAATGATAGAAATTATAAAGTACCACCTAATAATACTGATGTTGATTCAGAAACCTAACACTTCCTAGATAATATCTTAAACCAGATTAAATAATACTTATTCTTATCCAGTTTAAGTCTTTAAAAATGTGCGACTCAAGCCCTAATATTTGATATCGTGTCACTTTCGAAGGCTTCCTTCAAAAATGTTTTACTGCTGATACTATCCAAGTCTTGCCATTTTTTCGCTGGTTCTGGATGTGCAAGTAAAAAACCTTGTACGCAATCAATTCCATAATTTTTCAACACATTCAACTGATTTAGCGTCTCAACACCTTCGGCAACCACAGCAAATTTCAAGGAGTGCACCATTACAGTAATCGCCTCGATAATGGCTACGTCGTCAGAATTAAGTTCGATATCTTTAACAAAACTTCTATCAATCTTTACGTAATCCCATGGAAAACGTTTTAAATAACTCAGAGATGAATAACCAGTCCCAAAATCATCGATTGAAAGTTTTACACCAAGCTGTTTAACCTCATTTAATATCGCACGAGCAATCAATTCATTTTGCATGACGTTTGTTTCAGTAATTTCTAAAGTTAAATATTTAGACTCTAAACCACTTTGTAACAATGCTCTTTTAACTGTGGCGTGTAAGCCTGATTCTCTTAACTGCAATGCAGAAACGTTAACCGCTACCCAAGGCGTGTAATTAGTCTTATGCCAAGATTTTATGGTTGAAGTCGCAGTCTTAATTAACCACTGCCCCACTTCGATAATCATCCCAGTCTCTTCTAGCAAGGGAATAAACTCTTCAGGAGGAATTAAGCCATGCTCCGAATGATTCCAACGCAATAGAGCCTCAAAGCCCACTAGCTTACGGCTACTTTGTAAATCAATTATCGGTTGATAATAAATTTCTAATTCTTTTCGTTCTAAAACATAGCGTAAATCACTGACTAACTTTGCCTCTTTAACCACGTTTCCATGCATTTGAGCATTAAAAATAACATGGCGTTTTTTTCCATCAGCTTTGGCACGATACATTGCTATATCTGCATCTCGTAACATTTCCGTGGCTTTGGTGTAATTTTTTGTGCTAAGTGTTATACCTATACTGGCACTAACAAATGATTCACCATTACCAACAGTAAACGGTTTTTCTAAAGCTAACTGTATGTTGTCTGCAATGTCTTTGACGTAATTAAGGTCTTCTACATCTTCTGCCAAAACTACAAATTCATCTCCACCAAAGCGTGCCAAAGTA
>CAJQOG010000163.1 GCA_905479875.1 uncultured Gammaproteobacteria bacterium
TGCATATGAGATTCCAGAAACGCGCCAAAAATTCTTAAACAAAACTTACTATCATCTACTAGGAGCGATACTTCTCCTTGTTGGAATTGAAGTCTTTCTATTTAAAACAGGTTTAGCTCAACCAATAGCACAAACTTTATTAAGTGTTAATTGGCTGATAATTTTAGGTATATTTATGGTGGCTAGTGGTTTTGCCGATAGCATTGCACATAAAAATGCTGGCAAAACTACGCAATACGTTGCGATGTTTGTTTATGTACTACTTTGGGCAGTTATGCTGGTTCCACTTCTAGCAATTGCAATGTACAAAGACCCTTCGATTATCCAAAGTGCCGCAACGGTTACTCTGGTTGGATTTGCTGTTTTAACCGGTATTGTAATGTTTACAGGAAAAGACTTTAGTTTTATGCGAAGCCTTTTAATGTGGATAGGTGGAGCAGCAATTATAGGAATTATCGCAAGTGTTCTATTTGGCTTTACTTTAGGCACATGGTTCTCAGTTGCAATGGTTGCTTATTCTGGCGCAGCAATCTTATATAGCACTTCAAAAGTTTTACATGATTACCCTGAAGGTCGTTACGTAGGCGCGGCGTTATCTCTATTTAGCTCTATTGCGCTTATGTTTTGGTATGTTGCACAAATCTTTTTAGGTAACGATTAAATAAATAAATGAAAAACAAACTGTTCTTGCGGTCTATAACTTTAATTCTAAGCTGGATATTACTTCCAAGCTTTGTTATTGGCGCAAGTTCAGTTGAATTTATTGATGATGTTGCTATTCAAAACACTATCGATGAGGCTCGCACAGCCTTAGAATTATCAACTACAGAAGATTCAGTTGATCAAATACGTTCACAACTCACAAATTTAAGAAGCCAAATCACACAATGTATTACTAAAACTCAAAATTCGATTGATGTAATGAATTCAGACCTTGAGGCTCTAGGCGAAGAAAACAACATAGGGGAATCTAGAGATATACTTTCCACAAGAGAAGGTCTAATCGTTGATTTGGCACGAGTTAAGGAGTCAAATTTTAATTGCAAAAAAAGTGAAATCGACTTTGAAAATTTACTCAAACTTAGTTCTGCTAAAAAAGGTGAGTTAACTACAGAGCGTCTCACTGAATACAGTTTTTCTATGCTTGGTAGCATTAACGATTTCCCTAATAAGTTACCTGATATTGTACAACGAAGCACCAACGCTTTTAATATAGGCTCAAATGAAAAAACGTCTCTTGGAAACTGGTTAGTAGGATTAATTGCATCACTATTAGGTTTAGTTTTGGGTTTTTTGGCTAAGCATTATTCCAATAGTTGGATTAGCAGTAAAACTGGTCCGGGCGGAAAGCCGATATATGTATTTAATTTAATTTCTTCCTTAAATACATATTTGCCTTGGATGTTGGCTGGTATTTTTGGTTTTCTAACTTTTAGAAATTTAAATTTGGATGCTACCGATTGGAACCTACCCACCAAAGCTAGCTTTGCTTTATTTTTAGTTGGAATAAGCAATTTTATATTCCACTGGCTAAAGAAAGAAAACTCACCTGGCGATAAACTTCATTTTATAGATAAAAAAATCCCAAAAGCTTTAGTAAAACGCATGCGTATTGCTACTGCGGTTGGTATTGTTGGTTTAGTTATCTTTGGGCTAAGATGGTTCATTGATATTCCAGAAGCAGATTTACGCTTACCTTATGGCATTACAAGTATTGCGCTAGCATTATCATTGATTGGTATATTAACTTTAGCTGGGGATTTTACTGATCTCAAAGGACGCTATCGTTTTTTAAGAATCATATTAATTTTAGCATGCATTATTTCAATACTTGCTGTGATAACCGGTTACATCAATGCCGCTAACTATTTACTCTTTGCGGCCTTAGCGACATTCATTGCAGGTTTATTTTTATGGATTCTACTGTGGTGTCTAGAACAAGCCGTGGATGGAATCATTAATGGTAAAACTAAAACGAGTTATAAATTAAGAGCAACATTAGGCATAAGAGCAGAAGAGACCTCGAGTGAATTAGGTTGGTTAAGCTTATTAACGGGTCTTGGTCTATGGGCTAGTTTTGGTTTATTCTTACTGTTTGTATGGGACTTCACTGATAGAGCTATCCCACAAGTCAAATTATTGGCCACTGATGGATTTCAACTCAGTGAAAGCACCCGCTTTGTTCCAAAAAATATAATAATTGGTCTGTTTGTTTTCGCCATTGTTCTTTCCATAAGTGTTTGGTTAAAAGCCCGCTTAGAAAGACAATGGTTACGTAATATTGGCATGGATAGAGGCTCACGTGATGCAGTGGTGACTCTGACTGGCTATCTAGGCATGATTATCGCTCTTATCATGGGTATGACTGCAGCAGGTGTGAGCTTTAGTGGTTTAGCATTAGTTGCAGGTGCTTTGTCTGTTGGTATTGGTTTCGGCTTGCAGAATATAGTTAACAACTTTATTTCTGGGCTTATTCTTTTATTTGAACGACCAATTCACGCAGGTGATTATATTAGTGTGGGAAATGTTGAAGGCACTGTAAAACGCATTAGTATTCGTTCAACAGAGATTGAAACCTTGCAACGCAGTAATGTAATTGTTCCAAATTCAGAATTAATTTCTGGACAAGTCACAAACTGGGTTTTGCATGATGCTTTTGGTGTAGTTAGAATTCCAGTAGGTGTAGCCTACGGCAGTGACAC
>CAJQOG010000164.1 GCA_905479875.1 uncultured Gammaproteobacteria bacterium
CTCTCCTGCTGCACTTGTCGCTCAAAAATTCTTTCGACATAAAACTATAAAAAAGAAATTTCAAATTATCTATTGGCTAATTGTGTTTGTGCAATTGGTAGTGCTGTGGTTTGTGTTCTTTAAGTCGTGAAAGTTTTTAATTTTAGCTCTTTATTGCTTTACCGCGGCTTAACCGCAGTATCTCTCACCATAAATCTGAACCTCGCGGTTTTATCGCCTTGGTTGCAAGCAGCGGTGAGGTGATATTTTTGTGTTCCAAGAGCTTATTTCTTAAATAGAAGATGTTTCGAATTTTTTCACTTCAGAATAAACTAAAATACCCAAATCCTGCAAGCGTATAATCATCACTCTCTTTAGAGCCTATGGAAATCACTATAGGCAGAGAATATCAATCGATAATCCACCCCCGGAATATTTCATGAATAAATTTCTTACACCTTGGGTTAATAAAATACCCGGTGTTGCAGGCTATGAAGATCACTTAATAGCGACCTTATCTGTTTTGCTAATTCTAATCGCTGCAGCGTTTCTTTACTTTTTGGTAAAACGAGTTTTAGTGTATTTCATCAATAAACTATTTAGTAAAACTAAATCCAGTTTAGATGACGTATTGGTAAAACGACGTGTGTTTAATCGTATTGCTTATATTGTCCCAGCAGTACTAATCTATAAGTTAGTCCCCGATGTATTAAAGGACTACGTATTCCTAAGTAACTTGGTTTCAAAGTTGACGGCTATTTATTTAGTATTCCTAGTAACCATGGTGATTGATTCAATAATCAACTCTTTATTAGATATGTACCAAACGTTTGCAGTATCTAAGCGTATGCCTATCCAAAATTTTGCTCAAGTCGCAAAACTACTAGTCTACTTTGTAGCAATCATCAGTGTTGTGTCATTAGTGATTGGAGAGTCTCCGTTGAAACTCTTCGCTGGCCTGGGTGCGATGACGGCGGTCTTGATGTTGGTATTCAAAGATCCAATTTTAGGATTCGTTGCAGGATTGCAGCTTAGTTATAACAAAATGATGAACATTGGTGATTGGGTTGAGATTCCACAACATAATGCGGATGGTGACATTATGGAAATTGGTTTAACCACGGTAAAAGTAAGAAATTTTGATAATACGATTACTACCGTGCCAACTCAAAGTCTGATTAATGATTCATTTAAAAACTGGCGTGGTATGCAAGAATCTGGAGGGCGGCGCATTAAACGCTCTATTTATATTGATGTTAACTCAATTAATTTTTGTGATGAAAATCGGTTAACTCGTTATGCCAAAGTAGATTACATTAAAGACTATATTCAGGCTAAGCAAAATGAAGTGGATGAATATAATAAAAAAAATGTAGCAAACCCAGAATCAATTATTAATGGAAGGCGCTTAACTAATATAGGAACTTTTCGAGCTTATATTATGGCGTACTTAAAAAACCATCCAAATATCAATCAAGAGTTAACATTGTTAGTTAGGCAATTAGCTCCAACGGATTCTGGTTTGCCTATAGAAATTTATACTTTTAGTTCAGAGAAAAACTGGATTAAGTATGAAGCGATTCAAGCCGATATTTTTGATCACTTATTCGCGGTAGCCAAAGAATTTGACTTAAAAGTGTTTCAAAGACCGTCTGGAGCTGATTTCAAGGGCTTAAAAAGCGTTTAAATACAGAGAGATATGCTTATTACACCAATAAATAAAGCTAGCACGCGTATACTCAGGGTACTTTAATAAAGTTAGGAAAGCATCATGGCAAAAGGTCGCAACGCACAAAAGAGTGATCCAAAGAAGAAAAAAGAAAAAACCCTTAAAGAAAAGCGTGCTGAGAAAAAAGAAAAGAAAGCAAGTAAAGCTAAAACTTCTGGTGATGCTTTGTCGTAAGGCTGACTAAGAATTAGAGCTTAGATAGAGTTATATAGGCTAAAAAATATAACTCTATTGATTCATTATATTAAAACCAATGCCGCGTACGATTAACCATTGCTACTAAAGTCAACATAACTGGCACTTCAACTAATACACCGACCACAGTCGCTAAAGCAGCTCCCGAATTTAAACCAAATAGAGAAATGGCCACCGCAACTGCTAACTCAAAAAAGTTTGAGGTAGCGATCATGCAGGCGGGTGCAGCAATATTGTGAGGCAACTTCAAGGCTTTAGCAGATGCATAGGCCAGCATAAAAATTCCATATGTTTGAATTAACAATGGAATAGCAATTAGCACAATGGCAATGGGATTATCCAAAATAGTTTCAGCTTGAAAGCCGAATAATAAAACTACAGTTGCTAATAAGCCCATAATTGAAACGGGTTTAAGTGTTTGCAATAGATTGTTTAAGCGCTCATGATTATCTGGTCTATCCAAAGCTTTACGAGTCAGAATCCCTGCAATTAGGGGAATGAGTACATACAGAATAACTGATAAAACAAGCGTGTCCCACGGTACAGTTATATCACTAATACCAAGTAATAAAGCTGCAATAGGGGCAAAGGCAAAAATCATGATGATGTCATTAACCGACACTTGCACCAAGGTATAATTGGCATCACCTTCTGTTAGTTGGCTCCATACAAAAACCATTGCAGTACATGGAGCAACGCCTAATAAGATCATCCCTGCTATATATTCCGAAGCCGTTTGTGAATCCACAATATCTGCAAAAATCACACGAAAGAATAACCAACCCAAAAATGCCATAGTAAATGGTTTAATCAACCAGTTAATAACTATAGTGAGAATAAGGCCTTTTGGTTTTTTACCAATGTCTTTAAGGGATGAAAAATCAACTTGGATCATCATGGGGTAGATCATCACCCAGATGAACAGTGCTACGGGTAAATTTACATGAGCTACTTCTAGCGCAGCAAAAAACTGGAAAGCGCTAGGGAATAAATTACCTAATACCAAGCCAGCTGTAATACATAAACCAACCCATAAAGACAGATAGCGTTCAAATAAGCCC
>CAJQOG010000165.1 GCA_905479875.1 uncultured Gammaproteobacteria bacterium
GTTTTGTGAAATGGTTTATTTAAAGAGCTTAAATCCTGTGCATACTTTTTTGAACCAATCTATTTTTTTATACTCACAAAGCAAAGGCTTTAATAAGATAGAATTTATTTTTGTCTAGAAATTTAAATCGAACGTAAAAAGGTTAATCAATGCCAAATAAAGTAAAAATAATGAATCATAAAAAACTATCATCTCAAAGTATTCGCAAAAACACGGGGCAAGCCAGATTGTCTTTCCTAATATCTACCTTGCTGGTATTGGGGTTAAGTGGTTTTACGCTCTCAACTCATGCGGCCTTACCCGATATGGTGAGTGGCCAAGCTGTGCCATCATTAGCACCTGTAATTAAACGTGCCTCACCGGCAGTGGTCAATATTCAGTCTAAAGGAAGCGTTGAAGCTCAGGCGAATCCCTTTGCAGGAGACCCGTTTTTTGAGCAATTTTTTGGACGCAGGGGTCAACAACCTCAACGTCGTGAAACCCAGAGCGCGGGTTCAGGTGTCATTATTGATGCTGAAAAAGGTATTATTCTGACTAATCATCATGTGATAGAAAACGCCGATGAAATTATTGTGCAACTACAAGATGGCAATGAGTACGAAGCAGAAAAAATTGGTTCGGATAAGGGTTCTGATATTGGTGTTTTAAAGATCAAGGCTAAAAACTTAAGTCAGTTAGCCATTGCGGATTCAGATAATTTACAAGTTGGAGATTTTGTTGTCGCTATCGGTAATCCTTTTGGCTTCGGCCACACCGTTACTTCAGGTATCGTTAGTGGCTTAAGTCGCTCAGGTCTAAGTCGTGATGCGTACGAAGACTTTATTCAAACTGATGCAGCAATTAATCCTGGTAATTCAGGTGGTGCGCTAATTAATTTAAACGGTGAGTTGGTTGGTATCAACGCAGCCATCATTTCTCGAAGTGGTGGTAATTTAGGAATCGGTTTTGCTATCCCTTCTAATATGGCCAAAAGTATCATGGAACAAATTGTTGAATTTGGTGAAGTGAAGCGTGGCTTATTGGGTGTTGGTATTCAAGACATCACCGATGGTATAGCGGAAGAATTCGATTTGGATTTCAACAAAGGTGCAATGGTGACAGCCGTTACACCAAAGTCCGCAGCTGAAAAAGCTGGTGTGCAAATTGAAGACATCATTACCAAGGTTAATGATGAAGAAATTACCAGTTCCTCAGATCTAAGAAACACTATTGGTTTGTTACGCGAGGGCGACAAAGTAAACATTGAGTTATACCGCAATGGTAAACGCAAAAAACTTAAAGCCACATTAGGTTCGGCTTCAACTTTAAACGCTGACACTTCAGCTGATTCTATTCATCCTAAACTTGAGGGTGTAAGTTTTGGTGAGGTTACCGAGCAAACGCAAGGAAGATCAGGAGCAACCATCAAAGGTGCTCAAGTTATTAAGATTGAAGAAGATAGTCCTGCTCGTAGGTATCTGAGAGAAGGCGATGTCATCACACGTGTTGGGCGACGTCCTGGAATTAAGGTTGAAAACGTAGGTGACTTAGTAGATGCAGTTAAAGATCGTGATAGGCTCTACTTTGTAATCAATCGTGGTCAAGCTACAATCATTTTGACGATGTAGCCCTTAAAGCAAATCGCATAGAGTTATAAAGGCGACTCAATATGAGTCGTCTTTTTTTATATGTTTAATTTTAACTGGCTTAAGAATAGCGACGATATCATCTTTAGAATGTAAATTTTAGTCCTACTATAAGTAGAAGAATTCCAAGCAATTGCTTGAGTTTTTCTTTGGGTAATTTTACGGCTAACTTGGCTCCCAGAGGAGCAAAGCTCATACTGAAAACGCCTACAGCAAGAACAGCAGGCCAAATTATATAGCCAATATGAGCTTGTTGAATATTGGCATCTAAACCCGTAAAAATATAAGTTAAGCTACCAAAGCTAGAAATTGCAACGACAGAAGCGGCTGCTGTGCCTACGGCAAGATGTGCGTCAAACCCCGACCATAACATGTAAGGATTAACCAAGGCGCCACCACCTACGCCTGTTAGTGAGGCAATACTCCCCATAAAACCACCGTAGAGAAAATGCTGTGTATTAGATTTTTTAATAATATGCTTTGCAGTAAACCCGATGAAAATCCGCAGAGCAATTAAAATAGTCAGTAGTCCAAAAATTTTTTCTAAAAGTAGAGAGTCAAGTTTATCGGCAAGTAGCCCGCCGATTATCCCCCCAACTAGTAGCCCTGGAGCTAAGCGTTTAAACACATCCCAGCGAATATTTTGCATGCGATGATGGGCCAGTGTTGCACTTATTGAAGTAGGAACGATACACGCAAGTGAAGTGCCTAGAGCAAAAGGCATTTCAGCGCCTGGAGCTAAATTTTGTGTTTTTAGATAAAAGAAAAGTCCAGGTACTAAGATAATACCTCCGCCTATTCCTAGTAGTCCTGCAAGCAAACCTGCAATAATGCCGATGAGTGGAAATATAAGCCACGCTATAGAGAAATCAATTGGCATTATTAAGCAACTTGTTTAGTCCTAATTATTTATAGATTGAATCGGTATTTATTTCGCCTTAACAGCTATACTAATACAAACGACTAATTGATGACGAGAAGATTGAAATTTTTATTTAATTTATCTGTCTATATCATGTAATTCAAATAAATTAGATTGAGCACGAAAGGCTCGAGGGAAAGTTTTAAAGGATGAGTAAAATTAAAAACCGAAACAAATCACATGCCTTTATGTGTTTGAAATTAATGACACTATTATTGGTTATTAGTGCATTACCGAGCGGATTTGCCGCTGATAAAATTGAAACGCAAAGAGAAGCGTTTAAAGAGGCTATAAAACTTGCTGAAAAGGCAAGACCTGAGTCCTTGAAATATAAAAAATATTTGCTTAAAGATTATATTTTACGCAGTGACATTGAGGCTGTATATCTTAGAAATAGCATTAAGCGTCAGCCAAATAAAAACATCCAAGAGTTTCTTACCAAATATCCAGATCAGGCAACTACCAATGATCTCTATCGTAAATGGTTAGATTATTTGTATACAACACGCCAGTGGAAAACTTATATAGAGTTTGCACCTGACCCAGCTTCTTCAAAGTTATCAGTAGAGCGTCAATGTAAATATCTTGAGGCGCGCATTCGTAATCTACAAAAAATAAATTTTGTGCAAGAAGCGTTGCCCTTATGGATGGTAGGTAAAAGTCAGCCAGATGAATGCGATGCACTGTTTGATATTCTGGCAAATAATAGACTGTTGACAGAAGACCGAATTAATAACCGCATTGATTTAGCTTTAGAGGGGGCGCGGTTTAAATTAGCGAATTATTTAGCAACTCAGTTAAGTGAAGAGAATCGTAAATCAGTCAATAGTAAGATTGCTTTATGGAGAAAAATGTCAACTTCTCCTGAGAGTCAACTTAAGCAATCACTTAAATGGAAAGATGGGAAAACATCACAAGCAATTAGTGCCTACGGTATGCGAAAATTAGCAAGACAAGATGTTGATAAAGCTCTGGCAATGTGGCCAAAAATTACAAATAAATTTGAATACTCAGTGGCAGAAAAAAATGCACTAGAAAATTATATTGCTTTACGCTCAGCTTATAAACGTCATCCAAAAACCTTAAAAGTTTATGCGGCAGCTAATACAAGTTCTATGTCTTTGCGTGAAAGAGAGTGGCAAATTCGTAATGCTTTGTGGAATCAAAATTGGGCATCAGTTTTGACATCCATTGAAGATATGCCAAGTAGTAGCCAAACAACTTCGCAATGGCGTTATTGGCAAGCAAGAGCTTATGATCAATTAGGTGAAAAAGAAAAAGCTAATGAAATTTATAGTGAATTAGCAAATGGCTCAGGGTATTTTGAGTTTTTAGCAGCGGATCAGCTAAAAACTGATTATCAATTTAAGCATATTGGCTTAAGTGTAGATTTAGAAATTCAAGCGCGACTCAAGCAGCGCGTGGATTTACGTCGTGCACGTGAGTTGGCAGCAGTAAACATGCCTGGACGATCTCGAAGTGAATGGCGTAGTGCTTTAAAGAGCATGACGAGTGAGGAAAAAACACAGGCAGGTTATTTAGCTAATTCATGGGGCTTGGCCACTAGCAGTATTCAAACAGCTGTAAATTCAAGTGCTAGAGAAGACTATGATATTTTATATCCGCGAGCCTATGAAGATACAGTATTGGCCATGTCAAAACGTTACTCGATTGCACCAGCGTGGATTTATGGTGTTATACGGCAAGAGAGCTTGTTTATGTATGACGTCCGCTCTTCTGCTAATGCTTATGGTTTAATGCAACTACTTCCAGCCACAGCAAAACAGACTGCGCGTAAAAATAAAATTAAACACCGAGGCTACTCTGATTTAATTACTCCGTCACGAAACATTGAATTAGGTAGTGCCTATCTTTCTGAAATTCAAAAGCGCTTGCAGTCAAATCCTGTATTGGCAACTGCGGGATATAACGGTGGGCCACATCGAGTTCGCACGTGGTTGCCAGAACAAAATTTACCAGCTGATATTTGGGTTGAGAACATTGTGTTTAATGAAACTCGTAATTATGTTCAAAAAGTATTAAATAATAAAATCATTTACGCATGGCGTTTGCAGGGAAAGACTCCGCGATTAAGTAGTTTTATGCACACTGTTGAGCCGCGCGATAATTAAAATTGATAATACCTAGCAAGTTGAATATTCAACACTTATACTCAATTTGGATATTTAAGCAGCATAATTAAGCGGCTTTCCTAATACATTATTTATGGATTTTGGCTATAATCCCTAGTCGTAATTTATTAGGAAAAACACTTGAGCAAGATAAAGAAAATTTCCATTTTAGGTGGCACGGGATTTCTCGGGCAGGCTTTAGCTGCGCGTTTAATTAAACAAGGCTATCAAGTTAGTATTCCAACACGTCAACGTGAATCGTTTCGTGAATTACTAGTTTTACCGGGGCTGCAGTTAGTGCAAACTGATACTCATAATCAAGCAGCGTTAATACAAGCATTGCAAGGATCAGATGCGGTAATTAATCTAGTGGGTATCCTAAACGAAACTCGTTCAACTACACAAAAATTTAAAACCGCACATGTGGATTTTACTCAACAGCTTTTAGATGCTTGTGAAGAGTTAAACATTCAGCGTTTTCTTCAGATGAGTGCTCTAAAAGCAGAGCCTGAAACAAGTCCAAGTGAATATTTACGTACCAAAGGACAAGCAGAGGCTCTGGTACAAAAAAGCTCATTGAATACCACAGTGTTTAGACCATCAGTAATTTTTGGTGCGAAAGACAGTTTTGTAAATAAATTTTCGGCTTTACTAAAAATGCCAAGCCCATTTTTCTTTTTACCAGTACCTAATGCACGGTTTGCCCCCGTCTATGTTGACGATGTGGTTGAGGGAATTGTACTAAGTATTGATAATCCTGAGACATATAAAAAACGTTATAGCTGTTGTGGACCCAAAATTTATTCCATGCGTGAGTTAATACAATTAATCGCTGATACCATGGGCGTTAAACGTAAAATTATTGGTTTGAATCCGTTTTTATCAAAGCTGGTTGCAAGTTTTTTAGGAGTGATGCCAGGCAAGCCATTTACTAAAGATAATTATCAGTCATTACAGATAAATAATATTTGTGAGAATAACGGCTTAGAAAAATTAGGCGTTAAACCAGTTAGTATTGAAAGTATTATTCCACAATATTTACAAAAACGAGATGCGAATCTCAGTTTTGACGAGTTTCGTCGAACTGCTGGTCGCTAATTTATCTCTATGCAAACTTATCTTGTAGGTGGTGCCGTTAGAGACCAACTCTTGGGTTTAGATTCCTATGATAAGGATTATGTTGTAGTTGGTTCTAGTATTGAAGAAATGCTTGCTCAGGGTTATAAACAAGTTGGTAATGATTTTCCGGTTTTTTTACATCCCAAAACGCATTGTGAATACGCGCTTGCACGTACTGAGCGCAAGTCAGGAACCGGTTATAAAGGCTTTCAAGTAGCTTTTGGTCCCGAGGTCACGCTTGAAGAAGATCTTTATCGACGTGATTTAAGTATTAATGCATTGGCTATGACAGATGGCGGTCATCTTATTGACCCGTACGGCGGACAAGACGATTTAGAAAATAAAATAATTCGTCATGTCTCTCCTTATTTTCGTGAGGATCCATTACGAGTATTACGTTTAGCACGATTTGCTGCAAAATTTAAGCCTTTTGGTTTTCAAATAGCTGCTGAAACTCAAGTCTTTTTACAAGAAATGGTTAAGAGCGGTGAGCTCAATCAACTAACGCCAGAGCGTGTTTGGGTTGAAACTGAAAAAGCTCTTAAAACTGCACATCCCGCAACTTATTTTTTAACCCTCAAAAAGTGTGGGGCGTTAAACATTCTTTTCCCAGAGATTGACTCACTTTTTGGTTTAAGTCAGCCTCGTAAATGGCATCCAGAAATTGATGTTGGTGTGCATGTGATGCAGGTATTGCAATCAGCCAGCGAGCTCTCTGATGATCCAGTAATTCGCTTTGCAGCGTTAAGTCATGATTTTGGAAAAGCCACAACTGATATAGAAATATTACCAAGCCATCGAGGTCATGAACTCAGAAGCGTAGGTTTACTTAAAAATTTTTATCAACGTTATCCGGTTCCAAATAGTTATAAGGTTGTGGCTAATAGAGTGGCTGAATTTCACGGTCATGTGCATCGTATTAGTGAAATGAAACCGTCAACTATTATTAAGTTTTTAAATAAACTAAAAGCCTGGCAACAGCCACAATTATTTGAGAAATTTCTTTTAGCTTGTAAAGCCGATTCACGTGGTCGCACTGGTTTTGAACAAGCGGATTTTCCTCAAGCATTAGTTCTAACGAGTATTGTAAATGCCGCTAAAGACTTTCGATTAAGTGAGTCTGAGCGCATGGGTCTTGAGGGGCCTGAAATTAGTGCGGCCTTAGATAGAAAACGTGCGACTGTGGTTGAGGGAGTACGTGAAGAGTATGCCGAGGCTTTGGCCAAGGCTCATT
>CAJQOG010000166.1 GCA_905479875.1 uncultured Gammaproteobacteria bacterium
CTCACTTTTCATGGGCAAACGTATTGAACTACGAAGTAAATATGCCGACTCACATTTAGGTCATGTTTTTCCTGATGGCCCTCAACCAACTGGTATGCGTTACTGCATCAATGGAGCCTCTTTACGCTTCATTGCTAAAGACGATATGCAACAAGAAGGTTATGCTGAGTACTTAAAGTTATTTAATTAATTTCCCCTCTCAAAGAAGAGCACTTCTTAGCGCCAAGCATCAATCTTGGCGCTTTTTTTATGCCTACTGATTATTATATGCAAGGAGATGTTAAACTTAGATGCATGAATATTAAGTTTAATAATGGTAATCACTATGTCAAACACCATCCATCATGAAGTTCATCGCATTCAAAAAATTGGCTGGTTACGTGCCGCTGTCTTAGGAGCTAATGATGGCATTGTTTCTACTGCAAGCTTAATACTAGGTGTAGCTGCTGCTAGCTCATCATCAGAAGCAATTTTAGTTGCTGGGACTGCTGGTTTGGTTGCTGGTGCACTCTCAATGGCGGCTGGTGAGTATGTTTCTGTTAGTTCACAAGCCGATACTGAAAAGGCAGATTTAGCAAAAGAAGCCCATGAGTTAGAACACAATACTGAGTTTGAAAGAATCGAGCTAAAACAAATTTATATCGAGCGCGGTCTTGATGACAATCTTGCTGATCAAGTAGCCACTCAACTGATGCAACACGACGCAATAGGCGCACATGCTAGAGACGAGTTAGGCATCTTCGATTTAACCAAAGCTAAACCTTTGCAAGCTGCAGTAACCTCAGCAATTGCTTTTGCTTTGGGCGCCGCTTTGCCACTTGCTGTTAGCGTTTCTATTAACATAAACGAAATTTCCACCGCTGTTCCAGTCGCATCAATTCTATCTTTAGCTGGACTTGGAGTCATCGCAGCTAAACTGGGAGGCGCCCCTGTAAAAAACAGCGTTGCCAGAATTGTTTTTTGGGGAGCAGGAGCAATGATGCTCACTCATTTAATAGGTAAATTTGTAGGAACGGTTTTATAAATGCCAAACAATAAAGATGATGTAATAATTATAGGCGGCGGTCACAACGGTCTGGTCTGTGCTTTCTATCTAGCTAAAGCTGGTGCCAAAGTAAAGATATTAGAGCGTTCTGACAAAGTCGGCGGCGCTGCAATTACAGAAGAGTTTCATCCAGGGTTTAAAAATTCAGTCGCTTCTTATACCGTTAGTTTACTTAACCCAAAAGTCATTCAAGATTTAGAACTACACCGTCATGGCCTGAAAATCTTAGAACGTCAGGTAAATAATTTTTGGCCTAATAAGCGAAATGGAGAAGATGACTTTCTTGCTTTTACAGTTGGCTTCGAAAAACTTACATCTGAAATTACACGTTATTCAGAAGCCGATGCGAATAATCTAGAACGGTATTTTAGTGATATTGAATTGGTTGCAGAACTTATTCGCGACCAATTATTAAGAACTCCACCAAACGCTGGTGGTGGAATTAAAGAAATTCTAAAACTATTAACACTAGGAAACCGTACCCGAAAACTATCCACCGATCAAAAACGTGTCGTTATGGATATATTCACTAAAAGCGTTGCCGATTTTTTATCTTTATATTTTGAAAATGAATACGTTAAAGGTGCTTTTGCCTTTGATGGTATCGTTGGTACTTATGCAAGCCCGCACACACCTGGCACAGCTTATGTATTAATGCACCATGCCTTTGGCGAAGTCAATGGTAAAAAAGGGGTTTGGGGACATGCTATTGGCGGGATGGGCTCAATCACACAAGCCATGCGTAAGGCCTGCGAAGAACATTACGTTGAAATCATTCTGAATGCTGAAGTGGATGAAATACTGATTGATAAAGGTAATGAAGCCTATGGTGTTGTTTTAAAAAATGGTGACCGACATGATGCTCCTACCATCGCTTCAAATGTTAATCCGAGTTTATTATTCAACAAACTAGTATCTAGTGATTTTCTTAAAGAAGATTTTAAGCGACGCATCAAACAGTATAAAAATGGTTCTGGAACATTCCGTATAAATGTTGCACTTAAAGAATTACCGAATTTTACCTGCTTACAAAATCAAGATCGAGCTTCTGAGAAGCATTTAACCGGTGGCATCGTGATTGGCCCTACTATTGATTACTTAGATAAAGCTTATTACGATTCAAAATCACAAGGCTGGTCAAAACAGCCTGTAGTTGAAATGCTTATTCCCTCAACCTTAGATGATTCTCTTGCACCTGCAGGACAACATGTTGCCAGTCTATTCTGCCAGCATTTTGATCCAGACGTAAAAGGTCTAAAAGGTGACTGGGACACACACAAAGATGCAGCCGTTGAAAGTATTTTAAATACGATAGAAGAATATGCACCTGGCTTTAAAAACTCTATTGTAGGCATGCAAGTATTAAGTCCTTTAGATTTAGAAAGAAAAATTGGGCTCACCAAAGGTGACATCATGCATGGCGTGTTAAGTTTAGATCAAATGTTCTCTGCTAGACCAATGCTGGGTCATGGTAATTACCGTAGTCCAATTAATGGTTTATACATGTGTGGGTCAGGTACACATCCTGGTGGCGGGGTGACTGGTGTTCCAGGGCATAATGCGGCTCATGAGATGTTGAAAGATAA
>CAJQOG010000167.1 GCA_905479875.1 uncultured Gammaproteobacteria bacterium
TGCTCCAATTCATCGCCGTAATAAAGATAACCGCACAGTGAAATGTCGGCGATTGAGAGTGTTGGTGTGGCAATAAAATCTCTGTCGGCTATATGTTTTTCGACAATCTCAAAAGCGTCTTTTATTCTACCGTGCAGAAAGTTGGTTATTTCGGTGTCACCGCTTTTCATAAAACGCAGGGAAAATCTACGCGTCGCCATATAGCTGGTGAATTTATGATTATCGAATAATATCCAACGCAAGATTTCGTATTCTTCATGCTTATTTGCAGGCCCGAACTGCCCAGTCTGTTCTGACAGATATTTTAGAATGACGCCTGATTGTGATAATTTTAGATCCTTATGCACCAGCACAGGGACTTCGCCAAATTGATTGAGGTCTTGGCGAAATTTAGGTGTTCCCATCTCACCATTAGGAAAATCGACTAAAATCGGTGACCAGTCCAGACCGCACAATTCTAGCATCAGGGCTGCCTTATAGGCATTACCGGATTCAGCTAAACAATATAATTGATATTCGCTCATCTTTGTTCAAACTCCAATATAAAAAATAGGGGTCAAGTCTTTTAATAAAGGCTATTTACTTCAAGATTAGTACTATGTGTCCTTAATCAAAAAATAATCAATCCCCAACATCTCCACGATTATCAACACTAAATTTCCCTGTACCTAGACCGGCTACTACCAATAGCCCACCCATGATGGCCATGTTCTTTATAAAATTCTGCATTTCGTGCATACGAGCAACACCTTCTTCCATGCTCCAAAAATTATGCATATAGATATTAATCACTAAAGTTAATCCCGCTAATAGAAATGCCGCAAACTTGCCCTTAAACCCAACTATCAAAGCCGCACCTGCAGCCAGTTGAATAAGGATAGTTAAAGGAAGTAACACACCAATAAGTGGCACATCATGAGCTTGCATATAGGCACTCATCTTATCGAATTCAGTAATTTTCTGAATGCCTGGAATAATAAAATACATTCCCAGTAAAAAACGACCAAAGAGTACACATAGATTTTGTAGTGGCTGCATGGTGTATGTCCTATTGAATTGATTATTGATAAGTAACTCATGTTACTAGAAAATGTTTGTGCTTATTCAGTATTAGATCTTCTTTTGTCTCACATTATTCATCGGCGGTTCAGCTTTGAGGGATTTATTTTAGACAAATAATATTGCTAGACACCATATATATGATTGATTGTATTGATAAAATTATATCATTTACATTTCTCCACGTAATTTATTTGACCTTATCGCTAACAAAGTGCAAGCTCTTCGTGATTGTAATTAGAGGAGTACACATGACCAAGCTTAATAAAAAATTAATTATCTTGACTTTAGCTTCAGCGCTTGCTTTTTCAAGTACGGCTTTTGCTATGTCTAAGCCATCGCATGCCGGTAAAGACAAAGCTAATGCTGAAAACCATTTGCAACAAGTTAAAGAGAAAGGCAATAAGAAGAATAAAAAAATAAAAGATAGATTGGAAAATCATGATGACAGTGAGCGCAGTGATGTTGCCGAATGGGAACAGGATGATCGTATTGAATCTGCTGAGATGCGTGAACGTCATAAGGCTGAAATGGATGCGCTACGTGCAGATGACCGCTTAAGTGGAAAACAGCGTGCGGATGAAATGAAAGCATTGCGTGAACTGCAACGTGAAGAAGCAAAAACTGTACGTAGTTTACAAAAAGAAGACAAACGCGTATTTATGCAAGACCGCAAAGACTCGCGAGATGATAAAGGTCATGGCGACCATGATCACGACGACAATCATGACCATGATGATAGGCATAAAGATAAAGCCGATCGTGACAATGATGATTCTGATAGTAGAAGAGATCGTCGTGAAGAGGCTCAAGAGCGTAGACGTGATAATTCAGACCGCGAGCGTGATGACTATGAAGAAAATAAAGATTTACGCGATAAAGAAAAGAAAAAAAACAAATTAAAGGAAGAGTCAGATAAATCTGAAATAGGTCAAGAGCAGGCCTTAAGTAATGCCGACAATGGCGAGGCTGCAGACAAAGAACTCAGTGAACAAGCCAAAGAAGCGACTACTAAGACAAAGAAAAAATCTTGGTGGAAATTTTGGGGCGAATGATCTAAATCTGTTTTTTAGCAAACGTAGTACAGAAGACAAGCTTTATGCTTGTCTTTTTTTATGTGTAGATGTTTTAAGCCATAATCATATAGAATGCTAAAAAGACTAAGTAATTAGAAAGGCCTGTCAATTATGAACTCACCGAAATTAGGCTCAAAAGTACCCAAAAAAGGAAATGTCATTACAGCTGCACTTGGCCGCTGGGTATTTAAGTTGATGGGCTGGAAAATTGAGGGTGAAATTCCTAATAAACCTCAAATTATCATTGCTGTTGCACCGCATAGTTCTAATCTAGATTTTATAGTCGCGATGGCTGCAGTTTTAAGTTTACGTTTGCATGTATCTTATTTGGCTAAACATACCTTGTTCAAATTTCCATTAGATCGTTTATTGTCTGCTTTAGGTGGAATACCCGTAAACCGAAACTCTTCACAAGGTTTGGTTGGAAAAATGGTTGAGCAATTTGAGGTTCATCCTCAATTGGTATTGGGTATAGCGCCTGAAGGCACTCGAGGGAAAACTAAAAGGTGGAAGAAAGGATTTGCTGTAATAGCACAAGCAACTAATGTTCCAGTACTCCCAGCTTTACTAGACTATAAAACAAAATCTATTCGTTTCGAAGCTCTCATTACAGACGTAAGTGATGTAGATAAAACCATTGCAACAATGCAAATCTATGCCCAGAGTGCGACACCCAAAAATCAAAATAATGAAAGTTGAGCAAGACTAAAAATAAAGTTAATTGACGACATGAAGTGCTTAAAAGGTAATAGTTGTAATATCTAGACACCTCTTTAGTTCTTATTACTTTAAATATACCATTTTAATAATAAGAACATTAATATGCTAATTGCATTACTCCTTGTCGCAACACTCTTTCTCGCCTATTTTAATGGTGCTAATGATAATTTCAAAGGTGTAGCCACACTGTATGGGAGCGGCACTTTAAGTTACAAAAAAGCTATTATTATTGCAACAGGTGCTACTTTTATTGGTTCAATTTGTGCAATTTTTTTAGCTCAAGGTCTAGTGAAAAGCTTTTCGGGTAAGGGCTTGGTTCCTTCTGATATTGCAGGGAGCATAGATTTCTTAGTGGCAGTAGGATTTGGAGCCGGTTCAACGGTATTGCTTGCAACACGTTTGGGTTTTCCAATTTCTACCACACACAGTTTAGTAGGCGCTTTGGTCGGTGCCGGTTTAATGGCAATTGGCCTCGATGTTAATTTTGCTCAGATGAGCAGTACTTTTGTCATTCCATTACTGGTAAGTCCATTTATAGCGTTTGCCTTAGGCGCAGTAGTTTATTGGGTATTCACAACTCTACGTAAGAAATTTGGTTTATCAAAAGAAAGTTGCGTGTGTATAGGTGAAACAAGACAATTTAAGCCTATTAGTGCTTTAACCACTAGTGAATCTTCAGCTTTACTCGCCAACTATGATGGTGAGGTTTTGAACCCACAAATAACAATTGCACAAACGAGTGAGTGTGTAGAAATGTACACCGATAAAGCTTGGGGCTTTAATATTCAAACGGTATTAGATGGTTTACATATAGTTAGCGGAGCAGCAGTGTCTTTTGCTCGTGGTTTAAACGATACTCCAAAAATTGCTGGCTTACTGGTCGCAGCAAAATCTTTAAATATTAAATACGGTATGATTGCTATAGCAGTTGGAATGGCAATTGGCGGACTATTGAATTCTCGCCGTGTAGCAGAAACTATGAGTTTGAAGATTACCAAAATCAATCATGGGCAAGGTTTTTCAGCTAATTTAGTGACCAGTTTTTTAGTTATAGTAGCTAGCAAATTTGGAGTACCAGTTTCTACCACACATGTTTCAGTAGGCTCAATTTTTGGTATTGGAATGGTTAGTAAAAAACGTGACCCAAAAGTTGTGATGAGTATTATTCTTTCTTGGATTATTACCTTGCCTACGGCAATGCTATTAAGTGCATTGGTCTATTATTTTTTAGTATGAAGCTTGAACTAAAATAGGACCTTAAGCTTGGTTTTTAGCGAAACAAACACAGCTGTCAAATTTTTGAATTGATAAAACCTATACATAATAGGGAATTTAAAGATCTCTTTCTTTAAAATGAGTTAAAATTAATAAATAGTCATATTGGCAAAGTCAGAAAGGATTTTTTTGTGGATAATGAGAATGTTAATTCAGAAAAACAGCATCGTTGGGAGTTGTTCAAGCTACTAGGGCGCTTAACTATTTATTATCTTGTTATTGCAGCAACCCTGGCTTTA
This sequence comes from uncultured Gammaproteobacteria bacterium, assembly GCA_905479875.1. Taxonomy (GTDB): domain Bacteria; phylum Pseudomonadota; class Gammaproteobacteria; order Steroidobacterales; family JABDMI01; genus JABDMI01. The sequence continues at coordinate 4,370 of CAJQOG010000167.1, forward strand.
CTGCTCAGACTGAGCCCCGGTCTAGGCGGAGAACTTCCGATAGGTGGTCTTGGCGAATTCACCAGTATGAGTGATGCAGGTGTTTACGAACTTGAAGAAAGTTTGTTAAACAGTGATGGTGATGAAATAGAAGAAATTACCAGACAAGCTCAGCAAAAAATACTTAATAGTGAGCCGGGTTGGCTAAGTTCGGCAAAATCACTTTTTTATGCCATGTTGGCAACCTTAATTCTAATGATTCCAGTTTCTTGGGTGTATAAGGCCATACATCAGGGCAGTGAATATGATCACTCTATTGATGAAACCGCTTTAATTTTACCAGCAGTGGTTGCTGGAATTGTGACGGTGGTTCAACATTCCTTGGCATTAGCATTCAGTTTGGCAGGGATTGTGGCAGGAGTTCGTTTTCGTCGAGCTTTAAGTGATACCTTTGATACATTGTTTATTTTTGTTGCTATTGGAGTTGGTATTGCAGCGGGAGTGAAATCAATTGAAATTGCTGCAGTTATCACGGTGTTCTTTAATTTTGCAACGGTATTAATTTGTACTTTTGGAGATGGATTAGAATCTCAATACTTGGCTAAAAAGAAACAGTTACGACAAAGACAAAAAGAAGCAAAAGTTATTACGTCTGCCCAAAATTCTGAATAAATTAATTCAGCGATCATTAAAGTCAATTTATCTAATAAGGATTGAGTAATCTATCAAAATGACTTAAGTAGTGCATCGCGCCTACTTAAAAGAGCCTCTATAGCTTTTTTATCAATATTCTCGCCAAGCGCCTCTTGTAAGTTTTCTTTGTTAAGACTAGCCAGACTCTGGCGTATTTCAGGATTTATCTTTAAGGCTTGTTTGGATAATTTTTTTGGTAAACGTTTATTGGTCCCAAAAGCACTGTTGTGCTCAGTTAAATAAATTAAGCCAAGATTAGTACGATAGTGAAGGTTGTCAACTGTGCGCCCAGTATTTTCAGTTAGGATATCCCAGGTATGCATCAACTCATATTGTCTAGGAATAGGGCACCATCCACCAATGGATGAGTTTTTTTCTAGTCTTGTTTTCTCATTGAGAGAATAAGGAAAATCTACTTGTAATGCGCCATTAGTATTCTCTATATTGCGTTCCACAGTCAGTGGTATCAAATCAAAACCAAGCAATTTATCTAACGCATGTGCAGCGAGTTCTTTTTTATCTTGGTTTATACGGTCACTCGGATAAAAAAGCCCTTGGATAGTATTGTTATTGTGTTGAATCTGTACCTTCCATACACCTCCGACGCCTAATTTGGCACCTATGGGTTTATTCAATACCGTAATAGTACCGTTTTGCAGAGTATTCTTTAATTCGGCAGTGCTAAGTTTATAAGCATTTGGATATTCGCCACTTTTCGGAGCTAATTGTTCATAGGGGTTTAGGTAATGTACAAGCTGTTGACCATCTTGCATGACCATGGCTGCAGGTCTGCCTTTGTAATGTTTCACTAACATCCCAGTATCCAAAAGTGTCAAAGTATTATTATGCATGTTATGGGCACGTGAATCTGGAGTCGTTGTATGCCCAACTACCACTTGCTTAACACCTAGTTTATCCATAGAGGCATTCAGAATTGGTGTTTCGTAAATACTGCGACAATACACTGCACCACGATTCCATAATGGCCCATCTATTCCAATAATTGGATTGTTACTCAAGTTTATAAATTCATTAAGTTTATTCTGATTGTCTTTGCTAATAAGTGAAGCGCCATTTTTTTGTAATTGCATGCAAGATTTTTTACGAGAATTGATGCATTTAGTTGGTAAAGCATTTTGTAAAATCGAACGGGCTAGATTGCTAGGGTCCTGAGCATCATCATCCGGTAAAATATCCAGACTAACTAGTTCATGCCACAGCTGCATATATCGAGTAGTTACGGTTTGTAAATTATGATTTATAGACTCCAGTGAATTATTAGCAACCATTTCAGGTAAGCCAGCATGTACAAAGGCAATTTCGTTAATGACTACAATTGCAGGTAAGGAGAGTAACCAGCGGCCGTAAAACCCATCCACTGAAAAAGCTTTTCGATGTGCTAGATATCCTCTTGGAAATTTCTTATCAAAAGCAATTCTTGCTGCTTGTTCACTAACAAACGGTTGTGGTGGTGCGCTTAAAAATTTCTGAAAAGCTAGTTCGCGCATGGGTGCTGTTTCTTCAGAAGTAAAGGCTTCATATTCTTCTTTAGAGACATAACGCAGATCACCAATTAGATTCATCAATTCATGGTTTCCGGCAACTACATGCACATAGCCTCCCGCCGATTGAGCTTCTTGTTGTAAACGTATGAGTAAATCCATGGTCTTACGAGACTCTGGTCCGCGATCAAGAAGGTCACCAAGACTGACTAAATGTGTATCGCCACCTATCCAGCCTAACGAGGTGTCCACCAGATTGGTTTTTTGTAAAAGCTGTATGAATGCTGGATAAGCACCATGTATATCAGGAACAATGACTATTTTTGGGATATTGTCCCATCGCCAATCATCTACTTGATTTCCCAAAACCGTGGGACTATTGATAATAATAAATAAGAGAGAAAAAACGCTGACTAAATATATTTTTAATTTGTGATATTTAAACCTTGCCACGACATTTCCTTTTTATCTTTTTTTCAATACCCTTAGGGTCTTCTATAATTTTGAAGTAGTCATTTATATATTTAATGGTTTTGGTTTTATTATGTGCAGTAAGTAGTTCATTGTCTTGAAATAGATTTAGAATTTCTGTTTTTTTTGACAAGACCTGAGCAATGCCTGCATTAAGAATCTCATCTGTTTGGCAACGACCGCGGAAATAGCGAGTACGCACAGATTTTATTGGTATTTTTTCTGAAGGGATTGCATAACTTGCATTAACTAAACCTGAGCTATCAAAATCGTAAGGTATCATAATTAGATCTTCATCGCCTACGGGTGGAGCTAAAACTTCTATGTTATGACAGCAATCACTACCATTAGGGCCAACTATTACTGAGTAATCATTATTTGCTATTAAAAGTTGAAACAGTTCAATTAGCGCTGTGTGAGGTTTATTATGTTGTCTGGAATATACTTTTGGTACATGCCGTACTTCAAGGCCAAGTCGCCGTGCAATTTCAGATTCGGTTTCCAATAAAAAAGCATAATGAGTCCAGGTTTTTTTGTTGTCACTGTCTACATAACTCAAGCGTAATAATCGTGTTCGCATACTTTTTTCGGTAAGAATAGCCAAGCTACGATAAGCAAGGAACTCAAGTATTAATTGCTGTTCGGCAGAGTCGTTTGCCTTGCATGGTGCAACTAGCTTGATTTTATCTTGACCTTGAAATAGCGTACCCTTAACTTGCTTCTTTTTAAAATTAAGTCTCAGTGGCGGAAGTTTACAATTTTTACGACGGTTTACACCGCGAGTACGTATAGAAACGTCGAGGCGTTTTGTATTGTTATCAGTATCAGTAAAAGCCAATTGACCGGTGTGCCATAAGCGATGTGTTAGTTTTTTCTGTTGATAAGCTTGTGAAATAGGTGCGGTAAGTACAACATTGAGAATTTCATCATTTTCAAATAAAGAGTTAGCAGAAAGCATACTCTGCCACCCTACTAGGATAAGAGAAAATATAACAATTCTGCTGATCAGTGTATTCATAAGTTGCTCTCTTTAATGATATTCCATTCTATAAGTTTCAACAGCTTGTTGTTAGATTACTGTAAATTGGTAGATAAAATCAAGAAAGAACAAGGAGTTTTCGTTTAAAGCTTAAAGTGTTTGTTTATATTGACTAAATATTTTTGTAATACAATAACATCTAGCTGTAGTACAAGCGTTACACCTTATAGCTGAGTACTAAAAAAATAATTATTTTCATTAAGTGCGCGTATTTCATTGTATTAAACATTTAAAATTGCTAGGTACTTATCACAATATAGGAAACTTGATACGTATTGCTGGTCTGATGACTAAGGTGTTTCTGAGCAATGGCTTATTTAAATAATCATGAGTTATACTAGAGCATAACCAACCAAATAGGGCTTTTACATGCAAACCTCAAAAATTCTAATTACCTTCATCTGTTCTTTTCTGTTCATGTCTTTCGTTCATGCTCAAGACTCAACATCTGAAGATAAAGCATCACCATTTGAAATCAGCTTGAAGGCCGCAATGCAGTCTGAATTAAGAACTGATTCTGAGAAAGAACGTGATCGTAATCGTAAGCCTCTTCAGACACTTAATTTCTTTGGTATCGATTCAGATATGAAAGTGCTAGAACTTATCCCTGGTGGCGGGTGGTACACAAAATTGCTTGTACCTGCTTTAAGTGATAAAGGCCAATACTATGCGGCTATTGGCGGTGAAAGGATTAAAGCGCGTTTAGCTGAAACTGAAGGTTTTGAGAAAATAAAGGCCATTGATCCAGATATCGTAATCACAGATGGGGATAAGCCACGTTTACGAACAGTAAGTGAATTTTCTTTTTCTGAAAATAACTTTGATGCAATTTTAACTTTTCGTAATATGCATAACTTTGATGCAGCTGGTCGTAAAAGTATAAATGATGCCGCTTTTGCAGCTCTAAAGCCTGGTGGCATTTATGGTGTAGTTGATCATACGCGCCGCCATATGGAGCCGTTTACACAAGAAAACCGTCGTAGAGCAGATCCCGTGCAAATTATCAAAGAGGCTTTAGAGTCAGGATTTGAATTAGCGGGTTACTCTGATTTACATTACAAGTCAGATGATGAATTACGTTATGAAGTGGGTCGTAAAACAGTAACTGGTAATACCGATAGATTTACCTTGAAATTTCGTAAGCCTAAATAACTCGTCTAATAAAAAGTATGAATAGTATAAAAATTGAAATTGCAACTTTAGCCAATGGCTGCTTTTGGTGCACCGAAGCTGTTTTCCAAAGATTAAAAGGAGTTAACCAAGTTCAGTCGGGTTATTTGGGTGGACATATTAAGAATCCAGCCTATAGAGAAGTATGTGCTGGAGTAACTGGTCATGCAGAAGCAATTCAGATTACATTTGACCCAACAATAATTTCATTTAATGAGCTGCTCGAAGTGTTTTTCGCAACGCATGATCCAACAACTTTAAATCGCCAAGGAAATGACGTGGGTACACAATATCGTTCAGGTATTTTCTACCATACCGAAGAGCAAAAACAACAAGCTGAAGCGTTTATCGATTTGTTAGACAAAGAAAAGGTTTTCGATTCTTTTATTGTGACAGAAGTGACTAAAGCCGATGTTTTTTACAATGCTGAAGCTGTGCATGATAGTTATTATGATAGAAATCCAAATCAAGGATATTGTCAGATTATTATTAACCCAAAAATTGATAAGCTTAATAAATATTTTAGTGAGAAATTAAAAAAACATAAGTAAAGTAAAAGTGCAGCTTGGTGTAAACAGTATTATGATGCGCTTTCAATTAATAAAATTAAACGGACTTTCGCAGTTCAATACCAAGGAATACTATGAAAATTAAATCGTACCTCTTGCTTTTAGCCGCTAGCTTATCTTTTAATACATTATCTGCAAATTTAATTAATGACATGCAAGGTTGCCAAGCTTTTATTCAGCATATAGATAATATATTAGCTGATGCTCCAGATACATATCCAAAGTCTGATGTAGAGAACATTCGTAAAGGTTTGAAGGCTTATAACAAATATATACAAGATGATATTGTTACGCCTGGCTTGTTGAAATTTAATGGTGATGATAAAAAGAAAGCTAAAGCGATGCAAGCTCAAGTTGATACGTATAAAGAGACTGTAACAAAAAGCCTATGACGAAAAGTTCAAAGCTAAGCTATATACAGACCATGCAATTTCAATTAATGAATGTGCTAAAAAAGCAGTACCAGCTGGCGATGATTTAGAAGCACTAAAGCTAGCTTTAACGACTATTTTGGAATTAGCTAAGCTTTAAATAATGTTTGGTTTTTAGATGGATGTGATAAGAGCCCATAAGGGCTCTTTTTAGTTATAGCGAATACTAGTTATAGAATAAAAAACTTTGCCACTAGGTAATTCTAAGCTGATTTCTTCGTCTACTTGTTTGCCAAGTAATGCCTTAGACATTGGCGAATCTAAACTAATATAGCTTAGAGCAGGATTGATTTCATCTGCACCAACAATTCTATGAGTAATAGTATTGCCATCATCGTCTTCTAACTCTACCCAAGCTCCAAAATAGACTTTCTCATTGCTCTCTCTTGGCTCAACCACTGTTAGGGTAGGTAGACGCTTTGTTAGGTATCTAATACGGTAATCGATTCCACCGAGTTCTTTTTTGCGATATATGTATTCCGCATTTTCAGAGCGATCGCCTTCAGCCGCCGCGGCAGAGAGTGCCTTGACTACATCGCGTCTGCGTAGCCAAAGATTTTTCACTTCTGCTTGCATAGCAATATAGCCTTCAGGTGTAATGTATGCAGAAGGCATTACTTGAGGAGGTCGATAACGGCCCATATTAAATTTTATTTTTGTATAGTTGAAGAAAATACATAATAATAGATTCTTGACTACTTTCCTTGCTTTTAATTGGTAAATATATGCTTTCTGGAATAATCCTATTGTTAACAGTTATAATTTTGGCGTGGTTTTGGCATCTTGAAAGTGGTGAGCAAAGAAAAAAGAATAAAGAACTGCTTAGAATCACTCAACGTCTTGAAAAACAAAGCTTAGATTCTTTTAAGGAAAAAGAGAGTTTTGATGTCACTATTTTGTGGGGTGATATCGTCACAATGATTGATTCATTGCAGTCAGAAAATAAATACCCCGAAGATGTACAAGGAATTAAAGATTTAGCCTTATTGATTGATAATAAAAACCTCATTATTAAAAAACAAGGTAAGTATATTAGAATCAATGATATTGCTCATCTGCAAGAATTTGTAGACACTCATGATCCGAAGATTAAATGCCATGAGTATCTTACGAGTTCTAGTTCTAGTCTTAAGGAATCTGATAATAAACAAGAATCCAGCGATGTTCATTTAGATTCAAAAAAAGGTGCATTTCTAGCGCTTGCAAAAGTTGTTTCTAATAAAAATGATTATGTACATGATGAAATTACTATGTACTTTGATACTCCCGAAAAGTATTTCGATAAATTTTATTTTGATTTGACTCAACGAGGTATTGATAAACTTGCTGATGTTCAGGATGTTGTAGTTCTAATAGATGCATTAGCCAGACAGAAAAAACTTGTATATCAAGATTGGAAGACAGAAATTTATCAAGCCCTTGAATTGCTTGATTTAATTGTTGAGGGTGAACTGATTAAAGCCACTCGCTTTGCAGACTTAGTACAGCAAGCCAAAGTTTCTCTTATTAATTTGTCGGTACTGGAAGAGCAACAGGGTGATGCCGTATTCGAATTGATAAACGCATGTGGTTATAAATTGCTGAGTATCGATGAAAATGCAGATTCATATGCTCTAATCTTGATTCCAATAAATGTACTAAATCAGTTCATAGAATTAAGCGGCTTAGTTGATATTAGATTAAAGTTTATTGATAAACCATAAATAACTGGTGTTGTGGTTTTTATTAAATATACAGCACTATTATATTTACTTGACAGCTCAATCAAATTAATAGATACTTGCGCACTCAATTAGTTATCAAGTAAAAAATGAACAATATAACTTCGAGCATGCAGCTGGTCATGCAGATGTCCTTAGTGCAAACCAATCTCAATAAACGAATTAGTAATGCTTTGTCTATGCATGGGATAAGTTTTACTGAATTCCAAGTAATGCTTAATTTGAGCATTGCTGAGAAGCAAACTATGCGGCGAATAGAATTAGCCGAAAGTGTTGGTTTAACTGCTTCAGGGGTTACGCGCTTGCTAGCACCTATGGAAAAAATAAAATTGATTGAGAAGGAAAAAAATGCAAGGGATGCACGAGTTAGCTTAGTTAAATTATCCAAAGCAGGTCGAAAAATTCTCAAAGACTCATTAATCACGTTCGAACAAGCATCAAATAGCTTTATGCAAAATCTCAAAGAAAATGAAACTCAACAATTATTAAAATTAATACATAAGTTATAAATCATATGAATTTTCAGTCCCCACTTACTTATTTTAACTCTGCTGCAGCTTCAGACGGAGGTTCATTATTAATCGATTTACTCGATGCCGCCGATCAGCCTGTATCATTATTGCTAGATAGGGCTATTGACTCGCATAATCAAAATGAAATATTTATTAATCACGAGCAGATGCTATTAGCAGACAATGTGGATTTTTGGCATATTGAACTTATGCGAATTTATCAAGAGACTCAGTTTGAATACGAAGGTGAAAAAAACTTGGTTAATGAGTTTATAAAAGTTCTTGAGAATAAATAATTAACTTCAAAGATTTTACTTAATCAAGTTCTTAAAACGTTCATCTAACTTAGTTTGTATACTCGGTTCTGCACCTGGTAAACAATACCAATCCAGTTTCATTTTTTTCAAAACAGCACTTTTCTCAACTCGTTCTTGGCCAAAGCCACCTTTTTGCATTCGCTCAAGTTGTATCTGCATGCGTTGAGACTTGTCTTCTTCTGGGCTATCTTTCCCAAGAAGGATTTCAAGGTCAATACACATAAGCTTTCTTTTTTCTGTATAAGAGGCTCTTTCAGTGTTTATTGCTACTGCTAAACGTTTGTCAAAACGCTTACGTAACTCATTGTCAGAAATCTCTAACGCATCCATTTGAGCTTTTAAATCATCGATTGCAACTTGTGAGACATCCATTGGTAGTGCTTCATATTCACTGCATAATCCAGCTTTTAATGCTAAGTTATCAAGTGCTTGATGTTTTTTATTTTGAACAATTCGATCACGAGTTTTATTAAAATCACTACAAGCACGTTGGTAATCCTTTTTGATGCCTTCAAGGACTTTTTCTGGAAGCCCATGAGGCATCGGAGGCAAGGCATCATGCTCGGATTGAAGTTTTGAAAAGCTAGAATCGGCATCAGCAAGACTTTTTGCGTTTCTACTTAATTGCTGTATGGCTTTAACGACATCTCTGTATGGCTTTAATTGACCATCTTCTTCAGCCCGCTTAGCTTTTCTTTGGTCTTGAATTTTTTCAAAAACTGCATCACTGGCCTGTTTGAAGGCTTCCCATGCTTTTTGATCATCTTTTCGTTTAGTGATTCCAATTTCTTTCCACTGGCTTTGTATGGCTTGAAGTTTCTTGAGAGTATCTTCTTTAATATCCGCTTCTAGAAGCTCTTTCGAGTTAGAAATTAAGGCATTTTTTAGGCTAAGGTTTGTTGAATACACTTCATCAAGTTTTTCATAGACGGAGTTTTTTGCTTTACGCAAACGCTTCCATTGTTTAGTACCTGGTCCTGGTTCAACATCTTTAATTTTTTTCCAGGCATCATCAATTTTTCTAACGCTATTGAGGGCTTCCTTACACTCATTGTTGTTTTGCCAGTTTACTTGGGACACTAATGATTGCATTTCTTTAACTAGAGGTTCACGTTTAGCTAAATTGTTTTTTCTAACTTCTTGGCGTTGTTTGAAAAACTCATCGCAAGGTGCATACGCAATGTCAGCAGCAAGTTTAAAACGTTCCCAATGCTCATCAGCACTGTCGGAATGCCCTAAGGTTTTCCAGTTTTTTTGAAGTTCAGTTATTTTTGTTGCCAGTTTATCGGCATGCATGCTTGATTTATTGGCTTTGTTTAAAGCCTCAGGAGACAAAGCTTCCATGGATTCGCATAAGGCAATGAATTTTGGAGCGGTGGCATAATCTTTCCAGTCTGCCATTTTATCTACTGCAATCGTTGCTTTTTCAAGGCGCTCATCTAATGACGCCTTTTCTTTGCCAGAGTAGATTTCGCTGAGTTTGATTACTGCAGTTAATTCTCGACGAGCTTGCCCTAAGTTACCACGTTTTGTGCTGCCTTGTAAGCGGTTAATACGTTGATGTAGTTTGTCTAGTTTATCGCTTGCCTTTTTGTTTTGTTTTGCAAGAATAATAGTTAGTTTGTGAATTTCTTCGAGTGCAGCTTCTTTAATTTGTAATTTTGGAAAATCTTTGGACCAATCTAAATTGGCTAAAATATTTCTGTATTGCTTGCTTAAATTGTTAAGCTCTTGCGCCTCTGATTCGTCATTAGCTTTTGCAAGCCTTTCTTCTAAGGGGGTTCTCAATTTTGCAAAATTTAATACAGAGCTGATTGACTTACTTGCAGACTCGAAATTTTTCCAAAGCTTATTCTCAGGCTTTATAACCTCAATGCTCTTAGACCAGCTGGTAATACTCTCGCTTAATGATTTATCAAGTGTTATTTGCTGAATCTGTAATTCGTCAATAGAGAAATTAGCTATATCATTGCACTCACTTGTTAAGTTTGCAGCAATCGTTATTAGAGTTGTTTTAGCTATATCAATACTTTCTTGTTTTTCTACTTTTAATTTCGCTTTTTGATATGCTGATGTATAACGTTCGGATAAATAACTATGTGGTGTAAAATCCAAAGCATTCCATTCTCGTTCGCACTGCAAATAACGGTCTGTATACTCACTGCGCCAATCAGTACGTGAAGCAAGGTACTCCATCTTGTCGCAGAGTGTTTCTGATTTTTCTAAATTTTCTTCTTCTTTTTTTTGTTCTGCGTGGATGTCATGTAGCTTTGTTTTTATTATTTTTTCAGCACTTTTATCTTTGCCCTTGAGGTTTTTTCTGGCTTTCTCCAATAAAACCTCAGAATCAATTTTTTCAGCAATGAGTATACGGGTATCGCTGTATTCAATATCAGCGAGTAAATCAACTTGTTCAGCTATTGAAAGTTTTTCAATTAACTCTAAACGCAGATTTTCATGTGGGCAAGATTTTGCTATTGATAAAGTGGTTTCTGAATGTTGCTGAAGTAGGGCTCTGAACTCTATTTCTGTAAGCTTACTCTTTGGCCCAGTGAGTTGACTAAAAATCGAAATGGCTTTATCACGTGTCTGGCCGTCGCTATTGTTTTTGATAATATCAAAAACTACTCCAGGTTGTGTAATCTTATTTAATGCGGCTTCACGTATACTATACTCAGCATCCGATTGTACCAAGTTTTTTAAAATTTCAAGATTCTCTGTCGATACATCTTGCAGGTCATTTATAAAACGTAATCGTTTTTCTACAGACTTGCTCTGCCACGCTGGTTTGAATAAAGCACTTAACATTTAAAAGGCCTGTTTAGATCGAAAATATGGGCTCTAAGTATACTATTTTAGTGAGTCAATAGGTACACGGTGTTGTGTATGTAGATTTATATTAGTACAGCGGGCAGTAGTGTTAAAATATTAGTTCCCTAAATTATTACATTTGGAGTATTGCATGTATATTAACAAACTCATTACGGTATCAGCTCTAAGCTTACTTTTGGCTTGTGCTGGCTCGGTTAGTTCGGATAAAACTTTAGTCAACAAAGCGATGCAGGTTGATTCGTCGGCTAAATTAGCTAGTGTTCTTGCAAGCTCGGACGAAAAAGTACAATCCCGTTTTAAATATCGTAACCCCGCAGAAACTTTAGCCTTCTTTAAAGTTAAGCCTGGTATGTCGGTTGCAGAAGCATTACCCGGTGGTGGTTGGTATTCAAATATACTTGCTAATTTCTTAGGTGCCAGCGGTGCCTTGCACGGCATTAATTATAATGATGATATGTGGGCAAGGTTTGGTTTCTTTGATGAAGAGGGAATAAAGGGCCGTATTGCAGCTACCAGTAAATTTCCTGAGCAAGTCGCTAGCTTTACCGATAATGGAATAGCATCAATGGGCTTCACATTTGCATCGGCTCCAGACGACTTGGCTAGCACGGTTGATAGAGTCTTATTTATCCGTGCATTACACAATCTTAACCGTTTTGAGGGTGAAGCCGGAACCATGAGTGAATCATTAGCTACAGCACATAAGCTTTTAAAATCAGATGGTTTAGTTGGTGTTGTACAGCATAGACTTCCAGAAACGGCTACAGATAAAGGTGCAGACGGTTCAAGAGGTTACCTAAAGCAGTCGTATATGATTAGTGCATTCGAAAAAGCAGGTTTCGAGTTAGTTGCTAGCAGTGAAATCAATGCAAACCCAAAAGATCAGCCTAGTGAATCTGATATTGTTTGGCGTTTACCACCCAGTTATAACGGCACAAGCGAAGATCCTGTGGCAAAAGCAAAAGTTGATGCTATTGGTGAATCAGATCGGATGACTTTGTTATTTAAGAAAAA
>CAJQOG010000168.1 GCA_905479875.1 uncultured Gammaproteobacteria bacterium
AAGTGGTAAAATAGCTGATAAAATTCGTATTTTATACGGTGGTAGTGTGAAACCGGCTAACGCCGCAGATATTTTTGCAATGCAAGATATAGATGGTGGGCTTATTGGGGGTGCTTCGTTAAAAGCTGAAGATTTCCTTGCAATAATCAATGCTGCTTAATTGATTGATTCCTATCTATAATAAATTTAGATTCTTTCAGACGGTATTTCAGTTTGCATGAATCGCTAAAACGCTCAGCCATAGCGGTATTTATAATCGTTAAACTGAGCGTTTCGTATGTTGATAAGAGCATTTTATATGCTTTTTCAATCCAGACTAATTTTAAAATGTTGAGAGTGTTATGTCAGAAACAGTGCAAACTTTAATTTTATCAGCCCATATTTTGGTTGGTATATTGTTAATTACAATTATATTAATACAGCGTGGTAAGGGTTCGGATGCTGGTATGGCATTTGGTGGCGGCGCTTCGGGTACAGTATTTGGTGCTTCTGGTTCAGGAACCTTTCTCACCAAAACCACTAAGTGGTTAGCTATTTCATTCTTCTGTACTAGCCTCGCTTTGGCTTATGTGCATAACCAGCGTGTTGCTCCGGAAAGTATTTTGGATCGAGTGGATTTAACTGAAGACGGTGCTAGTGATTCTTTAGATGTCCCAGGATTGGAAATAGCTCCTACAAATTTGCCGGATATTCCTGCTGCAGCTGAAGAGATAGTGACTATTCCTGATGTGTCTGAAATTCCTCCAGCTACGGAAGAAGTAATAGTGCCTGAGGGCGATGATTAAAAAATTTAGTTTTGTTTGCGTTTTTAAGGACGTGAGCTTCTAGCCGATGTGGTGGAATTGGTAGACACGCTATCTTGAGGGGGTAGTGGCGAAAGCTGTGCCAGTTCGAGTCTGGCCATCGGCACCAAATTAAAAGATCAGTTACCAATAGTGACTGATAAAACAAAATAGGGTTAATTAAAACAATGCTGCAGAACTATTTGCCAGTACTTATATTTTTAGGAATCGCCGGAGGCATTGGCTTCGCATTAATGGTTCTTGGCTTTCTTCTCAGTCCTAAAAAGCCCGACTCAGAAAAACTCTCGTCATATGAATGTGGCTTCGAAGCTTTTGAAGATTCACGTATGCAGTTTGATGTTCGTTATTACTTGGTAGCAATTCTTTTTATACTTTTTGATCTTGAGATCGCATTCCTGATTCCATGGGCTGTTGCTTTGGATGATATTGGTAATGTTGGTTTATGGATAATGGTGATTTTCATGGTCGAGCTAATTGTGGGTTTTGCCTATTTGTGGAAAAAAGGTGCCCTTGAATGGGATTGATTTAATTTCATGGCATTTGATATCGCATTTCAAGAAGTTTCTCAGATTTAATTAACAAAAAACTAGATAACGTAGACCAAAATCATGCAAGTAAATACTGACAGTCAAGCAATCAAAGATTTTCCAGTCCCGGGTACTGCAGAAAAGACAGGTATTGTTACCACAAAGATTGATACATTAATCAATTGGGCGCGTACGGGCTCAATGTGGCCAATGACCTTTGGTTTGGCGTGTTGTGCAGTAGAGATGATGCACGCAGGTGCTTCGCGTTATGACCTAGATCGCTTTGGTGTGGTTTTTCGTCCAAGTCCCCGTCAATCTGATGTAATGATTGTGGCTGGAACTTTAGTTAATAAAATGGCACCTGCTTTGCGTAAAGTATATGACCAGATGCCTGAGCCTCGTTGGGTTATTTCAATGGGCTCATGTGCTAATGGTGGGGGCTATTATCATTACTCGTACGCTGTTGTACGTGGTTGTGATCGTATTGTTCCGGTTGATGTGTATGTTCCTGGTTGCCCGCCAACTGCTGAGGCTCTGTTATACGGCATTATCCAGTTACAAAAGAAAATCAAACGAACCAATACCATTAAGCGTTCTTAATTGAATATTAATAAAAGAACTTAGGCATTAAAAAGACACAATGAATAAGCAAGCACGTTTAGATAAATTAAAACAGGCATTGGCTGCAGAGTTTGCAGATACGGTTACTGATGTCTCGAGTTTGGCTAGTGAGATAACTATTGAGGTTGCTCTCGATAATCTAATTGAAACTCTAACGAGTTTGAGAGATAAACCTGATTTTGACTTCGATACCTTGATTGATTTATGTGGTGTTGATTACTTGGGTTATGGTGAGAGTGAGTGGAAAACTCAGTCGGCAACCAGTAGTGGTTTTACACGTGGCTCTAATCGACACGATTTGGCTGCTGAAAATAACAATTTACGTTTTGCTGTTGTTTATCATTTGCTTTCTATGAATAACAATCATCGCATTCGTGTTCGCGTGCGTATTGCTGATGGAGACCCACCGATTGTTCCTACCTGTTTGGATGTTTGGGCCTCGGCTAACTGGTATGAACGTGAAGCTTTTGATTTATTTGGTATCTTATTTGAAGGCCATCCTGATTTACGTCGTTTACTAACCGACTATGGTTTTATGGGGCATCCATTCCGTAAAGACTTTCCTCTCATTGGTCATGTAGAGGTGCGATACGATCCAGAAAAAGGTCGAGTTGCTTATGAGCCAGTGAGTATTGAGGCTAGAGTTTTGGTGCCTAAAGTGATTCGTCATGACAATAGATATAATTTAGATGGCCAGAAAGAAAAGAATGTCGAAGAGGGAGCTGCAGAATGAGTGAAATTCAGAATTTTACGCTTAACTTTGGCCCCCAGCATCCAGCGGCTCACGGCGTACTGCGCTTGGTCTTGGAAATGGATGGAGAAGTAGTTCAAAAAGCTGATCCACACATCGGCTTATTACATCGTGGAACTGAAAAACTTGCTGAAAGTAAGCCTTTTAACCAAAGTATCGGTTATATGGATAGACTCGATTACGTTTCTATGATGTGTAATGAGCATGGCTATGTAATGTCCTTAGAAAAGCTAATGAATTTGGATGTACCAATTCGTGCTCAGTACATTAGAGTAATGTTTGATGAGATTACTCGTATTCTAAATCACCTTATGTGGTTGGGTGCTCACGGCTTAGATATAGGGGCCATGACAATGTTTTTATACTGTTTCCGTGAGCGTGAAGATCTTATGGATTGCTACGAAGCAGTTTCAGGCACGCGCATGCATGCGACGTACTATAGACCGGGTGGTGTTTATCGTGATCTTCCAGGTAACATGCCTCAGTACCAGCCTTCAAAGTGGAAAACTCAAAAGGAAGTCGACCTATTAAACGAAAAACGCAGTGGTTCATTATTAGATTTTATTGAAGATTTTACCCAGCGTTTTCCTGCTTGTGTTGATGAGTATGAAACCTTATTAACTGATAATCGTATTTGGAAACAGCGAACTGTGAATATCGGTGTTGTTACTCCAGAGCGTGCTAAACAGTTAGGATTTACTGGGCCAATGATTCGTGGTTCTGGTATTGCTTGGGATTTACGTAAGAAGCAACCGTACGAAGTATATTCCGATTTAGATTTTGATATTCCAGTTGGTGTAAACGGTGATTGTTATGACCGTTACCTAGTGCGTGTTGAAGAATTGCGTCAATCTAATCGCATTATTAAGCAGTGTGTTGATTGGCTAAAAGTAAATCCTGGTCCAGTTATTAGTGAAAATCATAAAGTTGCACCACCCACACGTGGTGAAATGAAAGATGATATGGAGTCTATGATTCATCATTTTAAATTATTTACCGAAGGTTATTGTGTGCCAGAAGGTGAGGCATATGCGGCTGTTGAGCATCCTAAAGGTGAGTTTGGTTGCTATGTGATTTCAGATGGTGCAAATAAGCCGTTTAGATTAAAGGTACGTGCTCCTGGTTTTGCTCATTTAAGTGCAATGGATGAGATGGTGCGTGGTCATATGTTGGCTGACGTTGTTGCAGTAATCGGTACCCAAGATGTGGTCTTTGGTGAGATTGATCGATAATCGTTGAATGATAATGAGAAGTTTAAAAGTAAAGAATTATGTCTGAACATACAACAAATAATCCAAATGAATTATCAGCTCACAGTATTGCTGAAATTAATGCTTGCATGGCTAAATATCCTGAAGAGCAAAAGCGTTCAGCGGTTTTGTCTGCGTTACAAATAGTACAACACCAAAATCACGGTTTTGTAACTAAAGAGTTAATGGATGAGATTGCAAAAATCTTAGAGTTGCCCCCAGTTCAGGTTTATGAGGTAGCAACATTTTATTCAATGTTCGAAACTAAGCCTTGTGGTCGTTTGCACTTGTCGGTATGTACAAACATTTCTTGCATGTTGATGGGTTCAGATCAAATTTTATCTCATGTTGAGAAAAAACTTGGAATTAAAGTTGGTGAATCCACGCCTGATGGAAAATTCTATTTAAAAAAAGAAGAAGAGTGTTTAGCAGCCTGTGCGGGCGGTCCTATGATGATGATTGATCATCATTATTACGAATCTCTTACCCCTCAAAAAGTAGATGAAATTTTGGATGGAATTGAGTAATGACTAATCTCTTAAACAATGTGTGTTACGAAACTCTTCAGTTTGATGAGCCGTGGACTTACGATAATTATTTAAAAACTGGTGGATATCAAGCTTGGAGAAAAATTCTAAGTGAAAAAACTCCACCAGAAGATGTTTTGGAAGAAGTTAAAAAATCAGGCTTACGAGGCCGTGGAGGAGCAGGTTTCCCTACGGGTCTTAAATGGTCGTTCATGCCGCGTAATGCGCCGGGTCAAAAATACGTAGTGTGTAACTCAGATGAGTCTGAGCCAGGCACTTGTAAAGATAGAGACATCATTCGCTATAACCCGCATTCAATTATCGAAGGTATGGCAATCGGGGCTTATGTAATGGGCTGTACTGCAGGTTACAATTATATTCGTGGAGAGTTTCTAGGTGAGCCCATACCTCGTTTTGAAAAAGCTTTAGAAGAAGCTTACGCAAACGGACTTTTAGGAAAAGATGTTTTAGGTTCTGGTGTTGATTTTGATTTGTATTGCCACGTTGGTGCTGGTGCTTATATTTGTGGTGAAGAAACTGCGCTTTTAGAGTCACTTGAGGGCAAGCAGGGCAAGCCAAGATTTAAGCCGCCATTTCCAGCAAACTATGGTTTATACGGTAAGCCAACTACAATTAATAACACAGAAACATTTGCCTCAGTACCAGCCATTATTCGTAATGGTGGTGATTGGTTTAAGGCTTTTGGTACAGAAAAATCAGGTGGCACTAAATTATTTTCGGTAAGTGGTCATGTTAATAAGCCTGGTAATTTTGAAGTTCGTTTAGGAACACCATTTAGTGAACTTCTAGAAATGGCTGGTGGAGTAACAAAAGGGCGTAAGCTTAAAGCGGTGATACCGGGCGGTTCATCGGTTCCTGTAGTTCCGGCTGAAAACATTATGAAAGCCAATATGGACTATGAGTCTTTGCAAGAAGCGGGTTCGATGTTGGGTTCAGGTGCGGTTGTAGTTATTGATGACTCAACTTGCATGGTTAATTTACTAAAACGTATTTCACAATTTTATGATGCCGAGTCATGTGGTCAATGTACACCTTGCAGAGAGGGAACTGGTTGGTTGCATCGTGTTTTAACACGAATCGAAAATGGCCAAGGCGAAATGGCAGACATTGACATGTTGGTGGATGTTGCAAATAAAATTGAAGGACATACTATTTGTGCGTTGGGTGATGCGGCTGCATGGCCAGTGCAAAGTTTTGTAAAGCACTATCGTGATGAATTTGAATACCACGTAACTCATAAATGTTGCATGGTTGGCCCTAAGGCAAAAACAAATGATGAAAAAGCTGCTTAGGCTTTTCACTTGTAAATTAAGATTTAGAGAAAGTAATGACTGATAACACAATTAACGTAGAAATTAACGGTAAAACACTAGAAGCCAGCAAGGGTGAAATGCTGATTCAAGTTGCTGATCGTAATGGTATTCATATTCCACGTTTTTGCTACCATGAAAAACTTTCTGTAGCGGCTAACTGTCGTATGTGTTTAGTTGAGCAAATTGGTGGTAGGAAACCTATGCCTGCTTGTGCCACTCCTGTGATGGATGGTCAAAAGTTTAATACCGAATCGCAGTATGCAATTTCAGCACAAAAAGCAACAATGGAATTTTTGCTTATTAACCATCCTTTAGACTGTCCTATCTGCGATCAAGGTGGCGAGTGTGAATTGCAAGATGTTGCAATTGGTTATGGTGGTGGTGCTTCTCGTTATACTGAGCGTAAGCGTGTAGTAAAAGATAAAGAGATTGGACCATTGGTGTCTACCGATATGACTCGTTGCATTCATTGCACGCGTTGTGTTCGATTTGGTCAAGAGGTTGCTGGTATTCAAGAGCTTGGTACTATTGGACGTGGCGAGTTTACTGAAATAGGTACTTACATTGAGAACAGTGTTGACCATGAACTATCTGGCAATATTATTGATCTTTGTCCGGTAGGCGCTTTAAATTCTAAACCGTTCCGTTTTCAAGCGCGTGGTTGGGAAATGACTCAACACGAAAGCATTGCAACTCACGATAGTCTAGGTTCAAACACTTACTCACATGTTCGTAGAGGAAAATTATTACGCGTAGTTCCCCGTAGTAATGAGAGTATTAATGAAACTTGGTTATCGGATCGAGATCGTTTTAGTTATCAAGGTGTGTACTCTCAAGATCGTTTACAAACACCAATGATTAAAAAGAACAATGAATGGCAAGAGGTGGATTGGACCACGGCATTAGAGTTTGCTGCTAATGGTATTAAAACAGTTGTTGAAAACGACCCTAATCAGCTTGTTTCTTTAGCTTCTCCACATTCTAGTGTTGAGGAGCTATATTTATTAAACCGTATTACTCGTGGTTTAGGTTCAAACAATATCGATCATCGTCTACTCGCTCAAGATTTTAGCGATCAAAAATCGGATGCTTTGGCTCCTGTTTTGGGTTTAGCAATTGCAGATATTGAAAATCAAGATGCAATCTTGATGATTGGCTCAAATATACGTTCAGAAGCTCCATTATTTGCTCACAGGCTTCGTCAGGCATCACTTAAGGGTGCAAAAGTATTAGTCGCTAACCCTGAAGAGTATTTCTATTATTTTGATACGCATGCTCATTTGAGTGAAGTGAATTTAGTAACCCAGTTGGCTTCTATTGCTGCTGCAGTTCAAAGTAAAACCGCTAATTCAGATTTAGATTTATCTGGTGCAGAATTTAGCGAAGCGCACATGAAGTTTGCCGAAACTTTATTAGAGGCAGAAAGCGCTCACGTATTTATTGGCAATCTTGGATTAACGCATGCCAATTTTGCAACTATACGCAGGCTTTCTGCATATATTGCTATACAAACAGGAGCAACATTTGGTTACTTAGCGCCAGCCGCTAATAGCGTAGGCGCTGCTTTAGCAGGTGTATTGCCTCATAGAGATGTAGCAGGGCGTGATATACCGGATGCTGGTTTGAATTCTTTAGAAATGAGTGATCAATTTCGTAAAGCTTATATATTGTTGAATCTTGAGCCTGAGAATGATGTTCAAAGACCTTATCAGTTCCGTAAAGCCTTAGATAATGCTGATATTGTTGTTGCAGTTACTCCATTCCTTACTGAAAGTCTTAAGACTGATGCTGATGTTTTATTACCTATGGGTAGTTATGCAGAGTCAGCTGGCACTTATGTCAATTGTGAAGGCGTATGGCAAAGTGTTGAGGGTGTTGCTTCGCCAATTGGTGAGGCCAGACCTGCATGGAAGATATTACGCGTATTAGGTAATTTGTTTGATTTAGGTGGTTTTGACTATACCTCAGCTTTTGAAGTGCGTGATGCATTACAAGCTAAGTTAAGCGGTTTAGAGCTTGCTACTAGTTATCGAGGTTCAGCTAGTTTGAAACTCGCTCCTGAGGCGCCGCATGCCTATTTAGATATGCCAACTTATGGAAATGATTCGATAGTAAGGCGTTCGACACCTTTACAAGATACACGTGCCGCGAAAGAAGCGGGCAATCAGTTTTTTAAAGTCGCAATCGTTTAAATCAGAATTTAAGAGATAAAAGAAAAGCACATGTTAGATTTATTTAAAAACATTTCCGAGTGGTTTCCTGAGCTGTTACAGCCAGTTGTTTACACTGGGCTGAAAGCTATTGTGCTTTTATTGCCGTTGATTTTGTCAGTGGCTATGCTCACATATGTCGAGCGTAAAGTAATTGGTTTTATGCAAAACCGTGTTGGTCCTAACCGCGTTGGACCACGTGGTTTGTTTCAACCGTTTGCCGATGTCATTAAATTGCTTTTTAAAGAAGTGATTTTACCAACCAATGCAAACAAGACATTATTTTTGATAGCTCCATTCATTACTTTAGTAACTGCATTTGGTGCTTGGGCTGTGATACCTTTAAGCTCAAGTTATTCAATTGCTAATGTTGATGCAAGCTTGCTGTACGTTCTCGCTTTAACGTCTTTAGGTGTTTACGGAATTATTTTAGCAGGCTGGGCAACTAACTCTAAGTATGCATTTTTAGGTGCTATGCGTTCCGCTGCTCAGATGGTTGCATATGAAATTGCAATGGGTTTTGCACTAATTGGTGTTGTTATGGCAGCCGATAGTTTGAACTTAGGGAAAATTGTAGCGGCTCAGTCTGGTGGTATTCATCACTGGTATTGGTTGTGGTTGTTCCCTCTGTTTATTGTGTATTTTATTTCTGGTATAGCAGAGACTAACCGTGCACCCTTTGATGTTGCTGAGGGTGAGTCAGAAATTGTAGCTGGTTTCCATGTGGAGTATTCCGGTATTGCTTTCGCATTATTTTTCTTGGCTGAATACGCCAATATGATTCTAATTGCGGCATTAACCAGTTTGCTATTCCTTGGGGGTTGGTTATCACCATTTGAAGGTATACCTTATATTGGTGCGCCAAGTACTTTCTGGTTACTAGCTAAAATGGGTTTCATTTTGTTCTGTTTCCTTTGGTTTAGAGCCACGTTTCCACGTTATCGTTATGACCAAATTATGCGTTTAGGTTGGAAAGTTTTCATTCCTATTACTTTAGTGTGGATAGCGGTAGAAGGTATATTCTTCTACTTTAAAATTGGTCCATTCTCTGCTTAAGCGGCGAAGATAGATTGTTGAGATTATAGATATGCCATCGTTTAAAAATTTGTACAAAATGTTTACTTTGTCGGAATTACGTAAAGGCCTTGGGGTTACTTTTCGAAATTACTTCCGTAAAGACGTAACTGTGCAATACCCAGAAGAAAAAACGCCACAATCAGCACGTTTTCGCGGTTTGCATGCATTGCGTCGATACCCAAATGGTGAGGAGCGTTGTATAGCATGTAAATTATGCGAAGCAGTTTGTCCGGCCTTGGCAATTACCATTGAGGCTGAGCCTAGTGATGATGGTACTCGTCGCACGACTTTGTATGACATTGATTTATTTAAATGTATTTACTGTGGGTTTTGTGAAGAGGCTTGCCCAGTAGACGCAATTGTTGAAACCCGCATTCATGAATACCACATGGAAGAGCGTGGTGAAAACATTATGACTAAAGAGCGTTTATTGGCCGTTGGTGATAAATACGAAACGATGATTGCTGCTGATAAAGCGGCTGATGCAGATTATCGTTAATTAAGATTAATTATTTGAATTTTTATTGAGATATAAAACATGACCTTTGAGTTGTTTTTATTTTATTTGTTTGGCACTACACTTGTTGGCTCTGCCATGGGTGTGATTTTGTCACGCAACCCTGTTTATGCAGTATTATTTTTAGTACTTGCCTTTATTAACTCATCTTTTTTATGGATGTTAATTCAAGCGGAGTTCTTGGCATTATTGCTTATCGTTGTATATGTCGGTGCCGTTGCAGTACTATTCCTGTTTGTGGTAATGATGATGGATATTAATCTGGCCGAGTTGCAACAAGGCTTCACTAAATATGCCCCGGTTGGAGCGGTTTTGGGTGTTATTGTTTTGATTGAAATTGGTTTTGTAATGATGTCGGATCAAATCACAATCAAGTTTAATGAAGTTCAAGAATTTGCTGCGGATTATTCAAATACCGAAGAACTTGGTATAGAGCTCTATACTAATTATATTTATCCGTTTGAACTTGCTGCGATTATTCTATTAATAGCAATTGTTGTTGCTATTACTTTGACAATGCGAAAGCGTCCAGGTCTTAAAGTCCAAGATATTAATAAGCAAGTAGCAGTTGATGCTAAAGATCGTGTGCGTATTGTTAAAATGGAGGCAGAAGAATGATTACTTTGACTCATTACTTAATGCTTTCGGCTATTTTATTTTGCTTAAGTGTTGCTGGTATTTTTATTAATCGTAAAAACCTAATTCTTTTACTTATGTGTATTGAATTAATGTTGTTATCGGTTAATTTTAACTTTGTAGCTTTTTCTCAATACTGGGGTAATTTAGACGGACAGATATTTGTCTTCTTTATTCTTACAGTTGCAGCTGCAGAGGCAGCAATTGGTTTGGCGATATTGGTTGTATTATTCCGAAATCGACGTTCGATTAATGTTGAATCAATTGATAGCTTAAAAGGATAAGGGAATGACTAATTTACTTTTAAGCATCGTATTAGCTCCTTTAATTGCAGCTGCTATTGCAGGGCTATTTGGTAAACAAGTAGGGCGCTCAGGCGCTCACTGGATAACCATACTGTCAGTGGCATTCTCTTTTGTGGCTTCTCTTTATGTACTTTATCAAATGGTCTACCAAGGTCATGCTGTAGTTAATGAGAATATTTACACCTGGTTGTTCTCAGATGGCATTCAAATCAATGTTGGTTTCTTGGTTGATAATTTAACGGCCATGATGATGGTTGTAGTAACCTTTGTTTCTTTGATGGTGCATATCTACACCATAGGTTATATGCATGAAGATCCTGGTTATCAGAGATTCTTTAGTTATATTTCTTTGTTCACTTTTTCAATGCTTATGCTGGTTATGGCGAATAACTTTATACAGTTATTTTTCGGCTGGGAAGCAGTAGGTTTGGTCTCATATCTATTGATTGGCTTTTGGTTTAAACGGCCAACTGCTATTCATGCGAATATGAAAGCTTTCTTAGTAAACCGTGTAGGTGATTTTGGTTTCTTATTAGGTATTGCTGCAGTTTTATATTTCACAGGCAGTTTAGATTACGCCACCGTATTCTCTAAGACAGAAGCCTTAAGTGGGCAAACAATTAGTATCTTTGGTAATGCAGTTTGGGCTGCACCTACTGTTGTCTGTATCTTATTGTTTATTGGAGCCATGGGTAAATCGGCTCAGGTACCTCTGCATGTGTGGCTTCCAGATTCAATGGAAGGCCCAACACCTATTTCTGCACTGATTCATGCAGCTACAATGGTAACTGCTGGCATTTTTATGGTGGCAAGAATGTCACCAATGTTTGAATTGTCGACCACAGCTTTAAGCTTCGTTTTAATCATAGGTTCAATCACCGCTTTATTTATGGGCTTATTAGGTATAGTTCAAAACGATATTAAGCGTGTTGTAGCCTATTCAACAATTTCACAGTTGGGCTATATGACGGTGGCCTTGGGTGTATCTGCATACAGTGCTGCCGTATTCCATTTAATGACCCATGCGTTCTTTAAAGCCTTGTTATTCTTAGCTGCAGGTTCTGTCATTATCGGCATGCATCATGAACAAGATATGAGAAAAATGGGCGGGCTTAAAAAGTATATGCCAGTTACTTATTGGACTACTTTGATCGGTTCCTTGGCTTTAATTGGTACACCGTTTTTCTCTGGTTTTTATTCTAAGGATGCAATCATCGAAGCTGTACATGCAAGTACAATACCTGGTCATGGTTTCGCAAATTTTGCTGTTCTCGCTGGTGTGTTTATTACTGCTTTTTATACTTTCAGAATGTTCTTTATGGTTTTCCATGGTGAAGAACGTTTTGATG
>CAJQOG010000169.1 GCA_905479875.1 uncultured Gammaproteobacteria bacterium
GAGCCTGGCCGCTTCCTAGTTGCACCTGCGGTAACCAGTGTGACCACAGTAACCGGAAAATCAATTCGTCATGGTGTGCGTTGGTATTATCTTGACGATGGAGTTTACGGCTCTTTTTCAGGACAAATATTTGATCATGCCTGTTATCCATTACAGTCCTTAAAAGGCGGCGAGACACATCTCAGTATTCTTGCCGGCCCTACGTGCGACAGTATTGATATTGTTGCCGAAGGAATTGATTTACCAGAATTAGAAATCGGCGATTTAATTATTGGCTTGCAAATGGGTGCTTATACGGCAGCTACTAAGACGAGATTTAATTCTTTGCCTGATGCAAAGTTGGTATGCGTTTAGTTATTTGTCTTCCATGACTTGATAATCTGTTCTATCTGTTCTATCTGTCAGCATGTATTTTCTTAAGTCTCTTTCACTGCGCATGATGTAAAGAATGTGCACTTCATCTACGTTTTTAATTTGGTAAAAAATTCTACAAGGACCTACCAGCAATTCCCGGAAGTCTAATGCATCTAACTCAGGTGGCTTTCTACCTGACTTTGGAAAATTCTCTAAGCGTTTAACCGCTAAAAATACATTTTTTACTAATTTTTCAGCTGCACTTACTTTATCCAGAGCAATATAGTCAGCTATTTCATCTAAATCACGAAGTGCAGGCCCTGACCAAATTACTTGAGCCATTTGCCCAGTTTCTTTTCGGCTTGGCTATGAGTATAAGAATCGCCTTTTTGAATTGCTTGTTGTCCACGCGTTATGCCTTCAAGAATTTTCATCCTTTGTTGCATATACTCATAATCATCTACATCAACAAGATAGGCTGATGGTTTACCGTGCTCGGTAATCAACACTGGCTCTTTAGATTCATGCAAGTCAGCCAAAATCTTAGTAGCTTGGCGTTTTAAAGTAGTCACTAATTCAGTTTTCATAGAGTGATACTAAAGTAGCACTCTATGAATTTCAAGAAAATTTCTAGCGATGCAATTTGATATGTATATGACCAAAAGCGTTTTCATACGTAAGTATGAGTATGTATTCCATTAAAAAGGCTTGTGATGAAACGGTTTCTTCTTATTTTCTCTATATTTTTCATAAACTTAATCTCATCGGCATCACTTATGGCCACTGAAACCGTAGCCTACTCTGTACATAAATCCATGGACAAGGGAATTGAAATTCGAAATTATGAATCACACTTAATTGCTGAAGTAAGTGTTAAAGGCAAGAGAGGCCGAGCAGCCAGCGCGGCCTTTAGAGTATTGGCTGGATTTATTTTTGGAGGCAATCAAAGTCGCACAAGTGTGGCTATGACTGCTCCTGTTTCACAAACACCAATTTCAGAAAAAATCGCCATGACCGCGCCTGTCTCTCAGCAGTCTCAAGACCGAGATTCTATGGATGGACCTTGGTTAATAAACTTTGCAATGCCTAGTGAATATACACTTGAGACTTTACCCATTCCAAATGATGACCGAATCACCATACGAGAAGTAGAAGCGCACCAAACCATATCGATTCGTTTTGCCGGTACGTCAAGAAAAGGGAATTTAGATACACATCATGAAATGCTTAAAAATAAAATTAAAGAACTTGAATTGAATGTTGAAGAAAATCCAACTTACGCATTTTACGATAGGCCGATGACTAGGCCATCGCAACGTAGAAATGAAATTCATTATCGGATTATTAAGTAAGTATTACACTCGTCCATAAAAAGTCAAACGAGCAGATTCCGACAAAGCAATTCCTGGTTTAGAGTTATAAGCGAGAACGACTAACATCCTAGTTATATCGCCCATTGCTGGAGTTACTCTATGCATAGAATTTCTCCCGCGGAATAAAACTAAATCCCCTGGGTTCATTCGCAAACTATCCACTGCCACATCATTATTCAGTATTTTTTCAACATCAGAATACTGAGTCTCTCCAGCATCTGCATTTCGTACATTTTTTACAAATTGAAATACACTACCTGCTTGAGGTTTTTGTAATAAAAGCGTTATTGCAAACGATGAATTATCAAAATGCCAACCAAGCTCTTGCCCTTTGCTAGCGTAATGCAGATTTATTGAAGAGAGTGGATCAGCGTATGCATGCAATTCTTTTTCACTCAAAACTGCACAAAGAAACTGTTTAAATTCAGATGAATTATAGAGAGCGTTTAAAGCAGAATTTTCAGGAATTTGATCGCTGGTAATACAACCCTTAGATGATGTAATGAGACGGTTACGAGGATGGTCTTCAGGAAATTTTTCATCAGATGGAGCAAGGTAAATATTATGTTTTCTTTCTGTGTAATAAGCTAAATGTTTTTGCTGCTCGCCATCAGCACAAATATCAGCAATCACAGAATCGTAAAGAAAATTCTTGAGGACTAGAACACCCTTGTCATCAAGAATCCTTTTGCATGCATTTCTAAAAGGCATTTCTTTTAAAGGATGGCTTTCTAGATCAAAAATTTTTTCAATCACCTGTGTCATGACATTGATTATGCATCAGCCGCAGCGTATATCCAAGCCATATCGCCTGACAGCATTTTAGCGTCAACTCTTTTATAGTCATCAACTTCATATTCATCGGCTTGTAACAATTCCTCCATTGTCACCTCAAACACCATGCCATCAATGACATCAGCATCATTTCCTGTGAAATAGATAACTGGGTGAACATTGCTGCCACTTGCTTTAATTACATCCTCATCAGTAATTTCAAGTTCAGAAATAATATAACCTACTAGTGTGTCTTTAAGACCTTTAAGTTTGCGATTAAACGTATCGATTTGTACGCTTTCGAGTTGAAGCGTTCCGTATGAAAAAAGTTTTTGCATGATTTTTATTTGAGATTTGAGAGTTAGAGAAATTACTTATGAAAACTAAGATTTTTTTGCTTGTTTAATTTGATTATTGCGTAGAACTAAATAAAGTGGAAAGCCAACCGCCACACCAGGAAACAAACCAAGCACCAAGCAAATCCACCCTTTTTTAACTGCATAAACTTTTGCTTCATAGATAACCCAAACAGCAAGCGTCATCCAACATAGAATAACATCGCTTGAATAACCCGAAGCAAAAGGATTTACAAAACCTGCTGCTAACGCTTCTATAACGTTAGGATTCTGAATGAGTGCTGGAATTACAATAATAAAAAAAAGAACGGTAAAGATTAATGCGACGCCATACATTGCATATTTAAAAGTCGTTTCGTTCATAAAAAAATCCTCAATCAAATATACTATCGGACATCAAAGCTAAAGCAAATCCCAGTACAAGGATGCCTCCCAGCAATGAAAATATTAGCGGTATATTATAGTACAAACAAGCAATGGCGCCTGCTGCCGTGCCTATACCAAATGCAGCCAGAAGTTTCAAAATAGCACTAAGACCGATTTTCAGAAGTTCTATTAAAAATTCTTTCATTTTATTCCCATCATTTGCCTCTTAGGCTTTGAGTACAGCACAGTAACTACTACATTATAGGGCACTTACTTAACTACCTACGTACAAAGCAAGAGCGTGTGTATTTAATATTTAACTAATACGCCCTACGTAGCAGTGTCAAACACCATAGATGCGATTATTGACTGATTGATTATGTGGCTGCATTCTGTTCTATCCAATGTAATTGTTACCACATCAAGTCATCTGGAATTTGATAATCTGCATATGAATCATCTTCATCACCAGAATCCTTGCTAGCCTGATTTTGCAGAATAATTCTGCTCTTATCTCGTTGAGCTATTTTTTCAGCAACCTGCGAAGGCACTAACTCATACAGATCGCCCAACTTTATAATAGCGATCAAACCATCACTTAACTGTGTTTGAAGCAAGGCGGTTACGTAGATTTTAGTAATTTTATTCCCATCGATGAATTGATAGGAAATTTCACCATTCTTGCGATCAATCCGATTTGCCTCGATCAATTGCTTAATCTGAGCAGCAATCGCCTTGCGTTCAGCCTTTTCGTTCAGCTGACGACTGAGCTCACGATCTCTCGCCACTTTTTCTTCACGGTTTGCAATGGCTTCTTCTAATGCCTCATTAGGCTGTGCATGACCTTTTGGCAATTTCTTTTTTTGTTTCCTTTTTTCCTGCTCTATAGATTTTGCTTTCTTTTTATTTATAACACCTGATTTTAGTAACTGATCCTGCAATGAAGACATAATAACCCTCGTAAATACTCTACCCTAGAAGAAGACTACACATAATGTTTTAAGTAATGGGCGCTACGTACGTAACGTCCAGAGAGTGAAACGAACGTTTGTTAAACGTTTTGTTAGAAGTTGTTTGCTCTTTCTCCATTGAGAATAAAATTACATGCATTTTTACTTTTCATGAGGTATTTCTTTAATTCAGTGTTATATACCCGAGCATATTTTTTACTTTTAGGATATATATCATGAGTAATTGGACTATGTGTGTCATAGGTAAATGTTACTTTAACTTCTTTATCACCGCAGGTGACTTTATAACATGTACGACATAACCATTCATCGCCAATGCCCCATAGATACACACCGCCGTAACCATTGTACCAACCTAGGAATGACTCATTACCAGAACTGATATCTAATAAAAATTGTTTTTTTGCAGACTCAGTTACTGTTTCGCCACATGCAGTAATTAAACTAAATAAAAAACTAATTAATAAAACTCTAATTATGTGCATACTTATGGACGACTTCTAATGTTTTAAATAACGGGCGCTACGCATGTAGCGTCCAGCACCAAAGGTGCGATTGTTAATTTGCTTGTTAGGCGTACTATATTGGACCATTGTATCTCACGTCAATAATAGTGTTAGATTTGACCTTATAAACGGCTCCCCAAAACGCAGTTCCACCATCGCACCATTTAGTTACCTTAGAACCAAACTTCTTGGTTTTTACAACTTTGGCTAAGGCATTAATATAGATTGCCTTTTCGCTTTTATAAATGATACCCACATATTGAAATTGATAATCATCGAATGCAGGAAGATTTGCAGTTGTCTTTAGGCTGCGTTCTAACATGTGTAA
>CAJQOG010000170.1 GCA_905479875.1 uncultured Gammaproteobacteria bacterium
CGTGGCGCGTATATTTACAAAGGTCGTGAGAAAATCGAAGATCCAGAAGTTATGGATATTTCAAAAGAACTAGCTGAAAAGCATGGTGTTGATCAAAGAGAAATTAGTGAGCAAGAAATTCTTGAGCGTACGGTTTACATGCTTATCAATGAAGGCGCACACGTATTAGGTGAAGGCGTAACTTATCGTTCTAGTGATGTTGATGTGGTTTACGCTTATGGTTATGGCTTCCCTGCTCACCGTGGTGGACCAATGCAGTACGCTGATGAAATTGGTTTAGATAAAGTGTTAATGTCTATTGAAAAATATCGTGAAGAATTAGGCGACTATGGCAAACTTTGGTTTACCCCAGCACCAATTCTTAAAGAACTGGCGGCTGCTGGTAAAACCTTTAAAAGCTATAGTCCTTCCGCGTTTAAAAAATCGTAACGGAGACAAAGATAAATGTAGGGTGTAATAGCATAAAGCGTATTACACCTTCCGCGATTCGAAAGTAATAATAAAGAGAACAATAGAGCGACCACAGACTAGCCTAGCAAAAGCTAAGAGATAAAAAATTTACACATCCAAATCAAATTAAGACTAGATTTTAAAAAGAGGAATTATCATGAGAGAAGCTGTCATAGTATCAACTGCACGTACACCTATTGGCCGAGCATATCGTGGTGCATTAAACAATATCAAATCACCAACCATGGCAGGCCATGCTATTAAGCATGCCGTTGAACGTGCCGGATTAGAAGGTGGCGAAATTGAAGATTGCGTTTTGGGCTCAGTATTAAACGCCGGCACAGCTGGTAATAATATTGCTCGTAATGCTCTGCTTGCTGCCGGTTTACCTGTATCTGTTCCTGGACAAACCATTGATAGACAGTGTGCTTCTGGTCTTATGGCTATTGCCACAGCAGCAAAACAAATTATAGTTGATGGTATGGATATTGTACTAGCGGGTGGTCAAGAAAATATCTCTGCAGTACAAAATGATTACTTCAAAGCCATTGGCCCAACAGTAGATAAAAATCTTATAGCTCTTCAGCCAAATGCTTATATGCCAATGTTACATACCGCTGAATATGTTGCTAAAAAATATAATGTATCACGCGAAGATCAAGATGCTTATGCATTAAGTTCACAACAACGCACTGCTGCAGCTCAAGAAGCGGGTAAGTTTGATGACGAGATTGTAGCTATCACAGCCACTAAAGGCATTATGGATAAAGAAACTAAAGAAATTTCTTTTGAAGAAGTAACTTTATCTAAAGATGAAGGCAATCGCCCTTCTACCACTTTAGAAGGTTTAGCTGGTTTAAAACCTGTTGTTGAAGGTGGTGTGATTACTGGCGGTAATGCAAGCCAATTATCTGATGGTGCTTCTGCACAAATTCTTATGGAACGCAAAGTTGCAGAGCAACGTGGTTTAGACGTATTAGGAATTTATCGTGGTATGGCTGTTTCAGGTAATGCTCCTGAAGAAATGGGCATCGCTCCAATTTATGCTGTACCTAAACTACTTAAGCAGCATGGTTTAAAAATGTCTGACATTGGTTTATGGGAATTGAACGAAGCGTTTGCGGTTCAAGTTCTTTATTGTCGTAATGAATTAGGTATTGACCCTGAAATTTACAATGTAAATGGTGGCGGAATCTCTATTGGTCATCCTTATGGAATGACTGGCTCACGTATGGTTGGCCATGCACTTATTGAAGGCAAACGTCGTGGAGTTAAATATGTGGTAGTTACTATGTGTATTGGCGGCGGAATGGGTGCAGCTGGATTATTCGAAGTAGCTTAATAAGTATTTACAAATTTAACTGTTTACAATTTCCATGAGGAACACTCAAAGGAAAATGATTAATGAATATTAAAGATAAAATAGTTGTAGTCACAGGTGGAGCGCATGGCATAGGTCGTGCGCTTTGTCGTGAGTTTCATAAACTCGGTGCTGCTGGAATTGTGGTTGCCGATTTGGATTTAGCGGGGGCTGAAAAAGTGGCCGCTGAGGTCTCAGGGTTAGCGATTGAATGCAATGTGGCCAAAGAAGATCAGATTCAGAACTTAGTTGCAAAAACGCATGAAAAATATGGGCGTGTAGATATCTTCTGTTCAAATGCTGGCGTGGGTATCAGTGATGCTCCTTCGTGGACTGCGAGTGGTGGCAGCAATAAGGGCTGGCAGCTTTGTTGGGAAGTCAATGTAATGTCACAAGTCTATGCTGCTCGTGCAGTATTACCTGAAATGCAAGCTCGCGGTTCTGGACATATATTTAATACTGCATCAGCAGCTGGTCTGCTTGCTCAAATGGGTGATGCCGCTTATACCGCAACCAAACATGCATCGTATGCTTTCTCAAAAAACTTAGCATTAACACATGGCGCTGAAGGAATTGGAGTTTCTGTTTTATGTCCGCAATATGTCGCGACCACCATGACAGGAATTCCTGACGACTCTGAACAAGAACGTGGCGCGTTTATGTTAGAGCCCGAAGATGTTGCCGCAATTTGCTGTGAAGCCATTGAGAATAACCAGTTTATGATTACACCGCATCAACAAGTTAAGAAATTTGTAGCTTACATGCATGCAGACCATGACAAATGGTTGAAAAGCATGCAGGAACTGCGAGCTAAACAAATTGGCGATGCAGAAGAACTAGAAATGAGCATGTTTATTAAAGCCGTTTAATGCTTAACAGCTCTATATTAGTGTATTGCTCCAAACTTTCTTTTCAAACGTATGTTTAAAAAGAACTATAAATAGGCTAGAATAGCCTCAATTAAAATTAAGTTACAAGGGTTACTCATGACAGATTATAAAGCGCCTCTTCGCGATATGAATTTCACGTATTTCGAATTATTTGACTATGCAAACCATTGGAAACAGTTTCCACAATACGATGAAACTGACCAAGATTTAGTTGAAGCTATTTTTACCGAGAGTGCAAAATTTGCTGAAAATGTTTTAGTACCTTTATATCGCTCAGGCGATGAAGAAGGATGCACATGGTCAGAAGACGGTGTAAAGACTCCTGAAGGTTATAAAGAGGCTTACCAACAATTTGTTGAAGCTGGGTGGCCATCTATGACACATTCAGTTGACCACGGCGGCCAAGGTTTACCTGAATCAGTTGGATTGGCGTTAGCTGAAATAACTTCAGCAGCTAACCAATCATTCGGTATGTATCCAGGCCTTTCACATGGTGCAATGCGTACTATCGAAGCACACGGTACTGAAGATCAAATTCATAAATATCTTGGCAAACTTATTAGTGGCGAATGGACAGGCACCATGTGCTTAACAGAATCACATTGTGGTACTGATTTAGGTTTATTGCGTACTAAAGCTGAGCCTAATGCCGATGGTTCTTATAACCTTACTGGTCAAAAGATTTTCATCTCTGCTGGTGAGCATGATCTTTCAGATAATATTATTCATATTGTTTTAGCAAGGCTTCCTGACGCACCCGCAGGTGTTAAAGGTATTTCATTATTCATCGTGCCTAAATTTAATGTAGATGATAACGGTGAAGTTGCTGATCGTAATGCGGTTAACTGCGGTTCTATCGAACATAAAATGGGTATCAATGCTAATGCTACTTGCGTAATGAACTTTGACGGAGCTAAGGGCTTTTTGATTGGTGCTCCAAACAAAGGTTTGCGTTGCATGTTCACCTTCATTAATACTTCGCGTATGGGTGTTGCAACACAAGGTCAAGCACATGCTGAGTTAGGTTTCCAAAAATCTTTAGCGTATGCCAAAGATAGATTACAAATGCGTGCTCTAGGAAAACGTAAAAACCCAGAGGCCGCTGCCGATGCAATAATTGTGCACCCAGATGTGCGTCGCATGTTGCTAACCCAAAAGTCTTTTGCTGAAGGTGGCCGTATGTTAACTGCCTATTTATCAAGCCTGGTCGACATACAGGCAGTACATTCCGATGAAAAAGCGAGAAAAGAAGCTGATGATCGCTTGGCACTTATGACTCCGATTGCTAAAGCATTTATGAGTGAAACTGGCTTTGAGAGCGCAAATTTAGGCTTACAATGTTTTGGTGGCCACGGTTATATTCGTGAATGGGGAATGGAACAAAACGTACGTGATGCACGTATCGCAATGTTATATGAAGGTACTTCTGGTGTTCAAGCGATTGATTTATTAGGTCGTAAAATAATGGGCACCAAAGGTAAAGTACTGAAGCCTTACATTAAAGAAATTGAAGCGTTCTGTGCTAAACACAAAGATAATGACAATAAAATGATTCAACAAATGTTGAAACAAATTGACCATTCTGCTGGAAAGCTCAGTAAAATGACAACTAGCATTGGTCTTAAAGCGCTTAAAAATCCTGAAGAAGTAGGTGCCGCTTCATTTGATTACCTAATGTTTGCTGGCTACTTAACTTATGCTTATTTATGGGCGATGGCTGCTGTTAAAGCACAAGAAGTGCTTGATGCTGGCGAAACTAAAGAGCCTAAATTCTATGAAGCTAAGCTAAAAACAGCTGAGTTCTATTGGACACGTATCATGCCACGTTCTAAGGCTCATTCATTGGCTCTAGAGACAGGTTCTAAAAACTTAATGCAACTAGACGAAGATATGTTTGCCTTCTAAATTACATATAGTTTTTAAATACAACCTAAAACCCGAATATTCTTATAATATTCGGGTTTTTTTATTTGGTAAACCCGCCATATAGGTTATGATGAATGAATACTGAAATTTTGGGGAGAATCACAATGACAGCCGTTTTAGAAGTACAAACATTAGATGAGTTAGTTAATTTTGCTTGCAAAGAATATGCAAGCAATGATGCGTTTACCTGCCTAGGTAAAACATTAAGTTTTTCAGATATTGACAGGCTCAGTGGTCAATTTGCCAGTTACTTACAAAACCACACTCACTTAGAAGCTGGTGATCGTGTTGCTGTACAGCTCCCTAATCTTCTTCAATTTCCAGTAGTAGTTTTCGGCATACTACGGGCCGGCATGGTTGTGGTTAATACCAACCCGCTTTATACCGAAACTGAAGTGGAACATCAGCTAAATGATTCTGGCGCCAAAGCCATGATTGTACTTGCCAATATTGCAGGTGCAGCAGCGGCCGTTGTTGATAGAACACCTGTTGAACAAGTAATTGTGACAGAGATAGGCGACTTACATGGTGGCCTTAAAGGCAAATTGATGAATTTTGTTATCAAGAATGTCAAAAAAATGGTCCCGAAATTCTCTTTCAAAAATCAAGTTAGTTTCGCAAGCACCTTAAAACTAGGCGCACAAAAACCCCATCAAGAAATTTCGAACAAAGTTGATGATATTGCAGTTTTACAATATACCGGTGGCACTACAGGCGTGGCCAAGGGCGCAATGCTGACTCATCACAACCTTACTTCTAACTTTAAACAAGCCTATGATTTATTAGATGGTAAGTTGGAGATTGGTAATGAAATCTTTGCAGCACCTCTACCTCTATATCACGTCTATGCATTCACAACACACTGCTCAATGTTATTTGGCATTGGTTGTCACAGTGTTCTTATCCCTAACCCGAGAGATTTTGATAGCGTAGTTGCTGCAATAAAGCCACACAAAGTATCTGGCTTCATTGGTCTAAATACACTTTTCAATGGTCTTTCACATCACGAAGGTTTCAGAGATTTAGATTTTTCTAATCTGAAATTTTCTAACGCAGGTGGCATGGCTATGACTCCAGATGTATGGAAGCATTGGCATGAACTTACAGGTGTTGAAATTACTGAAGGTTATGGCTTAACCGAAACCTCTCCAGTTGCTACTGCCAATAAAATTGGTGAAGTAAAGCTAGGAACTGTTGGTAAACCCGTTAAAGATACTGAAGTCGCTCTAATGGATGCCGACCACAATGTGGTTGCTGCAGGCGAATCAGGTGAAATTGCAATTCGTGGTCCTCAAGTTATGAAAGGTTACTGGAAACGCCCAGATGCAACTGAAAAAGTAATGACTAAAGATGGTTTCTTTTTAACGGGTGATGTTGGCATGTGGGATGAAGACGGTTATTTAAAAATTGTCGACCGTATTAAAGATATGGTATTAGTCTCTGGTTTTAATGTTTACCCAAATGATATTGAACAAGCCATTAGTGAGCACCCCAAAGTTCTTGAATCAGCTGCTATCGGTGTGCCTCATCCAAAAAGCGGTGAAGCGGTGAAATTATTTGTTGTTAAAGCTGATGAGTCTCTAACAGAACAAGAAGTTATTGATTTCTGTAAAGAATGTATGACTGGTTATAAAGTCCCTAAAATTATTGAATTTAGAGACGAATTACCAAAATCAAACGTTGGAAAAATACTTAGACGTGTACTAAAAGACGAAGAAAAAGCTAAAGCGGCTTCAGCGTAAATTAAAGTATTTGTTTTGAGACTTATACGAAAATACATATAGGGAAACTGCATGAAAATTTATGGTACTTATTTATCAGCACCAGCAAATAAAGTAAGACTAGCCGCCAGTGCTTTAGGCATAGAGGCTGAATATATCAATCTAGACCTTACAAAAGGTGAGCATAAGTCTCCTGATTTTTTAGCAATAAATCCGCTAGGTAAAGTTCCGGCTATTAATGACAGTGGCTTTTGTTTATTTGAAAGTAATACCATTTGCAGATATATGGCTAATAAAATCGGTTCGGCACTTTATCCCAATGAAGTGCAACAACGTGCCATTGTGGATCAGTGGTTAGACTTTAGTTCGCATCATATTCTTACCAATATGGGGAAAATACTTTTCAATAAATTTTTTGCTCCTATGATGGGTGCAACTCCTAATGCTGATTCGATTGCTGAAGGAAGTCGCTTTCTAAATGCACAAGTACCCATTATTGAAGATTATTTAAAGCAAAGTAAGATGTTGGCAGGAGATGAAATGACCCTCGCTGATATAGCTATGCTTGCTGCAATGGAACCTTTCGACCTAATTAAATATGACCTTACCCCTTACCCTGCCATAACCGCTTGGCGAAATAATTTAATGCAACAAGAATTTTATCAAAATGTGCATACTCACTATGCGGCTGAAATTCCACAACTATCTAGTTAATTAAATAAAATTCTTATGTACACACATAAAACCGACTAAATGTCGGTTTTTTTAATTAAAATTAATAAAGCCACTATCTATTAAAATTAAGTTCCGGTTCTCGTTCAACACCAATTGGTATTTTATCGCATACCAAAATTCGTTTTCTTGATGCCCCTTTAGTTCTCATATTACAACTTACATTTTGCTCTTGCATTCCATACAAAGCTATATATTCAGTAACTTTCTTGTCCACTGCATTTTTTTGGGCTTGATTAAAAGCATTGTAAAGACCATCATAAAGTTTAAGCATTTCTTTATGTCCAGACTCTTTAGCTACCCCAAGCCATGCCATTCCTTCAAGCATATCTTTTTTAACATGCTGGCCTTTTAAATATAAAAATGCTAAATAATATTGAGATTGTTTAAAACCAAGTGGTGCCGTTTTACTTAGATGAGAGAATGCTTCTGCATAGCTCTCAGCACGATATGCTTGCATACCCCGTTTCTCACTATCATATAAAGCAGAAATTTCAGTATTCTCAAGTTTTGGTACTGCTGCATTTAAGCAGACAACACTAAAAAACATTAACATGAGAAAGAATAATTTATACATAAGAATACCTCAATCTATCGTGCATAAAAAAACCAACAGAGTATGTTGGTTTTTTTAAATAGTTTACATAAGTAATTTATTTATATACTGAAGCTTTACCAAAATGCTTGCAAAGCATGTAATAAACTACAGCACGATATTTATTTCGATTTGATTTACCATATTTTTCCATAACACTTGCAATAGCATCATCTAATTTAGAATCATCAGCTAAAGCCAATTTTTTAATAAGGTAGTTATTTTTTACCGTATCAAGTTCTGCTTTATCTGAACCCGACACAGTTGATGCATCAGCGTTATAAATTGCTGGACCACAACCAATAGTTACTTTTTTAAGTAAATCCATATCTGCAGTTTCACCGAATTTATCTTTAATATCGGCCGCGTATTTTTCAATCAAGTCGTCTCTCTTACCCATGCTGCTCACTCCTTAGTTATTCGAATTTGTTTATCTAATTGTATACGATAAATGCTTGTACTTCTGCGCCATTTCAGCTATTTTTTAGCGGTTTACAAAATGAGACAATTCAATCGAGTTTTGGTTTCACCATAGTCAAAATCTTCAAGCTTTTCCGAACTTTAGCGAAGCGTATTAACCCAAAAATTATGGTAATTACACCGATTACGAATAGGATTATGCC
This sequence comes from uncultured Gammaproteobacteria bacterium, assembly GCA_905479875.1. Lineage (GTDB taxonomy): Bacteria > Pseudomonadota > Gammaproteobacteria > Steroidobacterales > JABDMI01 > JABDMI01. The sequence continues at coordinate 8,298 of CAJQOG010000170.1, forward strand.
CATATTTTGCAAAAATTTGTCCTCTGGGAAAAATTTGTACAAGGTTAGCCCACCAGCCAGTAAGGCTAAAGCCGATCGTAGATAGGCAAGTAAGGTACGTTCATTAGCTAAAATGGTACGGTCGAATGCAAGAGCATCGCGAAGAGTTAGGTCAGTTTTTGAGTAAGCTTGGTAATTCATGGCTTTATTATTTTAGTAAAATTGAATGTTTATCTTATCAGTTTAGTAGGACACTGTGAGTCATTGATATGATTATTGAGGTTTTAAACTATAGACACTTGTTAGCATGGCTAGATTGCACAATAAACACCTACTAAATCACCACGTACACCAATAGACATGTATTGCTCATTATTTAAAGTACTTTTTTGAGCTAAACCATATTCATTAGCCATATTCATTAATTGAAGGATCGTACCATTGGAAATAGTCACTATCTTTAGCAATTACCCAATACTCAGCAAATTCATCAACTTCAGAAATTGTATGCTCATAAGTCTCAGCAAATAGCATTTTTTGTAAATATGGCTCATTTAGTGCTGCTTTTAGTTTTGAAATATACAAAGCAGTTTTTGATTCTGACCAAGGCGTACCTAGATTTTCGCAAACTTTTGGTTTTTCATATTGATACTGTGAAAGTTCTGTATCGATAATATTTTTTATCTCAGTACTAGTCATTTTTTCTCTGCTAACAGTTTAATTCAGCGACTCAGTGCCGCTGAATTCTTTATTGGTATTTATCCATTAATATAAGTTAAAACAATAACTCAAACCTAAGCATCTATAAATTAAACCTACTGCCGGTTTTTTTACGCTTTGAGAAATTCTATAGCTCAACAAAATCTGACAATGAAAGTGTAATCTCCTCATCGGCTATTCTTTTATCTCTATCAATAAAAATAGCCTTTGGAACGAACCACTCATCATCATAATTAATAGAAACTTTATCAGCTTTATTAACGTATTTTTCTAACATTGCAAACACTTGGTCTAAGGTTTTAACTGACTCCCTAACTTTTGAGCCCACTTCAAGGCCACTCTCTAGATAATTTGCATTTTCAATTACGCCATTCTTAACCTGAATTTTTATGGCTTGAGTGTATTCCTGCAGGCAGTAACAAGTATTCTTCCAAACAAAACCGTAATTCGAAATACCTTTAGCTTTCCATTCATTCTTTTGATCAACAACCGTCTGCATTGCAAAAGTGTTGTTAGATGTAACACTATCAGTTGAGGTTTTTATTATTTCGTCAATTTTCGAATGTTGGCAAGCTACAAGCGTGCACACTAAAACTAATATTATAAAATTACGCATACTCTTCTCTTAATAAATAACCACAAGAAAATGCAAGCAGGGGTGGTACGTGCCGCTATTGTTGTGACACTAGCCTAATCACTAGCACTAGCTGCTGATTGGAATAAAGCTATGAAATAGAAGAATCAATTGTAAGGAGCCTACTTCTATTTAAAGCTTCTTAGATTACTAATTTTTTGAGGCATACGAGTCATGACTGTATACAAAGACATTACATAACCAGGACCTTCATTTTCTAGATATCCAGAAGGCAAATAAAATCGCTGAATATCCTGAGCACCATATAAGGCCGCATCTACAATCTGCCATTCTTCATTAAACCAAACTTCTGTCCACGCATGCCCTATGGCTTGTACATGATTTTTTGCCTCAATTATCACAGTGCCTAAAACAAGCCTAGAAGGTAGGTCTAATGATCTAGCTAATGAAGTAGTTAGAACTGCATACTCAGTGCAATCACCACTGCGTTGGCTAGCAACAACTGATGCGATATGAAATCCGTTAATATATGTTGGATCAGTAATGTATTCATGTACGTAGTGTTCTAGCTCTTGCAGACTAGAAGACTGTCTCACTTCTTGTGCAAAAGCCGAGGTAAATTTCTTTACGATCTCTTCTTCTATATCAATGACAAAACTTTCAGCAGAATATTTATCTAGAACCTTACTTATTGATTTGGATGTTCCTATGATAGATATTGCTAAGGTATCGTCATTACTTTGCTTAACTGTAATGTTATCCCAGTTACTCAAGGATTTTGCTAGCCCTTCCGGTTTGCTTGAATGAAGTTCAAAACTGATTTTATTTGACAAAGGCAATACTTGTTTATCGTCAAGCGAAATATCAATTTGTGCGAAAGATGGCGTGCTGTCTGCCTGGACAGTCAAACAGGCAAACAGTGCAAATACTACTAAAAAATATCTCATGGTAAGCTTGGCTGGCCTTTTACATACAATTGCTTGAGCTTCATCTTCATAGGGCCCTGCTCCATCGTACCATTTAAGAAAACCCCATTATCATCGGCTAAGAATTTAACTTCTAATGGCCCCATGTCCATTTTGAAATTTGATTCAGGATTATCAAGTACTTTATTAATACTCACTTTTAAGGACGATGAAGGGTCCGCGTCAGATAACCACATGTTATATTCTGCTGAACTTTCATCAGATTTATTTAGTGCGAGTAAAGCAAGATAGCTACCATAATTAGACAGTAACCAATCAGTGTATTCAAGTTCATATTCAACTTCTTTTCCTTGCAACTCACCATCCACCTTCCATTTATCCTCTTCGGAACTTAATGACAAACTTGCAGATAAAGCACTATTTTCTATTGAATAAACATTTTCATTAATCAAAGCACCATCTGGCGTGCTCCATGATTTAGATTCAGTATCAACACGAGATATAGAGCCGGCATCGACAGGAATTAATATTGATGATTCAAGCTCAATTTGAATATCACCTTCAGCATCTTTACTGAATTTTTCTCTGCTATATCCAACTGGGATATCGTTTAATGTAAATTGCATTATTGTGTCAAAAAACTCAGGTTTAATTTGCTTTTCGGAAATTGCCTCAACAAATGATTCAAATGCAGAGAAAAAGGTCTTTCGATATCCAATCTCATTATGCATACATATTTGTAAAGTCTCACCAGTTTCAGCAGATAAGCCTTTTAATACTCCTGACACTTTTTGATCTCCTTCACCAACAACATATAATATATCAAGCAGTAAGTAGGGAGTGCCATTTATAACGCCGCTTCCTAAAGCGAGATTATGTTTGCTTGAAAGTGGTTTCTTATTAAGTTCAGGAATACCTACCGTAAGAGCGTTATCAAGTATTGCATATAAAGAGTTAGCTGGGCCATCAAACTCCGAAAGAACATAACATTCAACCGGTGAACTAGCACCTATATCAATATTGTAATACCAAGTACCATCAGCTACATCTACCAACTTAAGCTTACCCTTAACTTTTTTATTCACGTTAAATTCTTTAAGCTTAAAAGTGGATCTAGTTTTCAATGTCCTTTCTCTTGCTAAGGACTTCGTAAACCAACTTGGCAAATCATCCAAGCTCGTCAACCCTTTAGAATTATAATTACTAGTATTTTCTGTAGTCTTTGCACTTACAGAGTTAGTGAATAACAAGGCACTCATTAAAAAAACAACCGTTGTGCTAAAAAATAATTTTATATTCATATTAAATATCCTTTTTATCTCTTTATAAAATTGAGTAATTTTCAACTATCTTAAAATAGCGTAAGATGACACTCATTGTAAACAGTTGAGTAATTCTCAAAAAGAAGAACCAACTCCTTCTTACAAGAATACAACAACTCAAATAAAAAAACTTATGAATCATGAACTTTGTTGCCACAAAATTCAGAGAGCATAAAATAATTGCATCACAATTTCTAATCATTCATAGTTTGTGTGGCGATAATACTGGTGCTACCACTTTAATCAAAAACAAAAGGGCAAGCTGAATAATCAGTAAATTTCTCATCCCATCGTCTGACGTCATTAGCTCTACGCCAGCGTCTATGCCAGAACTCCATCATGCAAATTCCTGACTCTAATTTAATAATCATAGTATCAAGTTCTTTAACATCCTTGTAAGCTGGATAAGTATCTCTCTCACCCCAAGTTAATCCTCCCCGTTCAGCAGCGTATTCAAGCCAGAATGCTTCTGGGTCTATCCATGACTGTGATTTAACACTCCATGCTTCAAGATTTCCATTAGTAGAGTTTCTTAATTCTCCATTTCTTGCTTCTTCAACTGTAACATTAGTCTTTGCAATTGTTACCGCTGGTTCTACTTGATCAGACGCCGTATTAACTCCACCACAAATGCCTAACAAAAAAACTAAAATCAAAAACATTGATATGTACTTAATTATTTTCATCATATTTAATCAACCTATAAAGAACACCTATTGTATGACAATGCATGTTGTATTGCAGGCTTTATATAGTGACATGTACAAAGAGGGTTTGGTAGACTATACAATCATTTACCCAATACAAAAATTAAAGAACCCTTTATGACCACTTCTATATTCACTCCTTTAACTCTACCTAACGGAACTACTCTTCCTAATCGTTTAGCCAAAGCTGCTATGGAAGAAAACATGGCGGCATCTGGTCATTTACCTGGCTCTGATATCTTTAAGCTTTATGAAACTTGGTCAAAAGGCGGAATGGGTTTAATAATTACAGGAAACGTAATGGTTGATCATCGAGCCATGACGGGTCCGGGCGGTATTGCTCTTGAAGAAAACACTGAGCTTGAACCTTTTAAACAATGGGCAAGCACAGCTCAGAAAAATGGCGCTCATATTTGGATGCAAATAAACCATCCTGGCCGACAAGTGTATGCGGCCATGGGTGGACAAGTTTTGTCGCCATCAAATATTGCTCTCGACTTAGGTGAGCACAGCAAACTCTTCGGGCAACCTACGGCTATGACCGAATCTGATATACAGGAATTAATTCAACGCTTTGTAATTACAGCAACAAGAGCTATTGAAGCTGGATTTAATGGTATTCAAATACACGCTGCACATGGCTATTTAGTCTCTCAATTTTTATCTCCCCTAACTAATAAACGCAATGATCAATGGGGTGGTAATTTTGAGAATCGAGCTCGTTTATTATATGTAATTATAAAAGCAGTCAAAGCTTCCCTACCTAGCACAGCGGCATTGTCAGTAAAACTTAATTCAGCTGATTTCCAACGTGGTGGTTTTGATTCTGATGACGCCTTAAAAGTAGCTAAAGCACTTGGGAGTTTAGGTGTGGATTTGGTAGAGCTTTCTGGTGGCAGTTATGAAAGCCCAGCCATGCAAGGGCGTACTGCGGATGGGCGTACCTTGGCAAGAGAAGCTTATTTTCTTGAGTTTGCTAAAAGCATTGCCAGTCAAACATCAATACCAATTATGACAACAGGTGGTATTACACGACACGCTATTGCTCAGCAAGTAATTGATGAAGGGGTTGATATGATTGGCATGGCAAGAGCATTAGCCTTCTGCCCTGCTCTACCCAATGAGTGGAAACAATCAAAAGACGCTAAACCTGACTTACCGACGGTTAATTGGAAAAACAAAGTCATGGCCGCATTAGCCACCATGGCCATCACTAAACGTCAGTTACAACGAATGGGTAAAGGCAAAAGACCAAAGGCAAAGGTATCTCCTTTATTTTCATTAATTGCTGATCGTATTCGACTTAATAAATTAACTAAAATTTACAGAGCACGTTATTCTGATTAAATTGGTAAACCAATTGATAGCCAAAAAGCAACTAAATAACATTAAAACTGTGCTAAATCCTATTTTACACTGCTATAATAATCCTAAACTATAATATAGATAACCATAATAATAGGCTATATCTGAGTGTCATTTCGTATCGATAAAATTTTTCCTGTATCCAAAAACATACTTGAAAAAAACCAACAGACTTACTTAGTGTTAAATACACTTATTTTGATTGTCACCATTGGCTACCTCTTAACAATCCCTTTTTATTTTTTTTCAGGGTATCCAACTCTCACCATCTATTCTGTTGTGAATACTCTTTTTTGGGTATTTATTTGGGGGCTTAATAGAAACGGAAAACACTTACTTAGCACTATTATAATTTGCATAGCTATTTATCAATATGCCGTAATTTTGATGCTACACCTCGGTTGGGACGCAGGATTTCAATACCATCTAATGGCTGAAATGACTCTTCTTTTACTCTATCCAAGTAAAAAATTAAAAATATCGATTATAGTTACAGCCTTAATGTTATTAAGTTTTCTGATTTTGTATTTTTTACTTTTGAACATAGACACTCCAAAAACTCCCTTTATAGTATTTCTTCATACTTTTAATGCCATCATTAGCATTCTTGCACTAGCAGCAACAACTTTATTTTTTCGAACAAATACAGTTCAGTTAATTAATAAACTTCATTACACTTCCAGCACGGATCCCTTAACCGGTTTATTTAATCGCCGACGTATGAATATAGAGCTTACGCAACATTGCAAAATGGTAAAGCGCTATGACCAAAGCAATTCTTTAATCTTGTTAGATATTGATTACTTTAAAAAAATCAATGATCAGTATGGGCATGCCGGTGGCGATGAAGTATTAAAACAGTTTTCAAAACTAATTAAAGAAGGCTTGAGGGATGCTGATATTATTTCCCGTTGGGGCGGTGAAGAGTTTTTGGTATTGACACCCTCTACTGATGTAAAAAACGCAGCTATTGTCGCTGAGAAATTACGAAAAATGGTAGAGACAAATGCCTTTAAAGTTGCTGGACAAGAAGCACATATCACCATTACTTGTGGAGTCACCGAGTTATGTACAAATCATCAAATTGAAGATGCTTTAAAACAAGTAGACAAGTTGCTCTATGAAGGGAAAAACAAAGGTCGTAATAGAGTAGCCGTTCAAAAGCTTGAGGCAAAATTTGATTAAATAGCCACGGAAAAAATTTACACAACCGTATCTTTTATTGATTGCATAGAAACAAAAGTCGATGTACTGGCTACATTAGGTAGCGTCGAAATATCGCCCAGCACTTTGCGGTAGTCGGTAATATTTGAGGTTCGAACCTTTAATAAATAATCGAATTGTCCGGCAATCATATGACATTGCTCTACCTCAGGCACATGCCTTACCGCATTATTAAAAGCTTCCAATGCTGATTCTCTAGTATCAGAAAGTTTCACTTCGGTGAAGGCGACGTGTTCACGTCCTAGTTTCACTGGGTCAAATACAGCTCTAAAACCAAGGATATAGCCTTCTTTTAATAAACGTTTTAATCGAGCCTGGCAAGGTGATTTTGACATGCCAATTCTCTTAGCTATTTCCGTCACTGGAAGACGGCCATCATCGCCCAGTATTGAAATAATCTGTTCGTCATATCGGTCAAGTTGACTATTAATACTCATTTTAGTTACCTTATTGCCTGAATAATACAAATATATAAGTCTTTTTGTATCTATTATTCTAATTATAAAGGAATTTTAACCTTAAGTGTTAGCGTACTATATGCATTAATTTTACTATCTACTGATAAAAGTATTATCTATATGAAAAGACAAACTTTAGAGATTTTACGTGACAATATTCGTGAACTATATCTTGCGGATGAACGAAACTTGCTTAATGCTTTGATTGCTGAAGCGGATATATCTGCAGACACACGAGAAGCCGCATCTACGCAAGGCGCTGAGCTGGTTAAAGCATGCCGTGCAGATGACACTCCCGGTCTTATGGAAGTATTTTTGGCTGAATACGGTTTATCAACTGATGAAGGCATTGCCTTAATGTGTCTTGCTGAGGCTTTATTAAGAGTCCCTGATAGTGAAACCATCGATGACCTTATAGAAGACAAAATTGCACCCTCAAGTTGGGGCAGTCATTTAGGTCAATCGTCATCGTCTTTAGTTAACGCGGCAACCTGGGGACTGATGTTGACCGGCAAAATTTTGAATGACAAGAGAACAACTAAAGTTGCCTCAGTTTTGCACGGTGCCGTTAAACGCGTTGGCGAACCCGTGATACGTGTTGCTGTAAAACGAGCAATGAAAGAGATGGGCAATCAGTTTGTACTTGGTGAAACCATACAAGCCGCTATTAAACGTGGTCGCTCCAATGTTAAGCAAGGGTATACCTACTCATTTGACATGCTTGGAGAAGCCGCCCTTACGGCGAAAGACGCCGAGTACTTTTTCAATTCATATAAAGACGCAATCATTGAAATTGCTAAGTCTGCAGAGCATGAGGATGTACAAAAAAACCCTGGCATTTCAATTAAGTTATCCGCCTTACATCCACGTTATGAACTAGCAAATCGAGAACGCGTGCTTAAAGAATTAGTTGCAACAACCTTAGACCTTGCATTATTAGCCAAAAAATCTAATCTTGGTCTTAATATCGATGCCGAAGAAGCCAATCGTCTTGATCTATCTCTTGATGTTGTTGAAGCCGTATTTAAAGATCCTCGCCTAGCTGGCTGGGATGGTTTTGGTGTTGTAGTACAGGCTTATGGAAAACGAGCAAGTAAAGTCATCGACTGGTGTTATGCACTGGCTGAAAAGCATGATCGTAAAATCATGCTGCGTTTAGTTAAAGGAGCTTACTGGGATTCCGAAATTAAAAATGCACAAGTTGAAGGCGTTAGTGACTTTCCGGTATTTACTCATAAATCCGCAACCGATGTTTCTTATATATGTTGTGCTAAAAAATTATTGGGAATGACTGATCGTATCTATCCTCAGTTTGCCACCCATAATGCTCACTCTGTTGCAGCTATCCAAGAATTGGCAGCTAACAAAGAAATAAATTTTGAATTTCAACGTCTGCATGGAATGGGCGATGCATTGTATAGACAACTCATTGGACAAGACGGTGTCAGGTGTAGAATTTATGCCCCTGTCGGTGCTCATCGCGATTTGCTCGCCTACTTGGTTAGACGTTTACTCGAAAATGGTGCAAACTCATCGTTTGTTAATCAAGTCGTTGATGAAGAAGTGCCAGCTGAACTCATTGCAGCTGATCCGTTTAAAACACTACAAGCTCAAATTGATATAGACAATCCGCTTATTAAAAAACCTTCCGATATATTTTTACCAGAACGAACTAATGCACGTGGCTGGGATTTACAAAACCAAACCATGCTAATGAGTTTTGATGAATCAAGAAAACCACATAAAAATATTCAACTAAAAGCCACTCCTCTATTGTGTAAGGATTATAGCGGCGAGCAAACTTTAGATATTGTTAGTCCTTATGACTCAATGGACTTAGTCGGTTCAATTACTAACGCAAGTCTAGCTGATGTTGAAACTGCATTAAGTGGTGCCATGCCTTGGTCAGAAACTACTTCACAAGAACGAGCTAACATACTACTTAAAGCTTCTGACTTATATGAAAAAAATCATGGCTTGCTGTTTGCCATATTGA
>CAJQOG010000171.1 GCA_905479875.1 uncultured Gammaproteobacteria bacterium
CCAAAAATCAAGCATTTAGCTCTATAGCGCTAACACAACATATTGTGTTTCGATTCTTATTTGTTTTAACGCCCAATAAGCACTTGATATTAAAGTAATTTTTAATGATAAATTTGTAAGTTATTGTTTTTAAAGTATTAAAATACTCACTATTTATACCCTAACAAGGCTTGACAAGCCCTTAAATAAGCTCTAAATTGTATCTCATAAACACAACATCTTGTGTTTGGGTTAAATCAGTGAAATTTGCTTGAAATCTAAGCTTACTTTTTACATTAAGCGTTATACATTTGATAAAAATTTACGCCGTAAAAAGCCTTAGAGTCGCTACAGTTTGAGCGAAAATTATGCATTTCACTGTTAAGAGCTTTTAATTCTTATAGCGATGATTGTTAAATAAGCATAGCAACCCATGAACAATAAGATGTTGATGCAATACAAAAAAATTTAGAGTAATAAAATCATTGTTAAATAAACAATGCTTCAGGGGATTAAATCTACATGACATCGGCAGCCAGCACGCAAGCAATCACTTCTTCAACAGCAAAAACTATGACCACCACTAAAGATATATCTTTCCAATCAGCTTCTTTAGATATCTGGGAAAAAAAATATCGTCTACAAGCCAAAGATGGCAGTGCGGTTGATAAAAATATGCAAGACACTTATACACGTGTAGCTAATGCCTTAGCTGACGTGGAAGCTCCAGAAAAGCGTGACGAATGGTATGCACGTTTTGTATGGGCCCTAGAACGTGGCGCAATACCTGCCGGTCGCATCATGTCTAATGCAGGTGCACAAGCTCACAAACCAGCTACCTCAACCATTAACTGCACAGTATCAGGCACTATCTCTGATTCAATGGATGACATCCTAAACAAAGTACACGAAGCTGGCTTAACCCTTAAAGCTGGGTGTGGCATTGGTTATGAATTCTCAACATTACGGCCTAAAGGTGCGTATGTATCAGGTGCTGGTGCATATACTTCTGGGCCTTTATCGTTTATGGATATCTACGACAAAATGTGTTTCACCGTGTCATCTGCTGGTGGTCGTCGTGGAGCTCAAATGGGTACTTTTGATGTGGGGCACCCAGACGTCTTAGAATTCATTAAAGCCAAACGTGAAGACGGCCGCTTGCGTCAATTTAACTTATCACTATTAGTCACCAAAGACTTTATGGAAGCGGTTAAGAATGAATCCGATTGGAAACTATCTTTCCCGGTTACTGAAAAAGAAGCTCGTGAAGACAAATTAGATGTTAATGATCCTGAACAAGTCATTTGGCGTGAATGGCCACAAAAAGGTAAATACATTACTAATGCAGCAGGTCTAGTTGCCTGTAAAGTGTATCGCAAACTGCCTGCAAAACGTTTATGGGATGCCATCATGAGTTCTACTTATGATTTTGCTGAACCCGGCTTTGTATTAGTCGACAAAGTTAACGAAATGAACAATAACTGGTTCGACGAAAACATTCGTGCCACTAACCCATGCGTGACAGCAGATACGTGGGTGCACACAGCCCAAGGTGCTAAACAAGTAAGTGACCTAATCGGCACACCATTTGTAGCTCGCTTGAATGGTGAAGATCACTCAAGCGGACAAGAAGGGTTTTTTCTAACCGCTCAAAAACCGGTATTTAAATTGTCCACCAAAGAAGGTTATCAATTACGCTTAACCGCCGATCATCAAGTTCTTAAGGCTGACAAACACACTCGCTGGTCACAAGAAAATATTTGGATAGAAGCACAAGACCTAAAACCAGGTGACAAGATTGTTATCAATCAACATCGTCAAAATGCTCAATGGCAAGGTAACAATACCCGAGAAGAAGGTTATCTCTTAGGCTTGCTCATCGGCGATGGAACCATAAACCAGGATAAGGCTGTGCTTTCAGTTTGGGCACAACCACTTGCGGCCAATGGCGCAATGAATAACCTGGGGGGCGTATCTAATATCATGCACGAAGCTGAAAAAGCAGCTCGCACCCTACCGCATCGTTCAGATTTTAATGGTTGGTCTGAAATCAAAGGACGCAATGAATACCGCTTATCAACTGCTGCAATAAAAAACTTAGCAGAATCTTTTGATATTAAACATGGCAATAAAACCATTACTCCCGCACTAGAAAAAACCTCAAGTACATTCTATCAAGGTTTTTTACGCGGCTTGTTTGATGCTGACGGCTCAGTTCAAGGCACACAAGAAAAAGGTGTGTCGGTACGCTTAGCGCAATCAAACGAAGCTCTTTTGGAAGCAACACAACGTATGTTGTTACGTCTAGGCATCGCTTCACGAATTTACAAAAACCGTCGTGATGCTGGCATGCGCCCAATGCCCGATGGTAAAGGCGGAACTAAAGAATACTTTACCCAAGCAAATCATGAGCTTGTGATTAGCGGTGATAACTTGCCTGTATTCGCAGAACACATTGGCTTTGCAGATACCATTAAAGTACAGGCTTTATCTCTAAAGCTTAAAAACTATAAACGCGCCTTGAACCGCGAACGATTTGTCGCGGAAATTGAGTCTATCGAACACGCTGGCGAAGAAAATGTTTATGACGTACAGGTGCCTGGCGTGAATGCGTTTGACGCCAATGGTTTGTATGCTCACAACTGTGGCGAACAACCTTTACCGGCTTATGGTTCTTGTCTTTTAGGCTCGGTTAACTTAACTCGTTTTGTGCGTAATCCATTTACTACTGATGCTTTCTTTGACTGGGATGAGTTCCGTGAAGTTGTGAACGTATTCACACGTATGCTTGATAACGTAGTTGAGATTAACGGCTTACCACTTGATGGTCAGCGTAATGAAATTATGCGTAAGCGTAGACACGGCATGGGCTTTTTAGGCTTAGGCTCAACCATTACTATGTTGCAAATGAAATACGGTGAAGAAAACTCAGTTGAGTTCACTGAAAAAGTATCACAAGAATTAGCGGTTACTGGTTGGGAAGCGGCTCTTGAGCTGGCTAAAGAAAAAGGCTCTGCACCAATCATGCTTGAAGACTTTACTGTTACCGAAAACATGTTAATGAAGCGTCCCGAAATGGTTCGTGATGGTTTTCAAGTGGGTGACAAAATTAAAGGTAAGGTTTTACACGCTAAATACAGTCGTTATATGCAACGTGTAGCAGCAGTAAATCCAGAACTGGTTGAAGCCTTAGCTGAAACAGGTGCTCGCTTTACACATCACAGCTCAATTGCTCCTACTGGCACTATTTCTCTATCCTTGGCTAACAATGCCTCTAACGGTATCGAGCCAAGCTTTGCTCATCACTATTTTCGTAATGTAATTCGTGAAGGCAAAAAGAGCAAAGAGAAAGTTGATGTATTCTCATTTGAGCTATTGGCTTATAGAGAACTTATTAATGAAAAAGCTATGCCTTATGCAACTGAAGCAGAAGCTAAGCTTCCTGAGTACTTCATCACGGCCGAAGACATTACTCCTAAGCAGCACGTAGATATTCAAGCGGCTTCGCAAATTTGGATTGATTCATCAATTTCAAAAACCGCTAATGTTCCAACCGACTTCCCTTACGAAGAGTTTAAAGACATTTATCTTTACGCTTATGAAAAAGGCCTTAAAGGTTGTACTACATTCCGCTTTAACCCTGAAGCCTTCCAAGGTGTTTTGGTTAAAGAGTCAGACCTTAAGAACACGACCTATCAGTTCACACTGGATGATGGTTCTACGGTTGAATTTAAAGGTGATGAAGAGATTGAATATGATGGTGAAACCCATACGGCGGCTAATCTTTATGATGCTCTTAAAGAAGGTTACTACGGTAAGTTCTAAACATTAACTAAAACCTTACTAGAAAAAACATATTAATTGAGTAGAAAAATACCCATGAAAAAAATTCATAAAAAGATTGTTAGTTTTTCTGTGAACAAACCAGAAGAAGAAAAA
>CAJQOG010000172.1 GCA_905479875.1 uncultured Gammaproteobacteria bacterium
GAGTTCGATGTAGCTCAAGGCGAAAAAGGTCCTCAAGCTGAAAACATTATGGCTCTTTAAGTAAAGCCAAATGTTAGACTCTTCGGAGTCTTACAGTTTAAAAAGGGTAAGATTGAAAAATCTTGCCCTTTTTTTATTTGTTTTTCGTAATACATAACAAATCCCACATTTACCACGCCTACATTTTTGGATACATACTTTGTCTGATTCTAATTTCTCATCACTTGCTCTTAATCCTGACTTAATAAGTAACTTAAGTACTTTGGGTTATCACAGCATGACGCCAGTTCAAGCAAAAAGTTTGCCAATCATTCTTGACGGGCATGATCTTATTGCTCAAGCTAAAACAGGATCGGGTAAAACCGCCGCTTTTGGTTTAGGAGTTTTGCATAAATTAGACGTTAAGAAATTTCGTATTCAAACACTCATTCTTTGCCCTACTCGCGAACTCGCTGATCAGGTAGCAAAAGAGTTACGCAAGCTTGCACGTGGTATTCATAATATTAAAATTTTGACCCTATGTGGCGGTATGCCGTTTAGAGATCAGGCTCATTCTTTAGGTCATGGCGCTCATATCGTTGTCGGAACACCTGGTCGGATTGAAGATCACTTACGTAAAGAGACGTTGAAATTAGAGCATTGCAATACTTTAGTTTTAGATGAAGCCGACAGAATGTTAGATATGGGTTTTGAAGAAACGCTAACTAAAATTATTAAACATGTTCCTGAGCAACGTCAAACCTTATTGTTTAGTGCGACTTTTCCAAATCAAATAAAAAAAATTAGTAATAAAGTAATGCAATCGCCGCAAATGGTGAAAGTAGATACGGCCCATGAAGAATCTACAATCGAACAAAGTTTTTATAGGGTAAATGATAAACAAGAACGTTTATTGGCCTTACGGTTATTGCTTCTTAAGCACAAGCCCGAATCAACCCTCATTTTTTGTAATACCAAAGTAGAAACTGAAAGTGTGACTGATGAATTAGGCAGTTATGGCTTTAGTGTAGCTTTATTGAATGGAGACTTAGAACAACGAGAGCGAGATCAAACTTTAGTGTGTTTTACTAATAAGTCAGCGTCGGTATTAGTTGCAACTGATGTTGCAGCTAGAGGTTTAGACATTGATGCTTTAGATTTAGTTATTAATTACGAATTGGCTTTTGATGCCGAAGTGCATGTGCACAGAGTAGGCCGTACAGGGCGTGCTGGAAATCGAGGTGTTGCCTGTACTTTTTATTCTGACAAAGATGAATACCGCATGTCCGTTTTACGGGATTATTTAAATCTAGAAGATGATATTCAAGCTTCAGTTTTGCCGCCTAAATCTGTCTTAGAAAACCCTATTAGTATTTCAGAAATGCAAACTATACGCATCGATGGTGGCAAGAAACAAAAAGTCAGAGCCGGTGATATTCTTGGAGCTTTAACCGGTAAAGATGGAATTGATGGTAAGGCTGTTGGAAAAATTAATCTTGCCGATAACTGGTCTTATGTTGCAGTAAAACGTGGGGCTTGTGATAAAGCTTTAAGAAAGTTAAAAGACGGCAAAATAAAAGGTCGTAATTTTAGAGCTTGGGTGGTTAAGTATTAAGTTAAACTAGCATTATTTCCTCGAGCAGATCGAAGTTACAACTTTTATAAGCAAAATCAAACACACGGGATTCTCGGTTAAACTGAGAAAATTATTTAATTAAGTAAAATGGATTTAAATAAAGAGAAACCTATGATAAAACTTCATCACCTTAACGCATCACGTTCAAAACGAATCATTTGGTTACTCGAAGAGTTAGGTGTTGAGTATGAAATCGTGGCTTATAAGCGAGATGCTACAACAAACCTTGCACCTCCAGAATTAAAAGCAATACATCCCTTGGGTAAGTCTCCAGTACTTGAAGATGAAGGCCATATCATTGTTGAATCGGGTGCAATTACTGAGTATTTAACTGAGAAATATGGTGCTGATACTCTTATGCCAGCTAGAGATACGGCTAAGTATATTGAGTTTAAGCAATGGATGCATTTTGCCGAAGGTTCTGCAATGTTGCCAGCTCTACTTTTAATGTTTTTAAGGGTGGATGGTTGTAAAACCAATATGCTACAAAGTTATGCCGAAGGTGAGATGCATAAAATTCTTAGTCACTTAAATAACAGCGTTAGTAAAACCGGATATTTAGTTGGTAGTTCTTTGTCTGCTGCCGATATTTTAAATTCATTTGTCATCGAAAATATCTATAAGAAATCAGGTCTTGATCATTATCCTGATTTAAAATCTTATATTGAAAAACTAATGGCGATGCCGGGTTCTCAAAAAGCTCAAACACTAGAAGAGAAGTACTTATAAATTACTATTGCAGTAAGTCGGCATCAATTCGTCTAAAGTGATCGGCTGTATTTTTTACTGTATTAGCGGTTAATTCAGGTACGCCATATACCTCGGTTCTAACTCCGTATTCATGTTTTATTTTTTCTATGAGTAAGTCGAAATCACCATCACCTGATAATAAAATAACGGTGTCTACTTCTTTGCTCATGTCTAATACATCAATAGTGATTCCAACATCCCAATCGGCTTTGGCAGAACCATCTTTTCGTGTGATATAAGGTTTGAGTTTTACGGTAAATCCAATATGACGTAAGGCATCTTGAAATTTGATTTGGCTGTCTATGTTTCTATCAGTAGCATAGGCAATAGCAGTAACAATTTCACCTTGTTCACTTACTCGTTCCCAAAACTTACGATAATTAAATTGGCGTTTATATGCATCACGCGTGGTGTAGTAAATATTTTGTACATCTACGAAGATTGCGATTTTATTAGTCATAGGATTTTTAAATCATTGTAGGGGTCGATCTGCGTAGCGACCCTGCTTAGCTTGGGCTGATACACAGATCAGCCCCTACAGATGTTTTTTATGAGCGGCCTTTTCCACCACCGCTTGAAGGCTTACGTCTACGACTCTTAGGCTTAGCTCCGTCACTATTTCCGGCACCAGAGCGTTGCCCGCCTCGTTGGCCTCTGTTTTGGCCACTTGGCTTTTTATGTTCTTTGGCCTTTTTGGTGCGACGCTTAAGAGTGGTAGTAGGCACGCTATGATCTGGTTCAAAACCATCAATCACTTTACGTGTTAGTAGTTCGCCAATTAAATGTTCAATATCAGAAAGTTGTGAAACTTCATCAGCACTGACTAAAGACACGGCTTCGCCAGTTTGACCAGCTCGTCCGGTACGCCCGATTCTATGCACATAATCCTCAGGGACATTTGGCAAATCAAAATTTACTACATGCGGTAAAAGATTAATATCAATGCCACGAGCTGCAATATCTGTAGCCACTAGCACTTGAACTTTTCCATCTTTAAAATCAGCCAATGCCCTGGTTCTAGCGCCTTGGCTTTTATTGCCATGAATAGCCGCCGCAGGGATTTTTGCATCAGACAATTTTTTAGTCAGTTTATTAGCACCGTGCTTAGTACGTGAAAAAACTAACACTTGATGCCAGTTGTTTTCTTTAATCAACTCAATCAGCAGTGAGGTTTTTTGTTGCTTATCGACTGGCACTATCCAGTGCTCAACTAAATCAACCGTTGTATTAGCAGGACTTACAGAGACTTCCACTGGGTTATTAACAATAGTCCCAGCAAGCTTACGTATGTCACCCGAAAAAGTAGCCGAGAACATGAGATTTTGTCTTTGTTTTGGCAAAACTTTAATGATGCGTTTTATGTCATGAATAAAACCCATGTCAAGCATACGATCAGCTTCATCTAAAACCAGTATTTTTACTTTATTTAAGCGAATCGCTCTCTGATTCACTAAATCCAGTAATCGTCCTGGGGTGGCTACTAAAATATCAACGCCTTTTCGCATTTTCATCATTTGGGGATTAATACCAACGCCACCGAAGACAACAGCCGTTTTTAGACCCAAATATTTGCCATACTCTTGTACATTATTGTGTACTTGTGCAGCTAATTCACGCGTTGGTGTCACAATCAAAGCATGGCATTCATTTGCAGAGGCTTTATGGCTTCCTGAGAGCATTTCTAAGATAGGTAGAACAAAACCTGCTGTTTTACCTGTTCCTGTCTGTGCGGCCGCCATTACATCACGCCCTTCGAGTACAGGTGGAATAGCTTTTGCCTGGATAGGAGAAGGTTCGGTATAACCTTGTTCATTGATTGCTTTTAGGATTTCTTTAGATAGCCCTAGTGAGTCAAAACTCATAGATTTTCTCGTCATTAATGATTAGTCTTCGCAGATAAGCGAAATAGGTCGGCAGCATACAGGATGCTTGTAGTTTATGCTGTTTTTTCAGCAGATTTATAGTGAAAATCACAGAATTAGCATAATTTCACGACGAATTTACGCGCACATAACTTTTTGACCGCAAATTTACTGCACTTCTTAGAGCACCTGAATGTGTATCTTTGATAAGCCAAAAATCGTAATTTTTACTATAAATCAGGTCTTTTTATAGGGCTATAGTCTTAAAACGCTTGTTTGAAAAGTTTACTTTGTAACTGTTTTGTATGGCATTTCAGTTACAGCCGAAACCACTTCTTCAAACCTCTTTGTAATTTTAGGCAAAAAGCTTGCATTCAAATTCCAGATATGAAAAAGTCGGTCTTCAATGAAAACGCATTCAAAAAATTTGATGGCCAATAAAGCGAAGAAAAACGCTTCACTTGTCAGTGTGCATAATCAAGAAAGTAAGCTACTTTCATCTTTATCTGTTCTAGTCCTCCTTCTGGTGCTAATTATTAGTATCACCACGGGTATGACTTAGAAAAATAAAAATAAATATTAAGTCCAACCCGTTACTCATAAGAGTTACGGGTTTTTTTTTAAGTTTCAATTTTAAATAATATTAAATAGTATTAAGAGCAACGCCTAATGTCATCGCAATCTGCACAACAAACCGTTACAAGCAACGCATCACTTGATACAGAAATAGATGCTGAATTGAATGGTGCCCAACAATTAGTTAAAGCTCTAGAAAACCAAGGGGTTGAATATATATTTGGCTATCCTGGCGGCGCGATTATGCCAGTGTATGATGCTTTATATGACAGCTCCTTAAAGCATATTTTATGTAGGCACGAACAAGGTTGTGCACTTGCTGCTGATGCTTATGCTCGTGTGAGTGGTGATGTAGGAGTTTGCATGGCTACATCCGG
The DNA here is from genome assembly GCA_905479875.1 of uncultured Gammaproteobacteria bacterium. GTDB lineage: Bacteria > Pseudomonadota > Gammaproteobacteria > Steroidobacterales > JABDMI01 > JABDMI01. Next base: position 5,181 of record CAJQOG010000172.1, read on the forward strand.
CCCTGGAGCCACAAACTTAGTCACAGGAATAGCCAATGCCTATATGGATTCAATTCCTATGTTGGCAATTACGGGTCAAGTTCCAACTAGTGTGATGGGTACTGATGCGTTTCAAGAAGTTGATATATTTAGTATGACTTTAGCAATTGTGAAGCATAGTTATATTGTGAGGCACACAGATGATATTCCCGCGATTGTTGCTGAAGCAATAGAACTTGCTAAATCTGGTCGTCCAGGTCCTGTATTGATCGATTTACCTAAGGATATTGCCTCAGGTAATGTGCAAGGCAAACGTTTTATTCCTGCAGTTGAGCCATCAAATATCCCAACCACTAGTTCAGATGAAAAAGCTGCCTTAGAATTAATTCGAAATGCTAAAAAACCTCTTTTGTATATCGGCGGTGGTGCGGTTATGGCTGGCGTTGAAAAAGAGTTAAGAGAGTTGGCCGAACGTACAGGTATACCAGCAGTATCTACTTTAAAAGGCTTAGGCGTGCTTACTAAAGACAGTGAGCACTATCTTGGAATGTTGGGTATGCATGGTAACCAGGCGGCAAATAAAGCCGTTCAGACAAGTGATTTACTAATTTCCATTGGCGTCCGTTTTGATGATAGAGCGACTGGGAAATTAGATGAATTTGCTCCTAATGCCAGAATTTTGCATGTTGAGGTTGATGCGGCTGAAATTGCTAAATTACGTGCAGTGGACGTTGCTTTGCATGGCGACTTGAATGAGCAATTAAAAGTATTTAGTGATTTAGAACCTCAAGCAATAGCCGCTTGGCAGTTTGATTGTCAGGCCATGAAAAAAGAATTTGCATGGCGATATGACTACCCAGGTAAAGATATTTATGCTCCATGGGTTCTCAACCGTTTAACCGAAAAATTCTCTGATGATTTAACCGTTACTTGCGATGTGGGCCAGCATCAAATGTGGGTTGCACAGCATTGTGATTTTGTAAATCCGACACAGCATGTTACCAGTGGCGGTTTAGGAACTATGGGGTATGGCTTACCAGCAGGTATTGGTGCGCAGTTTGCAAAACCTGATTCGCCAGTAGTTGTTGTTTCCGGCGATGGCTCAATCATGATGAACATCCAAGAACTAGCCACTTTGAAACGTTATGACTTGCCAGTAAAAATCCTTTTGTTTGATAACTCAGCTTTAGGTTTAGTTCGTCAATGGCAAGACCTTTTCTTTGAAGGACGCCAAAGTGAAGTAGATTTATCTGATAATCCCGATTTTGTAAAAGTTGCCCAAGCTTTTGGAGTAACGGCAAAACGAATTACACATGCAGAGGAAATCGAAGAAGGTTTAGATTTTTTAATGAATACCAAAGAAGCTTGTTTATTACATGTGATTATTGATAAACAATCAAATGTTTGGCCTTTAGTTCCTCAAGGTAAATCGAATAGTACGATGTTAGATAATGGATACGAATAAGAAAATGCCAAATACAGACACAAATCAACTATATACAAAAAAAATATCCATTGATATTAATGCTAATGACGGTGCAATATTAAGAGTGCTGGGCTTAATAGAAAGGCGTGGACACCGTGTGATTACCATGCATTCATATATGCCGACAAATACAAGTTTTAAATTAGAAGTTGAAATTGAACTAGGCACACCACGTCAAGATGTATTGCTGCACCAAATTAAACGTTTAGGTGACGTAGTTGATGCTAAAGATTTGACTGGTGAAGAGTTAGCTGCCGTTTTACAAGCTACAGTTAAGCGTTACTCTCGTCACGATATGATTCCAACAGATTAGTAATAATATATTCACAGCGGTGAGAGCTATGACTACAAAAGAAAATGACATTGTAAAAATATTTGATACAACCTTACGTGATGGTGAGCAATCTCCAGGTTGCTCAATGAACGTCGATGAAAAATTGAAAATAGCCAATGCACTCAATGAACTTGGTGTTGATATTATTGAAGCCGGTTTTCCTGCGGCTTCACCTGGTGATTTTGCAGCGGTTAATAAAGTTGCGGCATTGAATTTACGCTCAACAATAGCGGGTTTAGCGCGTTCGCAGCAAGGTGATATAGAGGCAGTAGCTAAGGCGCTAGAGCCTGCGCCAAATAAACGCTTACATGTTTTTATTGCGACTAGTCCTTTGCATAGAGAATTCAAATTGCAAATGGAAAAAGAACAAGTTTTAGAAAGTATTCATAATTCAATAACTTTTGCAAAAAAATATTTTGATGATATTGAATTCTCTGCAGAAGACGCTGGACGTACTGAATTAGATTTTTTATCAGAAGCCTTTAAAGTAGCAGTAGCAGCAGGTGCTAAAACTTTAAATATTCCAGACACAGTGGGTTATACAACGCCTATCGAATTCGCAAAAATATTTACGCATGTTAAAAAAGATTTTAAAGATCGTAGTGACATTATCTTAAGTAGCCATTGTCACAATGACCTTGGTTTAGCTGTAGCCAATAGTTTGGCAGCGGTTGAAGCTGGTGCTAGACAAATTGAATGTACCATTAATGGTATTGGTGAACGTGCAGGTAATGCTGCCTTAGAAGAAATTGTAATGGCATTAAAAACTCGTAAATCGTATTACGGTATTGAAACGCGCATCAATACTAAACGCTTATACCCAACGTCACGTTTAGTTAGTCACATTACTGGCTCAACTGTGCAGGCTAATAAGGCTATTGTAGGGCGAAATGCTTTTGCACATGAGGCTGGTATTCATCAACATGGCATGCTGAAAAACCGTAATACTTATGAAATCATGAAGCCTGAAGATGTAGGTATTGAAAAAACCTCATTAGTTTTAGGTAAACACAGTGGGCGTGCAGCTTTTAAAGAGCGATTAAAGTCACTAGGAATTGTATATAAAGGCGAAAACCTTAACGATTTGTTTGCACAATTTAAAAAACTAGCTGACCGAAAAAAAGATATTACGGATGAAGACATTGAAGTTTTAGTTCTAGGCAAGCAGTCGCAATCGGGTCCTTGGGAGTTATTCTCTCTACAAGTACAAACAATAGTAAAACATGGTCATCAAAATGCGACAGCTATTGTTGAGCTATTACATAAGGGCGACCCTGTTATAGCTACAGCGGATGGTGACGGTCCTGTAAATGCAGTGATTAATGCAATGCGTAAAGCCATGAATACCGAGATAGAACTATTTGATTATCGTATTCAAAATATTAGTATTGGGGATGATGCACAAGGTGAGGTAAAAGTCTCATTAAGTATTGATGGCAAACAGAGAAATGGTACGGGAGCGAGCACCGATATTGTTGAAGCAACTGCTTTAGCTGTTATTAATAGTATTAATCGCGAACACAAAAGACAACAACAAGGTTTAACTAACAATTCACGACACGCAATAGAAACGCAAAATGACACAGTACGTGCAGCACAAGGGGCAATTTAAATGAGTGATAAAAAAGTAATTTGGATGAATGGTTCATTAATACCGTGGGACGAGGCAAATGTGCATGTGATGACACATGCAATTCATTATGGCTCTTCGGTTTTTGAAGGTGTACGTGCTTATGATACACATAAAGGTACGGCGATATTTCGTTTGCCTGAGCATACACGACGTTTATTTGAATCTGCTCGTGTCTATGATTTAGATGTTGGTGTGAATGAAACTCAAATGAATAGTATTTGTAAGCAAGTAGTTGTAGCCAATGGCTTATCTGAAGCTTATATTCGTCCTGTAGTTTTCCGTGGCAATGGTGGCTTAGGCCTTTATGCAAAACCTGGCTCACCAATAGATACCGTGGTTGCTGCCATTGAATGGGGCAATTTCATGGGCGCGGAAGCCAGGGAAAAAGGTATTCGAGCCTGTGTCTCTAGTTGGGCGCGTCTTGCTCCAAATACTATGCCGTCTGGAGTTAAAGCTGGTGGCAATTATATGTCTAGTCAGCTTATTACACGCGAAGCACATCGACATGGTTACGATGAAGGCATTGGTTTGTCACACGATGGTACTTTGTCGGAAGGAGCAGGCGAAAATCTCTTTATAATTCGCGATGATGTAATCTATACACCAACAGCAGGCAGTTCGATTTTATGTGGTATTACACGCGACAGTGTTATTACTCTTGCGAAAAAACTAGGTTTTGAAGTTCGTGAGCAAGGTTTGCCACGCGAAGCTCTATACACTGCCGATGAAATTTTTATGACGGGTACAGCTGCTGAAATTACTCCAGTACGTTCTGTAGATGATAATGAAGTTCGTTGCGGTGGACGAGGTCCTTATACCAAGGCTCTGCAAGATGCTTTCTTTGGTTTGATTGATGGAACAACAGAAGACGAATGGGGTTGGTTCCATTTAGTGAATGAGAACACTGAAGCAACTGGAAATGTGCATCAGCTGGTTCGCTAAAATAAATTAATTCTTAATTAGAAGTAAAATTATGACAACAGCAAAAACACTTTTCGATAAGGTTTGGGAAGCACATTGTGTTCAGCCTGAAAGCGATGATTTTCCAGCAATTTTATATATTGATTTACATCTCTTACATGAAGTGACTTCACCTCAAGCTTTTGCTGAGCTAGAAAGAAGAAATCTCTCAGTACATTCGGTAAAGAATTGTTTGGCTACTATCGATCATTCCACGCCAACCTCAGCACCTAATGCGGCTGGTGAGCGAGACTATATAACGGCTCAAGCAAAAAATCAGGTTGATACCTTTTTAGAAAATTGTAAAAAACATAATATTGAATGTCATGCCTGGGATAGTGATCAACGCGGTATTGTGCATGTCATGGGTCCTGAAATTGGAGCAACGCAGCCAGGAAAAACCATTGTCTGCGGTGATTCGCATACCAGTACACATGGCGCCTTTGGTGCTTTAGCTTTTGGCATTGGCACCACTGAAGTTGGCCATGTGTTGGCAACTCAATGTTTACTGCAGCGTAAAGCCAAGAGTATGAGAATCAATATTGAAGGTGATTTGCAAGACTCAGTTACGGCTAAAGATGTGATTTTGCATGTGATTTCAACTATCGGCGTTAATGGTGGTACGGGCTACGTCTTGGAGTATGCAGGCTCAGCAGTTCGTGCAATGGATATGGAAGCACGTATGACTATGTGTAATATGTCGATTGAATGTGGTGCACGGGCAGGAATGATTGCTCCAGATGAAATAACTGTTGAGTATTTAAAGGGGCGTCCACACTCTCCGCAAGGTGAAGATTGGGATGTAGCTATTAGTAATTGGTCGCAATTACCAACTGATGAAGCAGCGGTATTTGATAAAGAAGTACATATCGATGCTAGTAAAATTACTCCAACCATTACCTATGGCACGCACCCAGGTATGGCGTTTGCAATTGATGCATCTATTCCAACAACAAATGATGAGTCAGATATTAGTTCACTAGAGTATATGCAGTTTTCTCAGGGTGAAAGTATTTTAGGTAAGGATATCGACTTAGTGTTTATCGGTAGCTGTACCAATTCACGTATTAGTGATTTACGACTTGCGGCAAAAATTATGCAAGATCAGCAAGTTCAAGTCCGAACTTTAGTGGTTGCAGGCTCCGAGTTAATTAAGTTACAAGCTGAGGCAGAAGGTCTTGATAAGATTTTCAAAGCGGCTGGGGCAGAGTGGCGTGAGCCGGGATGTTCTATGTGTTTAGGCATGAATGGCGATATTGGTAAGCCAGGTGATTTAGTTGTTAGTACCAGTAATAGAAACTTTATTGGAAGACAAGGTAAGGATGTGAGAACTATTCTTGCTAGTCCAATCGTTGCAGCCAGTTGTGCGATAACAGGAAAAATTACTGATCCAAGAACTCAGGAGAAAGCCGCGTGAGCAACAACATCCTAAATTCGAAAACATTTAATTTAATAACAGACAATATTGATACTGACCAAATTATCCCAGCGCAGTTTTTAACAACAACTACGCGTGAAGGTTTGGCAGCAGGCGCTTTTTATAACCTACGTTTTGATGATGAAGGTAAGGAGCGCTTAGAGCATGTGTTTAAAAATTTTGACGCTACTGAAACGGCGATTTTAGTAGGAGGCAATAACTTTGGTTGTGGTTCTTCACGTGAACATGCTCCGTGGTCTTTATTAGATTTAGGTTTTAAAGTAGTAGTGTCAACTCAATTTGCTGACATTTTTAGAAATAATAGTATTAAAAATGGTTTATTGCCTATCGAAGTAGATAAGGCTGCTTTAGACTATTTAAGTGCTAATCCTGAAACGCAAATAGATATTGATATTGCAAATACAAGTTGTGATATTCAAGGTTATGGAAAAATAGAATTTCCTTTAGATGAATTTTCAAAATATTGTCTATCTAACAATTATGATCAGTTAGATTATCTGATTTCACAAAAAGATAAAATCACAGCTTACGAACAGCAACTGTAAATTAAAAAAGAAGACTTAGTAAAATGTCGAGAAAAATTATAGGTTTACCTGGTGATGGAATTGGTCCTGAGGTTTATGCTCAAGCGGTAAGAGTATTAGCCATCTTAGATGATGAATTTCAATTAAACATTGATTTACAAGAGCATCTTATAGGTGGTGCGGCAATTGACCAGCAAGGCAATCCTTTACCGCAAGAAACCGTTGATGCATGTAGTGATGCGGACGCCATTCTATTAGGCGCTATCGGTGGGCCAAAATGGGATGACTTAAAAGGTGCTGATAGACCAGAAGCAGGTCTACTTAAAATTAGAAAAACGTTCAATCTTTATGCCAATCTTCGACCAGTAACTTTACAAGAATCCTTATCAGAAATATCTCCACTGAAAAAAGATCGTTTACTTGGTGTTGATATGTTGATTGTACGAGAGCTTACAGGAGGACTTTACTTCGGTAAAAAGTATCGTGAGGGTGATAGTGCTACTGATACCTGTACTTACTCTGTACCAGAGATTGAGCGAATTACTCGTTTAGGTTTCTCGCTTGCAAAAGATCGTAGCAATAAAGTGAGTTCTGTGGATAAAGCCAATGTAATGGAAACATCGCGTTTATGGCGTGAAACTGTTAATCGTATACATACTGAAGAGTTTCCTGAAGTAGACCTTGAGCATGTTTTAGTGGACGCTTGTGCAATGCACTTAATCTCAAAGCCCAGTGCTTTTGATGTGATCCTTACGGAAAATCTTTTTGGTGATATTCTCTCTGACGAAGCTTCAATGTTAAGTGGTTCCTTAGGCGTATTGCCATCGGCGTCTCTATCAACTCAAGATCCAAGCAAGGGTATTGCGCTATACGAGCCAATTCACGGTTCGGCCCCAGATATAGCTGGGCAAGGTGTAGCTAACCCAGCTGCCATGCTTTTAAGTGTAGCTATGATGTTGCGTCATAGTCTGCAGCATGAAGAATCGGCATTACTTCTAGAGAAAGCAGTTTACGCAAGTTGGAATGCGGGGGTATTTACTGCAGATTTATCAAATAACAACCCTGTTAGCACCACACAGTTTACAGATTCTGTATTGAATTTTATATCGCGTACTGTGTAATGTCAGTTTTAAGGTCTAAAGCAATTGAAGCAAAAGAATTAGAGAGTTTAAAATTCAACTATCTACAAAAGTCACGTGCACTAGATCTTTCTGAATTAGTTAAGAAAACCGAGCTTACTTTGCTGCCCGGTATTTCTAAAAAATTAAATACACAGATTCATTTAAAGCGTGAAGATCAACAAAGTGTATTTTCTTTTAAGATTCGTGGTGCTTTTGCAAAAATGCAAAGCTTGACTGATGCAGAGAAAAAGAGTGGAGTTATCTGCGCCTCAGCTGGTAATCATGCTCAAGGTGTTGCGGTTGCAGCAAAGCATTTAGGTATTAGCGCACTAATTGTGATGCCAATTATCACACCAGATATTAAAGTTGATGCTGTGCGTGAACGTGGCGGCGAAGTGGTTTTATTTGGTGAAAACTTTGACTTAGCTTGTGAGCACGCTTTCGAACTTGCTGAACAACAAGGGCGAGTTTTTGTTCACCCTTATGATGATGAAACAGTTATTCAGGGTCAAGGTACTATTGGATTAGAGATTCTTGAGCAGCAAGCTGAGACCGATTATATTTATGTGCCTATTGGTGGTGGTGGAATGATTTCTGGAATTGCGCTTGTAGCTAAGGCCATTAATCCTGAGATTAAAATTATTGGTGTAGAAGCCAGTGAGAGTGCGTCAATGCATGCAGCATTTGATGCTGGAAAGCCTGTACCTTTAGAGCATGTTGGACGTTTTGCAGAAGGGGTTGCAGTTAAACAAGTTGGTGATAAAACTTTTAAAATTTGTAATAACTTTATTGATGAGTTAGTACAAGTGTCTAATGATGAAATTTGTGCAGCAACTCAAGATATTTATGAAGAAGCACGAGTTATCGCTGAACCAGCTGGGGCTATAGCTTTAGCTGGAATTAAGAAACATCTTCCAAGTTTATCGAAAAAACCTAAAAAAATTGTTGGTATGTTATGTGGCGCTAATGTTAATTTTAATCGTTTACGTTATATTGCTGAACGTGCTGATTTAGGTGAGCAGAAAGAGGCTATTCTTGCGGTAACTATTCCTGAGCGCCCTGGTAGTTTTTTACAATTCTGTGAAGTGATAGGTGAGCGATCAATAACAGAATTTAATTATCGTTATGCTGACAATAGCGAAGCACATGTATTTGTAGGTGTAGCACTTAAACAAGGTGCAGTAGAAAAATTACAGCTCATCGAGGCGTTAGAAAACTCTGGCTATTCGGCTTTAGATTTATCGGGTGATGAAACCGCTAAATCACATGTGCGTTACATGGTAGGTGGCAGAGCAAAGCAAGCGGTTAATGAAAAACTCTATAGATTTTCATTTCCAGAACAGCCTGGCGCTTTGCTTGGGTTCTTGAAGAATATGGCAAGTCAATGGAACATCTCTTTATTTCATTATCGCAATCATGGCAGTGATTTTGGACGGGTTCTTCTAGGGATTCAAGTCCCAGAGGTTGAAGCATTAGCTTTTAATAGGTTTTTAATCGAAACCGGTTTTAACTATTCAAATGAATCAGAAAACCCGGCTTATAAATTATTTTTGTAATCTTACGAGTACCCAGTCAAGCTGAGTATAAACTCCGCGCGGCAATCTCTTAAGACGTGTAATAAAGTGATGAGATTGCCGCGTCGTTTTCTAAACGACTCGCAATGACATTATTTTTGTAAGGGTTTTATTCATCGAACCCCAATTCCAGATGTAAAAAAGGCTCAATAAATTGAGCCCTTTTTTCTTTTTATATTGTCCCGTCCTGAAATAAGTTGACACATTGGAGACTTATTTATGTCCGAGCTTAGTAATACAGGTAAAAGACGTTCACAACGGGATTACAACTTAGGCTTTAAATTATCGGTTGTTGAGCAAGTAGAAAAAGGCGAACTGACCTACAAACAAGCCCAAAAGCGTTATGGTATTCAAGGTCGCAGTACCGTTTTGGTTTGGTTACGCAAACATGGTAAATTAGACTGGACGAATCTTGCTGAGAAACGTATGTCAAAGTCAAATGAAACCCCGGCCCAAATTATCAAGCGCCTTGAACGTGAATTGGCGGATGAGCGAACGCGAAACTTGATACTCAATACCATGGTTGATATCTGCGATAAAGAGTATGGGATGGGTCTACGAAAAAAGTATTCCGCCGAAGTGTTGAAAGACTCCATCAAAAAGGACAAGTGAGTTTGATGGGGAGTTGTCGACTCTTCGGTGTATCCAGACAGTCTATATATCAACAACGCACTCGCATAGCAGCACGTCAGTCTGCGTTGGCACCTGTTAAAGCTTTAGTGCTTAAATGGCGTCGCTTAATGCCGCGCATTGGCACTCGTAAGTTGTATTATTTACTCAAGCCTGAGTTGCTTGAATTGGGCATTAAATTGGGTCGTGATGGCTTATTTAGCTACCTAAGAGCCGAAGGTTTATTAGTCCAACCCGTTCGTCGTTACACCAAAACCACGTTCAGCCATCACCGGTTTAGGAAACATCCCAATTTATACAAAGACCAAACGCTCACACGTTCGGAGCAAGCGTTTGTGAGTGATATCACGTATGTTGAAAGTGATGAGGGTGTGCATTATTTGTCACTAGTAACCGATGCTCATACGCGTAAAATCATGGGGCATCACGTGAGTCAGGATATGACTACGCCTCATGTGGTCAAGGCATTACACAAGGCGATTAAGAACCGAACGCATGGCCAGGCACTTATTCATCATTCGGATCGCGGGTCACAATATTGCTCGGCACTCTATCAACAGACGTTAAACCGATATAAGATAAAGCCGTCGATGACGGATGGGTACGATTGTTATCAAAACGCACTGGCTGAACGAGTGAATGGAATTTTAAAGCAAGAGTTCTTGTTATACCGATGCAAGACCTTTAAAGAATTACAGGTCTTAATTGATCAATCGATTGATACCTATAACCGCCACCGTCCGCATCTGAGTCTGGGATTAAAAACTCCAGACCAAATGCATAAAAAAACCAGCGATAAACTATCGCTGGCCTTTTAATAAAACTGTCAACGTATTTTAGGACGAGACATATCTTTAGGTTTTAAGCAAAGGCTCCGGCTTTTCGTAATTTATGGAACTCTCTGAAACTCAACATGCGTTGTTTTTCTTCATCCCATAATCTTAAGGTTGCAGACTTTAAGCTACGGAAAAATGTTAGAGGCTTAATTTCTTGAAATAAAGGATTATCCTTATGGCATTTTTCCAAAAGATAATTTGGAATCAATGGGCTGAGGTGATGAATATGATGGAAACCAATGTTTCCCGAGAACCACTGGAGTATTTTTGGAAGTTTATAAAATGAACTACCAGCTACTGCACCCTTTACAAAATCCCACTGATTTTGTTCAGCCCAATAAGCATCTTCATATTGATGTTGCACGTAGAATAACCATACGCCGCCGATAGCTGATAACCAAATCATTGGCAAGATGATTAGAGTAAAAGTTTGTAAGCCCATAGCCAAGCTGCCAATTAGAAATACTACGGCTATGCCTAAGTTATTCATGAGAATACTAATGTTGTCTGACTTAGAGGCATTGCGTTTAAACAATCTATAATCAATAACAAATAATAAAAATGGTGCGGCTACAAATAGAAACAATGGATGACGAAATGCTTTATATCCCATACGTTTCCAAAAACTTGAATTCATATATTCTTTTACAGTCATAGTCCAAACGTCGCCAGTGCCACGTTTATCTAAGTTGCCAGATGTACCATGATGGATTGCATGTTCTTTAGTCCACTTTCTATAGGGTGTGAAAACTAAAACGCCTGAGATGTATCCCCAGAAATCGTTGGTTTTTTTAGACTTGAAGAATGACTTATGTCCACAGTCGTGCATGATAATAAAAATGCGAATCAAGAATCCAGCAGCGAGTACGGCGAGAGGAACGACTAACCATGCTGAAACTTTGAGAGCAAAAGGTATGGCAATCCAAAGTGCAATATATGAACCAATGGAGTTCACAAGTTGCCAAACAGCTTTACGATTATCTGCCTGAGAGTAATCAGCAATCATTTGTTGCCAGCGTTGTTTGATTTGTTCTATTTTTTCTTGGGATACAATTTTATTCACGAATTAACGCTCCAAATTCAAAGATTGTGTGTTTCCACCAAACTGGTTTAATTTAATAGGTGATTTTAACCTATTCTGCTGCTTTAAAGGTACTTGAAATCATACGTTTGTTTGATGCTACTTAGAGTATTATTTTGCACCACAAACCATACACTTAAAGAAATAAAAAAAGCGCTTCAAAGAAGCGCTTCTTATAACTTGTTGATATTTATGAACTATTAAGTTTACATCCAATAAATAAAGAAGTATAAAATAATCCAAACTACATCAACAAAATGCCAGTACCATTCCGCAGCCATGAAGCCAAAGTGACGCTCAGGAGTGAAATGACCTTTTTTAATTCGTATGGCCATGACCAGTAACATGATGGCACCTAGAGTAACGTGCAAGCCATGGAAGCCAGTCAGTAAGTAAAAGGTGGAGCCATAAATCCCACTTTCAAGGGTTAAGTTTAATCCCTTGTAAGCATGAATATATTCTAAAGCTTGGCACCATACAAATATTGCACCTAAGACTACAGAAATAATGGTGTACCAAAATGCTTTGTTCATCTTGTTTTTAAGCATTGCGTGGTGCGCAATAGTAATTGTGAAACTTGAACTAATCAATAAAAGTGTGTTGATGGTAGGTAGCCAGAATGGCCCCATAGTTTCAAAATTTTCGACGACCATACCGTCGGAGATTGGCATAGTGTCAACCACAGCGCCTGGTCCTGCGTGTGGCCAGCCGCCTTCAAAACCATTCCATAATGCGAAATTGGTCCAGAAATTATTGCCTTCGCCCGCTAACCATGGAGCTACAAATTGTCGAGCATAGAATAAAGCTCCAAAGAATGCGGCAAAGAACATAACTTCAGAGAAAATGAACCAGCCCATTCCCATGCGATATGAGCGATCAACTTGAGCGTTATTAATACCTTGAGAATTTTCAGCGATGACATCCTTAAACCAGTTAACTACCATATATAAAATGGCAGCAATGCCCAGGAAGAAAACGAATTTTCCAGGAACGCCTAGAAATGCGTTTCCATTAAGCCAGTTACCACCGCCTATGGCGAAAACAAACAAAGCGCAGGCGCCAACAAAGGGCCATTTGCTTGAATGTGGTACATAATATTGTTTACTGTAATCAGCGGCGTGTGCCATTTTTATTTCCCCGATTAGTTTTTACGTTTTTCTTAATAGATGGTACTTTTACAGAATTAATTACTTTTTGCATTTA
>CAJQOG010000173.1 GCA_905479875.1 uncultured Gammaproteobacteria bacterium
GACCAATATCATTTTTCATTATATGCGGAGCTTACACCGTTGGCGGAATATGCGGCATAGTGCTAGCCATATCAGGATTTAAGCGACGTGATTAGCATTTTTATAAATACAGCACCTAACAAGGCAAAGCACTGCCGCTTCGCTCGGATGCGTTTCACGCGCCTATTTTTGCGGCGTTATGCGTCAAGGACTAATCAAAACTTACGAGGTTCCAATCAATGAAAATAGAGAAAATTCTTATATGGTTCACTGCGGCTATTTTCTTAGCTTATGGTGTCCTTTTCGCATTATTTCCGAGTTCCTTTTCTAATATCGTAACTGGTAGCGTGCCAGCTACCACTTCAGGTTTAATTGACATGAGAGCTACCTATGGTGGAATGTCGATTGCAGTTGGTTTATTGATGTTCTTGCTTGGAGCAAATGAACAAACAATAAAGCTAGGTCTTCTTAGTGTGTTTGTCGTGCTAATAGGAATGGCAATTACTCGAGTATTTGGAATAATTGTAGATGGCAGCCCCAACAAACTGATGTACATTTACTTGTTAGCAGAGATCATTGCAGCAACTATTGCTATAGTCCTGTATCGGAATACGAATGATGTGGATTAATATCAAACAGCGCACAACAAAGTACTTCAGCGGAAATACTACTTGCTAGCGCTCGCATTTTTCCGCTGAGCAAGGCGTTGTAAGCCATGAAAATGAGTCCACTTAAATTACTAACAATTCTAATTTTAGTTTCATTGCTAACTTTAGTTCCAGTTCCTTTGCCAATCGCAAAAAATTTAAATCCAGTAACTTCTCCTGATGGTATGTTAATTTTAATCCCATATTGGAAACCTTCTGGTGTCGTTGGGTATTTCACTGAGTCTGAACCATGGGTATACGGAAGCTTAGTTGAGAAGAAAACTGGTAAGGAAATTAAAAAAATTAAAATATGGGCTGATACACCGCAAGATGGTGTGGAGCGCTTAATTAAACAATTAGAATGGAATTAAATATCTTAAACAGGGCGTTTAACAGCGTTCGCTTCACTCACTAGACGCTACGTAATAGCGCCCATTACCTAAAACATTAGCAGTCCTTTTATGAAAAAATATTGTGTTATGCTGAGAGGTGAAAATTTCAACATTGAAGAGAGTGACATAGTTGGTTTTTACACATCTCGATGGGTAAAGGCAGAAAACCCTGACCAAGCAGAAATTGCGGCTGTTAAGTTAGTAAAAGAAGATAGTAATCTTATGAACAGAATTACAAATGGAAAGGTTAATCCACCAATGATATATTTGGAAGATTTGTTTGAAGTTACATGGTTAACATTTTTACGCCGTAACCCAGGTGCTGGTTATTCATTTTTTTCAGATGAAAGTCCGGTAACTGCTAACAAGTAACTCAATACGTACGCTACTACCGTAGCGCCTATTAGCTAAAACATTAGGTGAAAAGATGTATTTGAGAATCGCGTTCTTAATATCAATTCTTTGTTTCACTGGTTGCTTTAAGCACTGTGATTATGATCAACAGTTAAAGTCCGTTAAATCACTTTCAAATGAACAATTAAAAGACGTATTTGAAGCTATTGAAAATTATTCATATACTCTTAAAAATGAATATACTAATAATATAGATGGTACAAGTTTTAAAATTCCTCATTTAAACTATATTGTTGGTGGCATCAGTAAAAAAAGAACTTACTTAAAAATAGGCGGCTGTATGGATGATAAAGCTATTGTTAACGTAAGGGGTTACGGTGAACTATCAAATGAAACAAATAGCCCACTTATTACAGTTGCTTGGGGAGAAGGCCCTTATTTTCAAAAGGTCGAGTTATGGAAAGAAAAATAGTCCACCTAACAAGGCAATCAACAATGGTTCGTTGCACTCACTGGTGAACCTTCCCCCATTTAGTACACACTTATTTTAACTAAAAAGTAGGTTTATTATGGCTAAGATAGTAACTGAAGAAAGAGTTTTAGAATTAAGCAAACAATGATAAAAATTGATACAAAATGGAAAGTTCTTTACTTGAGTGGAATCGTGCCTGTCTTTCTTTTGGTTTTTGCCGGGAGTGGTAGTCACGCAGGTGGTGAGCTAGAATATCTTTTGATAGCATTTGCTATAGCAATTGCTGCCGTGTTTGTAGTATCCGTCCCATTAATATTCGGGCTTGTATTTTTTCGAAATGCCAAGTATATAAAATTTTCCTCACTAATTCCGTTGGTGCTTGTCTTGGTATTTTTGATTTTTCAATGGTTCAGATTTTAGATTTTGTAAATCACTTGTATAAGAATTTTATCAATTTTAGTATTATGCTAGCTCAGTCATTCGCTGACATGTTTGTTGAGTAATGACCAAAAAATTTGGTTGGACACAAGCTACGTCCGTGCCCATTAATTAAAACAGTAGACTTTGAGGTAACACTGAAATGCTTAAGGCACGGTACGCCATAATAATTATAGGTATTTTTTTACCATATTTAGCTAGACTCCCGAGTGGCCTTGACTGGTTAATGCAGTATCTGCAAGGGGGCCTACCTGGTATTTTGCTAATGCAGTTCTTAAATGCAATAACCTGGGGAAGTATCTTGGCTTGGACCACCATTTATAAAAGACCCTTGTTTTTGTTATTTCCAGCCGTAGCTGGATTTGCGTGTGCAGGATATTGGCATAACATGCTGGATTTAGGTTCAAATCCAAACGCGGCAATTGGTTTGATAATTATTCCATTCTATACGCTTGTTCCTATCGGAATAGCGGGTGGAATAGCTTATATTTTAGATAGATTTTTAAAGAATAATAAGTGAGCTAACTATCAATGTGCTAATCCAAATAAGTCCCAGAGTTTGGCATTAGGCTAAAAGGAAAAAGTAATGGCTGCCGGCGGCCCTAAAGATCATCCAGTAAGAAAAAGAAATTTTGGATAATCAAGTCTTTAAAATTAATAAATTCTAATATACAAGCTTGCAAAATAAAAAGAGTAGTCTGACGACTGACTTGTTTATATCCGTATATAAATCTTAAATTACGTTAAAATGTCCCCATTATTTAATCTAAAAGAAAGTTTTGTAGGAGACTTATGATTAATGTGTCACAAGAATATATAAAGAAATTTTTTAAACTAGAAGCCTCGGCCGGTATTTTGCTTATGCTTTCGGCAATATTGGCAATAATTTTTGCTAATACTGGCTTAAATCACTATTATGAAATGCTGCTTTCAACTCCAGTTGAAGTCCGTATTGGTCAGCTGCAAGTTGCCAAGCCTCTATTGTTATGGATTAATGACGGTTTAATGGCCGTATTTTTCTTTCTGGTTGGTTTAGAGTTAAAGCGCGAATTAGTTGAAGGTGAGCTTTCTGATAAAAAGAATATTATTTTGCCAGGTATTGGAGCTATTGGTGGAATGCTTGTTCCTGCTTTGGTTTATATGTATTTTAATTATGACGATCCTGTTGCCATGAAAGGTTGGGCTATTCCAGCTGCAACTGATATTGCATTTGCCTTAGGGATTTTAGCTATTCTGGGTTCACGAGTTCCAATTAGTTTGAAAATATTCCTAACCTCACTAGCTATATTTGATGACATTGGCGCAATATTAATCATTGCATTTTTCTATACTGAAAAAATATCTTTTGTTGCACTACTATTTGTTTCGGTTTGTGTGCCTATATTAGCCATTATGAATCACCGAAATGTATGCAATAAATTTCCTTATGTATTAATCGGTATGATTATGTGGGTTGCAATGCTTAAGTCTGGAGTGCATGCAACTTTGGCAGGAGTTTTGTTGGCTATGTTTATTCCAATGAATTCCAAGGAGCGCCCCGATTACTCGCCTCTTAAAAGCATGGAACATGATTTACATACCGTGGTTGCCTATTTCATACTTCCCGTTTTTGCTTTTGCTAACGCAGGTTTAAATCTGTCTGGAGTAGGTTTGGAACAAGTCATGCACAATGTGCCTATGGGGATTGCCTTAGGTTTATTTGTAGGCAAGCAAATTGGTATTTTTGGTTTGTGTTATTTGGCTATTAAACTGGGTTTAACTAAATTGCCAAAAGGTATGTCCTTTGCTAGTCTTTATGGCACCGCTGCTTTATGCGGCGTTGGCTTTACCATGAGTTTATTTATTGGCGGTCTTGCGTTTGAGGAGACTGGAGTAAATCTACTTTTTGATGAGCGTTTAGGAATTATTATTGGTTCATTGGCTTCAGGCATAGTGGGATACCTAGTATTACGCTTTAGCTTAAGTCCAAATGCGGACAATAACTAAATGAGTTCTAAAGCTAAACAAATGGTGTATGGTATTTTTGCCCTAGCGGGTTTATGCATTACTTGGTACTACAACTTTCAGTATCTATCTATAGATGGCAATAACATCAGCACGTTTATTAGTGACAATAAACTTAACCTAGCATCTTCTTCAGTGTGGTATGACGTTATTATCGCAGCCTTTGCCGCTATATTTTGGATGTATCACGAAGCAAAACGTATTGGTATGAAGTTTTGGTGGGCGTATGGCATTGTTAGTTGCACCATTGCTATCGCTTTTGGCTTACCCTTCTTTTTGCTAATGCGAGAGCGTCATTTACATAAGCAGGCCGCTCTATGAGCGCTCTCCCTAATTGCCCTCTCTGTGAGTCAGAATATACCTATGAGGACGGTGCACAATATATTTGCCCTGAGTGTGCTCATGAATGGTCACAAGTAGCTGAAGATTCTGATGAAAAAATCATTCGTGATGCTAATGGTAATGAGTTGCAAGATGGCGATACGGTTAGCGTAATTAAGGACCTTAAGGTAAAAGGTTCGTCTTTAGTGGTTAAAGTTGGCACCAAAGTTAAGAATATTCGGCTAGTCGATGGTGATCACGATATTGATTGTAAGATTACTGGTATTGGCGCTATGAAGCTGAAGTCGGAGTTTGTTAAGAAGGTTTAGTAAAGGTGTAATAAACTTTTGGTTATTACAGCTGTACATTATTAAACTACATTACTCCCTCGACTAGATCGAGGGCCTAGTGTCTTTTTGCGGAATCAACGGATCCTAGATAAGGCTTTGCCTTTCTAGGAAATAATACTTCACTATACGTATCACTCAATCGCCGTAAAATGCCCATGAATACATAACCATTGCCCATTCTCTTTTATAAAAATTCTTGTTGATTTTCCACGTGAAGTAAAACGTTCACCTTTCATATATCCACTGTCTGTCCAGTAGTAAGTCATCCAAGCGGTATCACCACGTACTATCACTTCGGGTTGATGCATAAACGTTTTTACTTTTTCAGCTCGTCCTAAATAATCACTATAGCTGGCTTGTTCTTTATCTTTACCCGATTGTAAATAGGTATCAGATTCTCCAAATACCGTGTAGTCATCATGCACATATTTTAAATATTCTTTTACATCGCCTTTTTCAACGGCAGCCCACATGGCTACGAGATTGCTTTTGATTTGTTCAACATCGCTATCAGCGGCAAATACATTGCTAGTGAATAGAAGCGGAAGTACAAGAATAAGGAGTAATTTTTTCATCATTTTCTCGAATTGATTGTTGAAGCATGAAAATAGCATACTGTGTAATGAAAGTACATTTTGTAATTCAATAAAAAAAGCATGTCATGCTTATCTTGATTCCAGTGCTTGCCCAGCTATTAAGTCACTGGATCCAAGATAAGGCTAACGCCTTTCTAGGAAGTAATGCTGTAAGTAAATTTTTATTCCCTCAATGTATTTGAGAGTCCAGTGTGTTTTAGTCTGCTATAGAAATGCGATCCAAGATAAGGCTAAGGCCTTTCTAGGAAGTAATGCGGTAAGTAAATTATTATTCCCTCAATTTAATTGAGGGTCCAGTGCCTTCAAGCTATACTCTTTTTATGAAGTTAACCCAAAAGCAAAAACTACTCTTAGCATTAGCAATCGCGACCCTCTTGTTTGTGATTGGTGTGTTCTTGCCCATGTTAACTTTGACCAAGTTTTATATAGCTAAAAATTCATTTTCAATCATTTCTGGCTTGGTAGAACTGTTTAACGATAGAAA
>CAJQOG010000174.1 GCA_905479875.1 uncultured Gammaproteobacteria bacterium
ATGAAATTTGTAGATGAAGCAAGTATATGGGTAGCAGCTGGAAACGGTGGACCCGGTAGCGCCAGTTTCCGTCGTGAGAAATACATCGAATACGGTGGACCTGATGGTGGTGACGGTGGTCGTGGTGGCAGTGTGTTCTTAGTAGCAGACTCTGGCATGAACACTCTTGCTGACTTCCGTGTAGGGCGTAAGTACAGTGCTAAACATGGTGATGGTGGCAGTGGACGTAATTGCTCTGGTCGAGGTGGTTCTGATTTAGAAATCGTAGTGCCAGTTGGTACCTTTGTGTACGACGACGATACCGATGAGTTGATTGGCGATATTGTTGAGCACGATCAACGCTTACTGGTCGCTCAAGGTGGTCAGGGTGGCTTAGGTAATACGCGTTTTAAAAGTTCAGTTAACCGAGCCCCTAAAAAAACTACACCAGGTACCGCTGGTGAAAAACGTAAATTGCGTTTTGAACTTAAAGTATTAGCTGATGTGGGTCTTCTTGGATATCCAAATGCTGGTAAGTCAACATTGATTCGTTCTATGTCAGCGGCTAAACCTAAAGTAGCTGATTACCCATTTACTACACTTATTCCAAATTTAGGTGTAGTTCGAGTGGATGATTCGCGAGCCTTTGTAATGGCAGATATTCCTGGTTTGATTGAAGGTGCTGCTGATGGCGCCGGTTTAGGTATTCAATTCTTAAAGCATTTAGAACGTACTAGTTTATTGCTCCACGTTATCGATCTAGCCCCTTTACATGAAGATACTGATATTGCAGGCGAGGCTTTAGCCTTGGTGAATGAACTGACTAAATTCAGTGATGAGTTAATGGATAAAGAACGTTGGTTTGTCTTTAATAAGCACGACTTATTAGATGAAGAAACCTTTAAGCAACGAGCACAGACAATTATTGATAAGTTTGATTCTGAACATAGGGTATTCCATATCTCGGCTTTGGCTAAGATTGGATTAGAACCTTTGAAATATGCGGTTATGGACCATGTGGATGGTAAGGGTGAAGAGGATTATTGAGTCTTACCTTAAATTTATCATTCAAAGAAAACAAAGCCGACATAATGTCGGCTTTGTTTTAGCGCTTAAATAGTAGTACTTAAAACTCTATAATAGCCTTTCTTCTCTCAATACCCTTAAGGCTTCTTCAATAAAAAGTTCTACTTGAGGCGAAATATCTTCTAATTCTTCACGTGCAATCATTTGATGACCAAGTCTAGTGATTAATAAGTTATGTTTTGGATAAATAATATTTTTTTGTCCTAAGAAGCCTTCCATGTGATAAATTGGGTCGCCTTTATATTCGCTAACCCAAATACCGTAACCATAAGTTCTATTGTTATAAGGTATTTGTTTGATCAGATTGATATGTTCAGAACTTAAAATTTGTATGCCATTCCAATTGCCTTTATTTAAAAGCAGCTGACCAAATTTAGCCATATCCAAAGCACTGGCAACCATGCCGCCAAAAACTCTTTCGTTACCATTGTCTCTATCTAAAACGTACAGACCATCTTGTTGCATGCCTAAGGGTTGCCAAAAACTTTCGCTGATATAGCTTGCAATAGTTTTGCCATTCAACACCCTTTGCATAATGGTACCTAATAACTGCGTCCCTCCCGAATTATAGTGTTGGATATCCCCTGGGTTGCCGGTGGCGGGTAGAGTGTTAATAGTTAGGGGGACAATATCGTCATCAAAAGTAAACTGCGCTATAAGGGAAAAGGGCGAGTGGTCCATTTCTTCCCAATATAAACCTGCCGACATAGAGGCAAGGTGTCTAAGAGTGAGGGTTGGAGTTTGTTCTACTGGCCACTCTGGGATGTATTTTTTAACCGGGTCATCAATGCTTTCAATCAAACCCTGCTCTACCGCTTTTAATAGCGCAAATGTAATAAACGATTTGCTTACTGACCAAATACTAGAGACATCTTTTGCATGACTTCCGTTGTAGTAGTGTTCTGATAACAACTCACCATTTTGTGCAATTAAAAAAGCAGTGGTTCTGTACTCTTTGTGATGCTTAAGTATCTCATCTGAAGGAGTTATCTTATTGTAGTTATCCGAACGTGGCCAGGGCTGATGTTTGCCAGCCTTAATACTCCTAGTTGGCTGCACAGTAAAATCATGGATGCCTGCGTCTGTTTGTCCGCGTAGCCAAATAGTTTTTACAGCCGTAAAGAGGTAACTACGGTCAGTGGCTACCAGAAAGAATATAAAGCTACTTATAGCCAACAATAAAAAGACGAGAAATTTTTTCATGTAAGGATTATAGAATAGCCGCCCACAAAAAAACCGACATTAAGTCGGTTTTTTTATAATACATAGATAAGTCTGAAATTACAGAGCTTTAATCTTAGTATTTAAGCGGCTCTTATGACGAGCAGCTTTGTTTTTGTGAATAAGACCTTTAGTAACAGCACCATCGATTAATGGTGTAGCTGCTGTATAAGCAGTTGCTGCTTCTTCTTTGTTTCCGCCTTCGATAGCAGTAACAACTTTCTTAATCAATGTACGCATACGTGAGCGAAGCTCTACATTGCGAACACGACTTTTTTCAGATGTTTTAACTCGTTTTTTAGCTGACTTAATATTAGCCATTAATTGCTCCTAATTGGTTGTTTCGTGTCATGTGATTTGCTCGACACGCAAACAACATAAATATCTCATAAAATAGCCGCGCATTATCCGTAATATGCGACTGAAAATCAACCGAATTACCAAAGTATTCTAAAACTAGTTTAGATTTGGCTTATTTCAAGGGCCAATTATTTGGGTCAGATAAGTGTTCAAATTAAAAACTAATTAAAACAGTTACTTATAGAGCTATAATTGCTTTATAAAGGGGCGGCATGGCAAAATTACTAAAATCAGCATCGATATTCGGGGGATGGACATTCATCTCACGAATTCTAGGATTGGCAAGAGACGTGTTGTTCGCGCGTTTTTTTGGGGCCGGTGTGATGATGGACGTGTTCAAAGTTACCTTTGCGTTGCCAAACTACTTTCGCCGTTTATTTGCAGAAGGTGCTTTTCTTCAAGCCTTTGTTCCGGTACTTAATGAAGTAAAAGAAAGCGGAACTGAAGCTGAAGTTAAAAGCTTAGTTGCTGATACCAGCGGAACCCTTGCCACGATACTATTTATCTTTACCGTTATTGGCGTATTGGCAGCTCCGTTTTTTGTGTTTATCTTTGCTCCAGGTTTTTATAATAATCCTGATAACCCACAAGCTTGGGGATTGTCGGTTGAATTATTAAGATGGACTTTTCCGTATCTTCTGTTCATATCGCTAACGGCATTAGCTGGTGGTGTGTTAAATACCTATGGAAAATTTGGGGTTCCTGCATTTACCCCAATTATATTAAACATCATACTGATTGTTTTCGTCATTTGGGTGTCACCATATTTTGAAATTCCAATCTATGCAGCTTCTATCGGAGTTTTTGTAGCGGGTATTGCACAGCTCTTTTTTCAATTTCCATTTTTACAAAAACTCAGAATGCTTTCATGGCCGCGTTGGGGCTGGGAAACTAGTGGCGTGCGAAAAATATTTAAATTGATGTTGCCAGGTATTTTTGGTTCTTCAGTTGCACAGTTAAATTTACTTATCGATTCGGCTATTGCTTCCATGTTTGCCGCGGGTAGTATTAGTTATTTGTATTACTCTAATCGTCTAATGGAATTGCCACTGGGTATTTTTGCAATTGCCATTGCTACGGTTGCCTTACCAAGATTATCCTCGCAGTTCGCTAATAAATCTCATGCTCAGTTTTCTCAAACTCTTGATTGGTCTTTACGTGCGGCATTTTTAATATGCTTACCTGCAGCCGTTGCTCTAATTATTTTGGCAGGACCACTAATAGCTACTATTTTTCAACATGGTGAGTTTAATGAATATAGCGTAACGATGACGCGATATAGTTTGTGGGCTTTTAGTTTTGGGCTTTTTGGTTTTGTATTAGTCAAGGTTTTAGTACCAGGCTACTTCTCGCGACAGGATACTAAAACTCCGGTAAAGATTGGCATAATAGCAATTGTAGTAAATGTGACCTTGAACTTGATTGTTTTGGCTTTATTTCTCACAGGTAAATGGCAAACTGCTCCCCATGCAGGTTTAGCAGCTGCTACTTCGGTAGGAGCATTTGTGAACGCTACTTTGTTGTATAGAGGTTTACGCAAGACCAATATTTTTCAGCCTGAAGCCGGTTGGATGGCTTACTTATTTAAAATTCTTACGGCTTGCGGTTTGATGGCCGCTGTATTATTTTTCTTGGCTGGTGATTTGAATTCGTGGACTTCAGTTGGCGCCTATGAACGTATAAGTCGACTATCCATGTTAATCGGTGCAGGTATTGGTACGTATTTCCTTGTATTATTCGTGCTTGGTGTGCGCCCACATCACTTCTTAAAACATTAAATTAAAGAAAATTTTCATTGTGCAGTTAATTCGTTCTTATAAAAATTTACCTAAAAAATTATCGGGTAGTGTAATAACTGTCGGTAATTTTGATGGTGTACACCTTGGGCATAAGCGAGTCATTGAGCGGGTAAAGGAAATCGCTAAAATCAAAGATCTGAATTCTTTGGTGATGGTGTTTGAGCCAACGCCAAAAGAATATTTCATGGGTGAGCTCGCGCCAGCACGCTTAATGCGCTGGAGAGATCGTTATCTTGCTATTCAAAAAACAGGTTGTGATGCGCTTGTGCAACTTAAATTTGATAAGGCGTTTTCGCATTTGAGTCCTAATGAGTTTGTGAAAAATATTCTTGTTGATGCGCTAGATGTAAAACATGTTGTTGTCGGTGATGATTTTCGGTTTGGTTACCAACGGCAAGGAGACTTTGAATACCTACTTGATTCGGGCATGGAGTATGGATTTGTTGTTGAAGATACTCAGACCCTGATGCAGAACACACAACGAGTCAGCAGTACTGCAATTCGCGAAGCCCTAGCTAATGGTAACATTGAAGAGGCAACAGAGTTTTTAGGTGCGCCATATCATATGAGTGGGCGAGTTATTCATGGTCAAAAACTGGGGCGCACTTTAGGTTTTCCAACTTTAAATGTTCCAGTAAAACGCCAAACTTCCCCATTGCACGGTGTATATGCAGTTCAAGTACACGGCCTTGAAGATCAGCCAATACAGTCCATTGCCAGTATCGGTACTCGTCCAGCAGTAAAAGGAAAAAACTGGTTATTGGAGGTCCATTTAATAAACAGGACTGGTGATTACTACGGTAAAAGAGTAGATGTTGAATTTTTGCACTTTATTCGTCCTGAATTAGACTTTGTAGACCTCGATGCTCTGACCACTCAAATGAACTTGGATCTTGCAAAAGTGAAAGAATACTTTGCTGATTCGCAGTAGTTCAAAATAAATACTTAATTTAACAGTTTCAGGCTCAAATCCACGCTCAAACCAATCAAAACCCCGTACAATAGCTGGCTGAATAACATTTGATTACACTAGAAGCTTAGGAAAACGCGTGACTAAGAAAGAAAGCGAAAAAGAGTACAAACAAACTCTAAATTTACCCCAAACCAATTTCTCCATGCGAGCCAATTTGGCACAGCGTGAGCCTAAGCAATTGAAGACATGGCAAGATAAAGATATTTATGCTCAGTTGCGAGCGATTGGTAAAGATAGACCTAAATTCTTTTTTACTGATGGTCCTCCATACGCTAATGGCGATATTCATATTGGTCATGCGGTAAATAAAATTCTTAAAGATATTATTATCAAGTCACGCACGCTTGATGGTTTTGATGCGCCGTATATTCCAGGTTGGGATTGTCATGGTTTGCCAATCGAACATCAGGTTGAAAAAAAATACGGTAAGCCAGGACAAAAATTAGATGCCAATGCATTCCGTAAGGCTTGTAGAGAATACGCACTTAAGCAAGTTGATGGACAACGTAAAGATTTTATTCGTTTAGGCGTTTTGGGTGACTGGGATAATCCTTATCTCACAATGAACCCAAAGTTCGAAGCAGAGCAAATTCGTGGTTTTGCTAAAATCATCGAAAATGGTCACGTGTATAAAGGTTATAAGCCGGTACATTGGTGCTTAGATTGTCAATCAGCCTTGGCTGAAGCCGAAGTTGAATACCAAGATAAAAAATCATCTAGTATTGATGTGCGTTTCCCAGTGGTTGATTCTGAGAAGTTCTTAAATGCATTTGGTTTAAGTTCTGTAGCTAGCGATAAAATTTCAGTTCCAATCTGGACCACAACGCCTTGGACCATTCCTGCTAACCAAGCAGTTACTTTACATCCTGAACTCAATTATTCTTTAGTCGAAATTACTTCGACTACTGATATAGAAATTTTATTATTCGCAACAGACATGTTGGAGTCAGTTTTAGAGCGTTTTGGTTTTGAAAACTCTAAAGTTCTTGCAAATGCTGATGGCGAAAAATTGTCAGGTATTTTGTTACAACATCCTTTATTTGCTTCGCGTCAAGTACCTATCGTTTTAGGTGAGCATGTTACGACAGAAGCCGGTACAGGTGCGGTACATACAGCGCCAGGACATGGTGTTGACGATTTCAATATGGGAATTAAATATAAGCTCCCATTAGAAAACCCTGTTGGCGGCAATGGTGTTTATCTTCCTGATACTGAAATATTTGGCGGACAGCATATTTACAAGGCCAATGATGTGATTATTGAAGCCTTAGATAATGCTGGAGCTTTAATTAAGCATCAAAAAATTGAACATAGTTATCCGCATTGCTGGAGACATAAGTCGCCAGTTATTTTCCGTGCCACACCTCAATGGTTTGTGGGCATGGATAGCAATGGTTTACGCAAGCGTGCCTTAGAAGAGATTCCAACTGTAAAGTGGATCCCAGGCTGGGGCGAACAACGTATCGAAGGCATGGTTGATGGACGCCCAGATTGGTGTATTTCACGTCAGCGCGTTTGGGGCGTACCGATTCCTTTGTATGTGCACAACGAAACGGGTGATATGCATCCTGATACTCAAGAGCTATTAGAAAAAGTAGCTCAAGCAGTTGAAGTAGGCGGCATTGAAGCGTGGTTTGCAATGGCTGACGAAGAATTGCTGGGTGACGATGCAAAAAATTATGAACGCACAACCGATATCATGGATGTGTGGTTTGATTCGGGTTCAGTTCATCACTGCGTGCCTAAAACACATGATCTAGAATCGCATACTGCTGATTTGTACCTTGAAGGTTCTGATCAGCATAGGGGTTGGTTCCAGTCATCTCTACTCACATCAATGGCTATGTACGATAAACCTCCTTATAAAGCCGTGTTAACCCATGGTTTTGTGGTGGATGAGAATGGCCGTAAAATGTCTAAGTCTTTGGGTAATGTAACCGCGCCACAAAAAGTAGCAAACACATTAGGTGCTGATATTATTCGTCTCTGGACGGCAGCTGCTGATTACAGTAGAGAAATGACAGTCTCTGATGAAATCTTTAAACGTGTGGCTGATTCTTATAGACGTATTCGTAAT
The DNA here is from genome assembly GCA_905479875.1 of uncultured Gammaproteobacteria bacterium. Taxonomy (GTDB): domain Bacteria; phylum Pseudomonadota; class Gammaproteobacteria; order Steroidobacterales; family JABDMI01; genus JABDMI01. Next base: position 7,496 of record CAJQOG010000174.1, read on the forward strand.
ACAGTGCGTTTCTTATTAAGTAACCTACATGGATTTGACTATGCAAGTGATGCTTTAGAAACTAATGGTTTATTATCACTAGATAAGTGGATGATTGCACGTACTGCTGAAATGCAAATTGAAATTACTCAAGCGTATAAGAGTTATGAATTTCATCACATCTATCAAAAACTACATACCTTCTGTAGCGAAGATTTAGGTGGTTTCTATTTAGATATCATTAAAGATCGTTTGTACACAATGCCTGAGAAGTCTTTAGGGCGACGTTCTGCACAAACGGCTATGTATCATGTTCTCCATTCAATGGTTCGCTGGTTGGCTCCTATTATTAGCTTTACAGCTGATGAAATTTGGGAATCAATGGCTGATTTAGGTAAAGATACTGATTCAGTGGTTTTAAAAACTTGGTACGACTTACCATCTGTTGAGAATATGACTCAAGATTGGAATTCTGTAATTGAGATTCGCGATATTGTTGCTAAGGCCTTAGAAGAAAAACGTTCGGCTGGTGAAATTGGATCGGCTTTAGAGGCGAATATTGTAATCCATGCGAGCGGCGCTAATTATCAAGCATTAGCTTCTTTAGGAGACGAGCTTCGATTCGTATTTATCACTTCAGGCGCTGAATTAAAAGAATCAGATTCGGACGAAGTAAGCGTAGAAATCGTTAAGAGTGAAGCCGAAAAATGCGTACGCTGCTGGCATAGACGAGATGATTATGCCTCGCATACTGAACATCCAGAATTGTGTGGACGTTGTGTAACTAATGTTGATGGTGATGGCGAAACACGACATTTCGCTTAATTATTATTTGCTTGTGAGATTTAAATGACTGAGAAAACAATAGCTGAAAAATTTTCAACAAAAGCCTGTTTTGGTTTTTTGTTATTAAGTATTGTTCTAATTGCTTTAGATCAGTGGACCAAGTTGGAGATAGTCAGAAATTTTGAGTATGGCGAACGTTTACCAATAACTTCTTATTTTGATCTTTATTATTTAAGAAATTTTGGAGCTGCCTTTAGTTTTTTAAGTGATGCTGGCGGTTGGCAAAAAATATTTTTTGTAACGCTTTCTTCAGTTGTTTGTATTGGAATCGTAATTTGGCTTTTCTTTTTTTCAACTAAGCAGCAGAAAATATTAACCACGGCTATGAGTTTGGTTTTAGCTGGCGCTTTTGGAAACTTAATTGATCGTATTAATTACGGTTATGTTGTCGATTTTCTTTCTTTTCACCATGAAGCAATGGCGAATATACCCTTGGTCAAAATAATGTTTTCTGATCAAGGGCGTTTCCCTGCATTTAATGTGGCCGATATGGCGATATTTTGTGGTGCCTTTTTACTGATTATTGATTGGTATCTGGAAGTACGTAGAGAAAAAGCTTTAGCAAAGGCTGTAACTGAAACTGCTGATCCTAGAATGACTTATTAAAAAATTATGCAAATACTTTTAGCTAATCCCCGTGGTTTTTGTGCAGGTGTCGATAGAGCAATCGATATTGTAAAACGTGCCATCGAACTTTTCGGTGCTCCAATCTATGTTCGTCATGAAGTGGTTCATAACCGCTACGTGGTTGAGAATCTTAAAGAGAAGGGTGCAATTTTTGTTGATGAATTGCATGAAGTTCCAGATGATGCCACGGTAATTTTTAGTGCACATGGTGTTTCAAAAGCCGTTCAAGATGAAGCCACTAGACGCAAACTTCGAGTATTTGACGCCACTTGCCCCTTAGTGACTAAAGTGCATATGGAAGTTAAACGTTATGGCGAAGATGGCAAACAAGTTTTGCTCATTGGTCATGAAGGACACCCAGAAGTTGAGGGCACCATGGGTCAGTTCGATGATTCCAATGGTGGCACCATTCATTTGGTAGAAACCGTAGCAGATGTTGCAAGCTTAGAAGTTGATAGGCCTCAAGATTTAGCTTTTGTAACTCAAACAACTTTGTCGGTTGACGATACCAACGACATTGTTACCGCACTTAAAACTAAATATCCGGAAGTAAAAAGTCCGCGTAAAGAAGATATTTGTTATGCCACTCAAAATCGTCAAGATGCGGTTAAAAATTTAGTCAGTGAATGTGATGTGTTATTAGTAGTGGGTTCACCCAATAGTTCTAATTCAAACCGTTTACGTGAATTGGCTGATAAAGCCAATGTGCCTGGTTATTTGGTTGACGGGGCCGAAGATTTGAAACAGGAATGGTTTAAAGACTGTAAAAAAGTGGGTTTGACTGCAGGAGCGTCTGCTCCTGAGTTGCTGGTTCAAGGTGTAATTAATCAACTAAGAGAGTGGGGTGGCATTGCTCCAAACGAAAAAAAAGGTGCGGTCGAAACCATCACCTTTTCTTTGCCGAAATTGTTACGAAAGTAACTTTGGTATATTGCTTTTTGTTTACCAGCACGTCTTTGTATTGTCTGCACCTTTATCTGTTTTTGCGCCACGAGTACCTGACTGATTATAGGTAAATGTTTGGCAGCCAGTATCTTTTGCTTGGTTGCCTTTTGCAGTGGCTGTAATAGTGTAATCTTTCGTGACATCGGCACTTGTTATAGCCACCGTATAATGGTCGCTTTGAGTGCTAATAACATTGGTACCATTCATTTTTGTTGCAATCTGAGCAGTAGTGCCGTACTTATTGTTTTGCATGTAAAATTTTTCTTGCTCTGCGGCTACCTTAGAAACAGTAGTTGTTGCATCAGCCCGTTTACTTTTACGAATACTGTTTTGATAACTTGGTAGTGCAATAGCTGCAAGAACACCGACTATCGCTACGGCTATCATTAACTCCATTAAAGTCATACCTTTTTGTTTCATAACCATACTCTCTGTTTTAGGCTTAATTCTACTAAGTATCATTCTTCTACCCTCTGCCAATAAGTTCTAACGGGTTCTGTACAAACATTTGGATTTACTGTCTCAGTTCCAACTAATAGTGTAACAGCGGTTGTTGATGCACAATCAGCAACTGCACTTGTATTAGTACCGCCTCCAGTTATTGATTCAATAAAGAGTTCGGGAGGAGGGGATATTCCTGGAGTAGCTAATTCAGTAAAACGATCCTCAAGCGTTGTAGGTATTTCATTGCCCGCGTCATCGTATTCTGTAACCGTATTGATTACGCCACCGGTAAATAATGAAACCCCATAAAGTCTTGATTTACCCAGATTTGCATTTGGCGCACAGCTGAACTCACCATCTGATGTTGACTCGGGTATGTAAGTGGTAAAGAAAATTTTATTATCCGCTGTAATCGCTGGGTTAATGACTTTTTCGCCGTTCACACTAAAATCTATTGACCACCCTCTTCGGCTACTAACTTGTTCGAAGGTTGGTGAAACAATAGTGGATATATCAAGAAGATC
>CAJQOG010000175.1 GCA_905479875.1 uncultured Gammaproteobacteria bacterium
AATAATAGTCATTACGTATACTAAAGCCGTATATGCGCCGTAGATAATTGAAGACTTTTCATCTGAAAATAAGAAATGCTGTGTTAAATAGAAAATTAGTAAGCCACGCATTCCATAATAAGAAAAGCGTTCCCACATTTCTGTAAAAAACAAAATCACTAGACCACGCGGGTGTCCTAGAATTGTTTTTTCATCAGCTGGAGGCACGAACTGTTCTGCCGCTGTCGATTGATTCATAAATTATCTCTTGTCGATTTTTAATTAGAATTATTTAATTTGTAAAGCAAAATCCAGCTAGTTACAAATCTAACTAGCAATCATGTAGAAAAATGTGAACTTAGTCAAATTTATTGCGACGCAGCATAGGCCTAATAGCCTAATATTCCTGCATTTTTATTTTTTTTAGGCCTCTGCCTCAACCTTTTCGTCTACTTTTATAAATCGCGCTGAGAAAAATAAACCACCTTCGTAAAGCAAATACATGGGTACTGCGAGTAAAGTTTGCGAAATTACATCCGGTGGCGTCAGCATCATCCCCAAAACAAAACATGATAGAAATACATAAGGTCTGTATTCCTTAAGTTTCTCTACACTCACAAATCCAGTTTTAACCAGGAGAATAGTAGCAATAGGAATTTCAAAAGCCACGCCAAAAGCAAAAAACAAAGCAAGAACAAAATCGTAATAATGTGAAATGTCTGTCATCACAGTCACACCCTGAGGTGCAAATTTATTGAAGAAATCAAATACAATTGGAAACACTACATAATACGCAAATAACGCACCACAATAAAATAAAATAATGCTACTCACTAAAAGTGGTGTGGCAAAACGTTTTTCAGATTTGTAGAGGCCGGGCGCTACGAAAGCCCAGACTTGGTATAACCAGTAAGGGGCGGTTAAAAAAATTGCCACCATAAAGGTAAACTTAAACGGTGTTAAAAATGGTGATGCTACTTCAGTAGCAATCATCGAGTTTCCATCTGAGAACTGTGCAAGTAATGGTTGTATTAACCAAGTAAATAAGCCTTGCATAAATGGAGATAAGATAAGAAAAATTATAGTTATCGCCAAAACCATTTTTAATAAACGTTGACGCAACTCTAATAAATGCGACAACAATCCCTCTGGCTTATCTACTTCAATTTCAGTATTTTTTTCAGTAATTTCAGTCAACTTGCTCTTCACTCTTGTCACTAAAGTCTTCATCATTATTTTCTTCAGTAATAAGTTTTTCAAACTCTTCTTCTGTTTCTTTAACCGTCTCTTTAACTGCAAGTATTTGAGATTGAACTTGTCGTTCTATCTCATTTGTTTCTCGCATAAACTCTTGTTGAAATTTATTAAACATTCGGCGAGATTTGCCCATAATTGAGCCTAGCTTTCTTGCAACCAAAGGCAAGCGCTCTGGACCGAGCACCAATAAAGCAATAAGCGCTATGAGCGCCATTTCGGCGAAACCGATATCAAACATAATTTATGAAATTTCTTATCTAGATAGTTGACTTATTCAACGTGACTTTTCTCTTCATCAATCACATTGGTTTTCTCGGCGCTATCACTACTGTTATCTGTGACAGCATCTTTAAATTCTTTAACTGCACCACCAACATCTTTACCCATATTGCGTAATTTTTTAGTGCCAAAAATCATAACAACAATAGCTAAAACTATTAGCAATTGCCAAATACTGATTCCACCCATAAGTTACTCCAAATTCTTTAAATAATCGATAATTGCTATTATGCCTTGTTTTACTTAGAAACTTTATAATAACTAAGCTCAAAAAATACTAATCCTAAGTCTTTAAGGTAAAAGTAACCGGCCCATCATTCACCAAACTTACCTGCATATCAGCAGCAAATTGCCCTGTTTCAACTTTTAACCCGCTGGCAGTACATTTTTCTACTAAAGCATCAAAAAGCTCTTTAGCCAACACCGGTTCGGCTGATCCTGAAAAACTAGGACGTAAACCCTTACTGGTATCGGCAGCTAAAGTGAACTGGGAAATGAGTAAAAGCTCACCTTTAATATCCTCTAAACTTAAATTCATTTTGTCATTTTCATCTGAAAATACTCGGTATTGAATTAATTTTTTAGCCATTTTTTCTACTTGAGTGAGACTATCATCCTTTTCTACAGCTACAAGAACACATAAGCCTTGCTGAATTTCACCCACTATTTTATCGGAGACTTCTACTGATGCTCTCCTAACTCTTTGCAAAACACTTATCATTTAACATTGATTCCTTTTAACATAATCTAGACGTAGGATTAATCCTACACACATCCTACAGATTCGCTGACAGACCTACACGTAGCAAAGCAGCATAATAGCACTGTGCATTGGATGCTAAGGGATGACAGGAAATGTCGAGGGAATTTTTAGCAGGAAGCTGAGGGATCACACCAAGTATTACGGAATAGATACTTAATCACTTCAAATTACCAACGGATGGTTTTTTAAACTCCAGATAGTTTCATTACTATTTGGAGTTTTTTTATGTATAAAAGATAATTTATCAAAAATATAAGCTAATATTTCCCACTTTTGAATAATAATGGCTATATTTATTATAAAAACCTGTTAAATAGTAACTAATTTACAAAAAAGTAAATAAAGTGGTATTTAAAGTTAATTTATAATCATTAAATATTATAAAAGTGGTAATAATTATCTATTTTAATAAACCGTCACACTCTGATGTTATTTGCTACACTTCGCTAACTCATAATTCTTCTAAAAAAAATCAAAAAGAGTAATCCTATGAAAAGACGTGATTTCATTGCTGGTTTAGGCGTTGGCGCAGTAGCTACTGGCTTATCTGGTTGTAAAGCTGAAGAGAGCCTTACACAAAACAACACTTCTAATAGCACCCAAGTCTTTAACTGGACAATGGTAACCACTTGGCCTCCTAATTTTCCAGTCTTAGGCACCGGCGCTGCCGAATTAGCCAAGAACATCGAAAAAATGAGTAATGGTCGTATCAAAATTAAAATTTATGCAGCCGGTGAGTTAGTTCCTGCTCTTGAGGCTTTTGATGCCGTATCGCGCGGCACAGCCGATATGGCACACAGTGGCGCTTATTATTGGAAAGGCAAAAATCCAGCGACGCAATTTTTTGGTGCCCTGCCGTTTGGTATGAATGCACAAGAAACCAATGGTTGGATGTATTACGGTGGCGGCTTAGAAATCTGGCAAGACATTTACGCTCCATTCAATATCATTCCATTCCCTGCTGGCAGCACTGGAACCCAAATGGGTGGCTGGTTTAATAAAGAGATAAACTCGGTTGCTGATCTTAAAGGTTTAAAAATGCGAATCCCTGGTTTGGGTGGCGAAGTGCTTAGTCGTGCTGGTGGCACACCTGTAAACATTCCAGGCGGTGAAATTTTTAATGCCCTACAGCTCGGACAAATTGATGCTTGTGAATGGGTTGGGCCTTATAACGACAAAGCTTTTGGTTTTCATAAAGCCGCTAAATATTATTACTCACCAGGTTGGCACGAACCCAATGCCACCTTAGAAGCGATCTTTAACAAAGAATCATTTAATGCACTACCAGATGATTTGAAATCAATAATTGAGTTAGCTTGCCAAGCTATGAATATGAATATGCTTTCAGAGTACGTGACAAAAAATCATCAAGCGCTACAAGACCTAAAAAGTGAAGGCGAAGTGCAATTCCGCTCTTTCCCTGATGAAGTCTTGGCAGTTTTAAAAGAAAAATCTATCGAAGTAGTTGATGAACTTGTAGCGAGTAATAAAGATGTTGCAAGAGCGTATGAGTCTTACAAAAAATTCCAAGATGGAGTTAAAGAATGGCATAAGATTTCGGAAGAGCAGTTTTACAGTAGTAGGTGATTTTCACTGACGTCATTCCGGAATTACAAAAGCAATGCCCGGAATCCATAAGCTAAGACACCGGACCCCAGATAGTGTTTCACAGTTCTAGGGATTCGTATGGTTTTTGTAGGGGCAGATCTGCGTATCTGCCCTTTTACACAGCAGGTGTTGATACGCAGATCAACCTCTGCTTTAAAAACTCACCCAAACAACTTTTCAGGCAACCACGTCGCTAACTCCGGCCAAATGCACAAAATTATCAACATCAAAATCTGAATACCAACAAAGGGCATTACACCTCGATACAAGTCAGAAGTTTTAAAATCTGGTGGCGCCACTCCACGCAAGTAAAACAACGCAAAACCAAATGGCGGAGTTAAGAACGAGGTTTGTAAATTAATAGCGATTAAAATTCCTAACCAAACTGGGTCATACCCCATCATTAATAAGACCGGGCCAACGATGGGCACAACCACGAAAGTGATTTCGATAAAATCTAAAACAAATCCCAATAAGAACATCACCAGCATAACGGCAAGTAAAGCGCCCCACTTACCACCAGGTAAATTAGTTAATGCCCCTTGAACCAATTCATCTCCACCTAAACCTCTAAAGACTAGAGAGAAGACTGATGCCCCTATCAATATTAAAAACACCATAGAACTAATACGCGTGGTTCTTTGCATCACATTACGTAAACGTTCTAAATCAAACTGCTTATACATGATGGCTAAAAGCATGGCACCAACAGCACCTACAGCAGCGGCTTCAGTTGGAGTAGCAATACCTGTGAGAATAGAACCGAGCACAGCAATGATTAATAGCAAAGGCGGCACTAGAACCGTTATCACTCGTAAGAATAATCGTTTCTGAATTTTAGTTTTATCAACTTTAAAAGCTGGCATGCTTTGCGGCTTAAAATAGGCGACTAATAATAAATAGGTGACATACAAGCTAACCAATAATAAGCCCGGAATTAAAGCGCCCGCAAACAAGTCTCCAACGGTTACCGTTTTGGGAGAAAAAATTCCCAACTTTAATTGTGCTTGTTGATAAGACGATGAAATCACATCACCTAAAAGAATTAATACAATCGACGGAGGAATAATCTGACCCAAGGTTCCTGAGGCGGCAATAGTGCCACTGGCAATTGCAGGGTCGTAGCCCTGTTTCAACATAGTTGGCAATGACAACAAAGTCATAGTTACAACCGTTGCTCCAACGATACCTGTACTCGCAGCAAGCAACATTCCCACCAACATTACTGAGATGCCCAAGCCGCCACGCATTGAGCCAAACATCTCGCCCATAGTTTCTAATAAACGTTCGGCAATGCCCGAGCGTTCAAGCATGACTCCCATAAAGACAAATAATGGGACTGCTACTAAGGTCTCATTGGTCATCACACCTAAGATGCGACTGGGCATAGCTTCGAGAAAAGACATCTCGAAAAAACCAAACACGGTGCCAACTAGAGCAAATAACAAAGACACGCCACCTAATGTAAAGGCGACTGGGTAGCCAAATAAAAGAATGACAATGACGAGTGCAAAAAGGAGAAGTGCTAAATACTCCATTAGTTTGGTTCTTCACTTACATTGAAAAAGTCAGCAAGTGATTTTGTCAGGCCTTGCAATGCCAATAAAATTGCAGTGAGCGGAATTATAGTTTTGAGTAAGTATAAAAAAGCGATACCGCCAGCCTGCCAAGAAGTTTCATTTATTCGCCAAGATTCGCTCACATAATCCCAACTACTCCATACTATAAAAGCACATAAAGGCAAAAGCAAAAAGAACACCCCACAAAGATTGACTATCGCTCGTTTTTTTGGCGAAAAGTTGGTATAAAAAATATCGACTCGTACATGCTCTTCGTTTTGCAATGTATATGCAGCGGCTAACATGAATACCATTGCATGCATCCATGTCACACTCTCTTGCATCCAAATCCAGCCTAAATCAAAGAATTTTCTTAGGATAACAATAACAAAAGTGGCTAACACCATAAACAAAGTGAGCCAAGACAGAGTTCGTCCTAGCCAATCATTGAATTTGGAAATTTTCTCAGACAGTTTTTGCACTTTAAATTTATTATTATAGATTCAACATGGTTTGCTGTTCTTCAGGCGACAAATCAAAACCACGATCTTGGTAAAAATCAAAAATAACTTTGGATACTTCAGCAGAAGTGTCAACAACAGAGAAAAGACCCATATCATCAGCAGAAACCATACCTTCGCCAACTAACTTATCCTTAAACCACTCAATTAAACCAGCCCAGAATTTAGTGCCCACTAAAACGACTGGTATTTTCCTGCTCTTACCCGTTTGCATTAACGTAAGGCTTTCCATGACTTCGTCCATCGTTCCAAACCCACCTGGCATCACCACATAAGCTGAAGCATACTTAACAAACATAACTTTACGCGAAAAAAAGTGCCTGAAATCTAATGAAATATCTTGATAAGCATTACTGGTTTGCTCAAAAGGTAAGTTAATATTTAAACCAACACTAATGGATTTACCTTCAAAACCGCCTTTGCTTCCTGCCTCCATTAAGCCAGGTCCTCCACCAGTAACAATAGAAAAACCAGCATCAGACAGCTCGCGGGCAATTTGTTCGGTTAACTTATAATAAGGATGATCAGGAGCGGTACGAGCCGAGCCAAAAATACTCACCGATGGCTTGATGCTAGAAAGCTGCTCAAAGCCTTCAACAAACTCGGCCATAATTTGAAATATCTTCCAAGACTCTCTAGTTAACATTGAATGATCTATAGGACTACGTGGCATAGTTGGCATTTTTTTTGCCATAATGAGTTCCTTTTTAATATAGTTATTCGCCGCTGTAAACGCAGCCGGAATTGCAGGTTTCTTTAACCACAACTTTTGATAAAAGATTTAATCTGGGTTTAAGTTGGTCCCAGATCCACTTGGCCAAGTTTTCACTGGTAGGGTTTTCTAAGCCTGGAATTTCATTAAGGTAGTTATGATCAAGCTGTTTGTACAGAGGATCAAAACTTGCTTTTAAATCAGCAAAATCCATAACCCAACCAGTTGTTTCACCAACAGGGCCACTGACATGAATTTCTATAATAAAGGAATGACCATGCAACCGATAGCATTGATGATCGCTGGGTACATTAGGTAAGCGGTGTGCCGCCTCAACTTGAAAAACTTTAAAAATATCCATACGGCATTTTAGCATTTACTCTGCCGTTAGTCTTTCCTGTGGCCCACTCGTCTTTCCAGCGTAGGCAGGAAGGATGCAGGAGGTAGAGCAAGGCATGGAGCAGTTGCCGAGGCAGGAAAGAGGGATTATTTCTTAGTACTCCCAGAAAGCAGCCGTGAACAGTACTAGCAAGGTAAATATCTCTAATCGCCCTAGTAGCATCGCAAAAATACTAATCCATTTAGCTGAATCGTTAATGACTACAAAGTTATTCGCAACTTCACCCAGTCCTGGGCCCAGGTTGTTTAAGCTTGCGGCAACTGCTGAAAAAGCGGTTACTTGATCAAGACCAGTTGCCATCATGAGCAACATCATGATTCCAAATACAACGATATAAACTGAGAAGAAGCCCCAAACCGCATCAATTACACGATGAGATACAGCACGATTGCCTAACTTAACTGGTATTTCTGCATTGGGGTGAATCAAACGAATGACTTCACGCATACCTTGCTTAAACACCAATAACCAGCGAATCACTTTCATACCGCCCGCGGTAGAACCTCCGCAACCACCAATAAAACTTAATAAAATAAGCAGCAATGGTAAAGCCCCTGGCCACAAGGAATAATTCTCAGTCGTGAAGCCTGTCGTTGTACCAATTGACACGACTTGAAAAACCGCTGCTCTAAACGCCTCGCTAGCATCGTTGATATAATCTGTAGATTCTAGTGTGAGCGTGGTTATCACAACCACCACAGAAATGATTAAGAGATAGGTCTTAAACTCGGCATCACGAAAATAATGTTTAAATTCCCAACGCTTATATGCGGCGAAATGTAAGGCGAAATTTGCTCCCGCAATCAACATAAATACTATAGCTACTGCATCAATCAGCGAACTATTAAAGTGCCCGATACTTTGGTCATGCGTAGAAAATCCACCAATGGCAATGGTACTAAAGCTATGGCAGATTGCATCAAACCATGTCATTCCAGCAAAATAATAAGCCAACATGCATAATACGGTTAAGCCTAGATAAATATACCAAAGCGCCTTGGCAGTTTCAGTAATTCGTGGGGTAAGTTTTGAGTCTTTAACGGGACCTGGTGTTTCAGCTTTGTATAACTGCATTCCACCTACACCCAACATAGGTAAAATTGCTAAGGCCAATACAATGATACCCATGCCGCCTAGCCATTGTAATTGCTGTCTAAAATACAAAATAGACCTAGGCATTTCATCTAGACCCACTAAGATTGTGGCACCTGTAGTGGTTAAACCTGAAACGGCCTCAAAGGATGCATCGGTAAAACTTAAGGGTAAATCTGAAAGTAAAAATGGCAAAGATCCGGCCAGGCCAATTACAACCCAGAATGACGAGACTACTAAAAATCCATCGCGAATTCTTAATTCAGAACGCTGAGTACGCAATGGGTACCAAATCACGGCACCAAGAGCTAAATAGAAAACCATGGAATTAACAAAAGCAAAAGCTTGTCCATCAGAATATATTAACGAAACTAATATTGGCGGCAACATGGTTAAACTAAAACCCATGAGCAAAACGCCTAAAATTCGTAACACAATTTTTATATTCATATCAAACTTATCAATCTGTTATTTATTTAAAAAATGATTACTTTCGCGAAACTTTTACATTAACTTGAAAAAGATCTTCTACATCTGGAATTCGTTTGCGATCTGTTAGGAACAAGATCACATGATCATCTGATTCAATTACAACATCATGATGCGCCATAATAACTTGTTCGCCGCGGACTATGGCAGCAATAGTTGTACCTTTTGGTAAACGAATATCTTCTAAAGCCTTGCCCACAACTCGCGAACTCTTATTGTCGCCATGTGCAATGGCTTCCATCGCTTCTGCAGCTCCACGACGTAAAGTATGCACTTTTACCACATCGCCTCTACGCACATGTGATAACAAAGCACCAGATGTAATTTGTTGAGGCGATACAGCTACATCAATCACTCCTCCCGACTCAACCACTTCGCCATAACTTGGACGATTAATTAATGCAATGGCTTTCTTAACGCCTAAACGTTTCGCAACCATGGCCGATAAAATATTGGCTTCTTCTGAGTTGGTGACAGATACAAATACATCGGTATTATCAATGTTTTCTTCTTCAAGCAATGCTTGGTCAGCCGCATCACCGATAAGTACGCGAGTTTTACGTAATTTTTCAGAAATTTTACGCCCACGCTCTTTATCACGTTCTATCAGTTTAACTTTATTGGTGCGTTCTAAAACTTTTGCTAAGCGATAACCAATATTTCCGCCTCCCGCAATCATAACCCGGCGCACAGGTGTTTCTAGCTTACGCATTTCACTCATAACTAAGCGAATATCATTTCGTTCGGCAATAAAAAATACATTATCACCTTCTTTAATTATAGTATCGCCATCAGGCATTAAACTTTCGCCGTTTCGATAAATTGCGGCTACACGGGCATCTGTATTTGGCATATGATCAGCAAGTGCTCGCAATTCTTGACCAACTAACAAGCCACCTTCATGTGCCGTAACACCTACCAGACGAACACGTCCATCGGCAAATTCTAAAACTTGTAAAGCACCTGGGAAATGAATCAAGCGTTCAATGTGCTCGGTAACCAATTGCTCTGGAGATATAATGACATCTACGGGCAAAGCGTCTTGTGCAAATATTTTTTCTACCGACGCATGTGTATAAGCGGCATCTCGTACACGCGCTATTTTAGTTTTAGTATGAAACATGGTGTAGGCCACTTGACATGCCACCATATTGGTTTCATCAGAATTTGTTAAAGCCACGAGAATATCGGCATCAGCACAACCGGCTTGTTCAAGCACTTGTGGGTGTGAAGCAAAGCCTTCTACCGTTCTGATATCCAGTCGATCACCCAGTTCTTTTAAAACTTCTGGATCAGTATCCACCACGGTAATTTCGTTTTGTTCTTCTTGTGCAAGATTAGTTGCGGCGGTAGAGCCTACTTGACCAGCACCAAGGATTAAAATTTTCATTATTTAATTAATTTTTTTTCTTAAGGAACCGAGTATCGGCTGTCTGATGTTTCGGTTTATTATAATTAGTGAATAATATATAAAATGGATTTGTTGCAAATCGCGTCATGTTGTTCAGCACATTACGCCTATCCATAGCGCTATGCAAGTTTTGTCTTACAAATTACATAAAATTTGAGCAATTTGTATATAAATCAATGGCTGGTAACACGAATACTCAGGCTTTCTTTGCCCATTATGAGCATATTCCTGACCCTGAATTATGTTAAATAACTTGTAAATTAGCATAAGCCAAAACTAACCACTTTGCACCTACATCCTGAAAGTTAACTTGAACTCTGGCATGGCTACCCTGACCCTCATAATTCATAACCACACCTGGGCCAAATTTTTTATGCATTACGGCTTGACCCAAACTTAATCCTTCAGGTGCTGGTTCACGAACCAAGGCGGCACGTCTCAAAGTAGGCATAACAGGCCTGGAAACTGAAACTTGCGGGCGAATATGATGAACTAATTGGGTAGGAATCTCAGATAAAAACCGAGAAGCTTGTGCGTAGTTGTCTTGTCCATACAAACGCCTACGTTCTGCATGCGATATATATAAATGTTCTTTAGCACGCGTCATACCAACGTAACAAAGGCGGCGCTCTTCCTCTAAACCAGCTGAATCATTAATGGAACGTTGATGCGGGAACAAGCCATCTTCCAAACCACACATAAATACTAATGGAAACTCTAAACCCTTTGCTGAGTGTAAAGTCATGAGTTGTACACAGTCTTCCCAAGCGTCCGCTTGTCCCTCGCCTGCCTCTAATGCGGCATGAGCCAAAAATGCTACGAGTGGAGACACTTCTTCTGGATCTAATTGCAATTCGGGGTCTTCATAATCATCCGACTGCATTGCATTAACCACTTCATCTACATCAAAACCACTGGCGGCTGAAATTAATTCATCTAAGTTTTCTAAACGTGCCTCAGCTTTCTCGCCCTTTTCTTTTTTGAAATGTTCGATAAGCCCACTACTAAAGACTACGTGTTCAACCTGCTCACCTAAATCAAGCTTTTCTACAGCCTTGCTCATTTCGTTTATCAGCACTAAAAAAACATGCAACGCTTTTGCCGCACGACGAGGGAAATTTAATTCATCAGCAACACAGGCAGCTGCCGCGTGCCATAGCGAACAACTATTAGCTTGTGCATATTCACGCACCATTGTGACTGAACGTGCACCTATACCACGTGTGGGAGTATTGACTACACGTTCAAAAGCGGCATCATCATTTTGGTTAGCACATAAACGTAAATAGGCTAATGCATCTTTAATTTCGGCACGTTCAAAAAAGCGTAAGCCGCCATACACACGATATGGGATTCCACCTTGAATGAGCATTTCTTCAAAGACACGTGATTGTGCATTTGATCTATATAAAATTGCTGACTCTTTGCGTTCATTGCCATCGTTTTGCCATTGACGAATACGTGTGACTACAAATTCTGCTTCTTCACGTTCATTGTAAGCTGAAAAAATTTGTATCAAATCGCCATCATGCCCATCTGTCCATAACTCTTTACCTAAACGCCCCGTATTATTATCAATAACGGCATTAGCAGCTTTTAGAATATTGCCAGTAGAACGATAATTTTGCTCAAGACGTACTGTTTGTAATTCAGGGAAATGCGTTGCCAAGCGTTGCAAATGCTCAACCTTTGCTCCACGCCAACGATAAATAGACTGATCGTCATCACCCACAACAAAAGGCGTGCCGGTTTTACCAATTAAGAGTCTCAACCATGCATATTGAATAGTATTAGTATCTTGAAACTCATCAACCAACACATGTTGAAAACGACGTTGATAATGAGCAAGTAAGTGTGGATTGTTTAACCATAGCTCATGAGCTCTTAAAAGCATTTCTGCAAAGTCGATTAACCCCGTACGAGCACAAGCATCTTCGTAGGCTTGATATATTCGCACACGAATGGCTTCAAGTTCATCTTCACCCGCAACAATATGTTTTGGCCTAATCCCTTCTTCTTTTTTATTATTGATGTACCAACATACTTCACGCGGCGGCCATTGATTTTCATCCAGATCCATTTCACGCAACACGCGTTTAACCATGCGCTTTTGGTCATCAGCATCCATGATTTGAAAACTTTGCATCAAATCTGCTTCTTGCCAATGACGCCTCAATAGACGATGTGCAAGGCCATGAAAAGTTCCAATCCACAATGGAGCGGCAGGAACCTCAAGCATTTCTTCCACTCGGCCTCGCATTTCAGCTGCCGCTTTATTTGTAAAGGTGACCGCAATAATATTATGCAAATTCAAGCCTTCTACTTGAACCAGCCAAGCAATTCTATGCACTAAAACACGGGTTTTACCACTTCCAGCACCTGCGAGAACTAATAAAGGCTTATGTTCGGCCGTTACAGCTTGGCGCTGTGCGTCGTTGAGAGAATCGAGAATTGAAGATACATCCATGGCGCTATTGTACTCATTTCACTATTTATATGTTTTGATATGTTTTGTAATAATTAAGCAGCCAAACACGACATGAATTTAGTCTTGAAAAATTCTTGGAAAGTGCTAAATATTTAAGCACTAAAGAAATCTGCTTAGAGGGGTACAATGTAAGAACTTTTTAGATTTCTGACTAAGGAATACCATGAAACGTTTTGCCATTCCAGCTGTAGCCTTATTGCTTTTAGTAGGTTTTTTTGTTTTACAATCAACACGTGATTCTGGAGATTTAAAGTTACCAGAAAATTACTGGTCTGCCAAACAAGTTGATACCATATTAAAACAAAGCGCTGAAATCACTCTTGCTCCTGACCTTTCTGGCCTCAAACCGCAAGAGGTCATTGCTATTAAAGAACTTATGTCTGCTGGCATTATATTTAATGATATTTATGAACTCTCAAAACACCCTGAAGCTTTAAATGCTCGAGCGGAACTCCTTAAACTGCATAAAGAATCTGATGGCTCACAACAAACTCAAGACTTATTAGATTTGTATTATCAATCCAAGGGTCCAATCACGACCAGTATCGACAATGAACGTGTCCCCTTTTTACCCGTGGAAAAGTCGCAAAAAGGTGGAAATATTTACCCACTTGGTATTGATAAATCAGAAATAGATGACTACCTATCTAAAAATCCTGAGCAGCGTAATTCCATTATGCATTTACGCTCAGTGGTGCGCAAAGTCACTCCAACCAATCTTACTGAAGATATTGCTAAGTTAAATGGTTACACCCATCTGGATTTATTACACCCAGAGCTTAAAGCCCAACTCGAAAAAATTCAGAGCGAGCATCCAAATGAAGGTTTTTATGGTTTACCTTATTCAGTCCATTATTTAAGTGAAATTCAGCAAGCCTTTAAACATTTAAATAATGCGGCGGATGCAATTGAAAATGACGATAAAGAATTTGCTCGTTACCTTAGACAACGTGGCTTTGATATTTTACGTGACGATTATGAAGCCGGTGATGCTGCTTGGGTAACTGGACGATTTAATAACTTAAATGCTCAAATCGGAAGTTACGAAACTTATGATGATAGTTTATATGGCGTGAAAAGCTTTTTCAGTTTAAGCGTGTTGTTACGCAATCATGCTGCTAGCGAAAAACTAGCCAAAGGCATTAGCAACTTACAAGGCATTCATGATGCCCTGCCATACAAGTTTGCTCGTAGCATTAACTCAAATTTATCTTTAGGCGTGTATGACGTGATTGCAGACTTTGGCCAATCACGCGGATCTAACACTGCCACAATACTACCCAACGAAGCCGAACAATCGCGTAAATATGGACGCACTATTATGCTGCGGCATAACATCATGACCAACCCCGTACTTTTTGAAAACGCACAAGCTCGTTTTGCTGCAGCAGTTGGTGACTCGCAAGCGAAAGACTTAAGTATGGACGGTCAATTCCAAAGAACCTTATGGCATGAGGTTGGGCATTACTTAGGCGTAGATGAAACCACATCAGGCAAAGATTTAGACGCATCATTGGCTGAAGTGGCTGATCATTTTGAAGAAATGAAAGCTGATTTAGTGTCTTTATTCACTGCAAAGTACATGTTAGACAATGAGCAGATGAGTGCCGACACCTTTAGAGAGATTCAAGCAGGCGGTGTACTAAGAGTATTAAATACCAGTAAGCCACGACGTACTCAAGCATATCAAACAATGCAACTTATGCAGTTTAATTACTTTTTAGAAAATGAAGTATTTAGCTTTGACCCAGAAACCCAGCTCATCACGGTTGATTACCAACTATTTCCTGAAATAGCTGCCAAGATGCTAGAAGAAGTTCTTGCTATACAGGCTAGTGGCAAAAACAATGAAGCCAAGGCAATGATTGAAAAATGGGGTTATTGGGATAATGAGCTGCATACCGTTTTAGCTAATAACATGAAGGCAGCCAGTAAATTTCGTTACCGACGTGTACGTTATACCGAACTAGAGAGTTTAGAAAATGAATTATCAAAAAAATAAAATTTCTGCATTATTAACCATTATTGCCTCTGCCCTTTTAACCAGTGCTTGCAGTAATATCGATGCAATTAAGATGGAAAATTCTGACCCATGGTTTCAGTCGGGACAAAGTGTATTACAAAAAAAATTGCAGCAAAAAGAAAATAATAAGCCTGCAAAAAATGTAATCATATTTATCGGCGATGGCATGAGTGTGGCGACAGTTACGGCGGCAAGAATTTTAGACGGACAATTACGCGGTGAGTCCGGGGAAGAAAATTACTTAAGTTTTGAAAGCTTCCCCTATTCCGGATTGAGTAAAACTTACAATACCGACAGTCAAACTCCTGACTCAGCTGGAACAGCAACGGCAATGCTCAGTGGAGTGAAAACTAAAATTGGCGTTGTGGGACTAAATGACAAGGTTGTATCTCAAGACTGTGGTTCTACTCAATCCAGTATGGTTCCTACTTTATTAGAGCTTGCCGAAGAGCAAGGATTTAGAACCGGTGTTGTGAGTACAGCAAAGATTACCCATGCAACACCAGCAGCAGCCTATGCACATAGTGCTTCTCGAGGATGGGAAGCCCAAGCCCCTGAAGGCTGCGAAGACATAGCCACACAATTAGTGAACTTCAATAAAGGTGATGGCATTGAAGTTTTACTTGGTGGCGGTCGCTCAAGCTTTATTCCCAATACTATACAAGATTTTGAATACATCGATAAAAAAGGTGCGCGTAGTGATAATTTAAATTTAATTGATGTTTGGAAAACGAAAAACCCTAAAGGACAATTTGTATTTGATCAAGAAGGTTTTGATAAAGTTAAAACTCAAAATGGAAAATTACTCGGCTTGTTTGAACCTAGCCATATGCAATATGAGGCAGACCGCACAAAAACTGAAAAAGGCGAACCGTCCATCGCTGAAATGACCTCAGTTGCGATACAAAAATTAGATAATGAGAAAGGCTTCTTCTTATTAGTTGAAGGCGGCCGAATAGATCACGCCCACCATGCCTCTAATGCTTACCGTGCCTTACATGACGCCATCGCCATGGCGGATGCTGTGAAAGTAGCAGATGAACTAACTAATGATGAAGACACATTAATTGTTGTTACAGCCGATCATGGACACGTTATGGAGTTTGCTGGTTATCCTCAGCGTGGCAATCCAATTTTAGGTAAAGCCGCTCGCACTAATAGTGAAGGCGAAACTCAATTAAGCTTAGATGCTACAGGTAAACCTTATACAACACTTGCTTACTTAAATGGCTCTGGTCACACAGCGGCTAGCGACAGTCAGCCTGCAGGTAGCAAAACATATCCGCATCGAGTTGAAAGTTATAAAAACGAAAATTCACGACCTGACTTAACTGACGTTGACACAGAAGATAAGAATTATTTACAAGAATCTGCAATACCCATGAGTAGCGAAACGCATTCGGGTACCGATGTAGGCGTTTATGCCAAAGGTCCTTCTGCACATCTTTTAACGGGCGTGTATGAGCAGAGTTTTATATTTCATGTGATGCAACATGCGTTGCGCTTAGAGTACTAAAAAGGCACATCACAAACACCCTTCACTCGCTCACCCGTGATTGGATGATCAAATTCTAATTTATATGCATGCAACATTAGGCGTTGTGACATTGCGAGCGCTTTTTCATGAGCATATAAACGATCACCCAAAATTGCATGCCCAATTTCAGCTGCATGCACACGTAGTTGATGTGAACGCCCTGTTACTGGTTTGAATAAAACACGTGTCATTTCTTCGTCACGCCTCAAGACTTCATAATGCGTTAAAGCTGATTTGCCCACCTCGTAATCTACTATTTGTTTAGGGCGATTTGGCCAATCACATATTAAGGGAAGCTCAATAGTGCCAGCATCTTTCTCAAGCTTACCGAACAAGACCGCCACATACTCTTTATAGGTATTACGTTTTTCAAATTGAATACTTAAATTACGATGACTTTCTTTACTTAGTGCAATAACCATAATTCCGGAAGTATTCATATCTAAGCGATGAACGATGCGTGCTTCGGGATAATTTTCTAATAAACGTGTGATTAGGCAATCTTTATTGAGAGCATGTTTACCAGGAACTGAGAGCAATGGGCGCGGCTTATTGACCAAAAGAAACGACTCGTCAATTAATAGTGTTTCAACATCTTCTTCACAGGGGGGAACAATATAATCTTTTGTTTGATTTCCTATTTGCATCATTTAGGCCATTAAGACAACCAAAACACCACTGACTGTCAATAACAAACCGGCAAGTTTTTGTTTTGAAATATGTTCTTTTAAAATTAACCATGCAAAGAACACAATAAACACAGAAGACGTTTCGTTAAGAATTGAAGACACTGCTGGGTTTATTAATTTATAACCGGCTAACCATAAGCACATGGATAAATAACCACCTAAGAAACTGGCAAATATTATAGTTTTCCAAGGATGCTTACCTTTTAGGTTTTCTCTAAACAATGGCCATTCTCTACGTATGGTCATAAAGAAACACATACCTGCTAGACCAGCAAGCATGCGTATAAGAGCCGTCCAGAAGAAAGGTTGTCTGTCCATTACACCAGTTACCATCAGTACCCCAGCGGCAGTAAGGAAAACGGCTGTGCCACCGAATAATAATCCTTTACGCAAATTCTCAGGAGTAATATCTTCTTTATTTTGTTTCCAAGCGACTAACAACAAACCTAATAATACCAATACAAAACCAAGATATTGCCAACCCTGCAAAGACTCCCCTAAAAACATTGCCGACAGACAAATAATAGAAGGGCTGTAAATGGTAGCAACAATCCCCATTCTAGCAGCACCTAAATACTGCAGACCTTTGAAATACCATGTGTCAGCGATTGCTAAACCAATCACACCAGAAACAATAGTCAGCGCCATATCGTAATTGGAATATGAGGGGATTCCAGTACCATCAAAAAACACTTCCACCACAATAACCGTAGCTAGGAGTAAAACAGAAGCAATAACATTTTTTACAAAATTCATCTCAAAGGCTGGCATGCTCTCACCACTGCGGCGAAACAATACCACGCTCAATGCCCATGCAATTGCACATGCTGTTGAAACAAATTCACCTAATCCGAAACTTAATGTCATGCTTTCCTTAAAATTACTTTTATATATTGTTCAAAAATAAAAAGGCCAGTCTTTAAGACTGACCTTTTTTAAACTTAAAATGTTTTATTACTTATTTTGACATTTTACTCTTAACAAAGCCGATTACTGCAGTTAAGATTAGACCATTGATACCGCCACCTACAAGACTACCACCTGAGGAACCAAGCATACTACCAATAGCTGGAATCAAACTTGCTATTGAAAAACCAGCACCACCTAACGCGCCGCCTGCTCCACCAGCCAATAAATTTCCAACCATGCCCAAACCTTTCTCTTTTAAAAGAGCGCCTGCACCAGCACCACCGCCCGCACCACCAGCTATACTCAAAATCCAAGGTAATAAAGTTTCCATGTCTCTCCCCTCCCAGGGTTATATTATTAATTAGTCAATTTATTTTTTTGACGTTTTATTGTAGCAGTCTACTCTTAAAGAAATTGCTCAAAATAAAAGCGGCCACAAAATAAACGTAACTTATTGTTTTTATTGTTTATTTTATCGATTAATTCTATATTCTATCTCTTCCGCCATACGATTCACACAAGCCTCGCCCTCCTTAATAGCTTCGGCCGCTTTATGTAATTCAAGCAAACCAATATGACTTAAACGCGGAGCTAAAACGACATCTGGAGGATCACCTACCAGTTGGCTGCGGGTAATTCGGTCTTGCATAATGTCGATAGACGTCGTCAATACATCAAACATTTTGGGTTGCTGTGATTCATTCTTAGAATTAGAACTTAACCAACCTGGAGTAACCGACTGAATACTCTTTTTGGCCTTCCCTATAAAAGTTTTATTTAAGTTTATGGGTTCATCGTCTTCATCTGTTTTCCCAGTTAACTCATGTATCTTAGATATATCAGAATTTAAATTAACCGCAATAATCACATCGGCCCCCATGGACTTTGCAATCGATACCGGCACTGGGTTAACTAAACCCCCATCAACTAACCAACGATCTTGATGTCTGAAAGCTGGGTATAATCCAGGATATGACATAGATGCCCACAGAGCATCTATTACATTACCACTCTTTAACCAAATTTCCTCACCGCTGCTTAAATCACAAGCGACAGCTGCAAATGGTTTTGGCATTTGGCTGATTAATACATCACCTGAACACACATACTCTTCATAAAAATCCTGCATGCGCTCTTGTTTGACAAATCCACGCATGGAAAAATTCAAATCAAAATAACTAGCAATCGTTCTTTTATTAAAGGCACTGGCCCATTCCTCTAAGGCATCTAATTTTCCGAAGAGATATGACGCTCCAACCAAAGAGCCTACAGAACAGCCAACAACGATATCAGGTGTTATGCCCATTTTCTCTAAGGCACGAATAACACCAATATGGCTCATACCACGAGCAGAGCCACTGCCAAGAACTAAACCAATTTTTTTAGTATTTTTATTCATTACTTATTTTCAAAAATTCTCCGTACTCAAGAAAATATAAAACTTGCTGAATAGTTTCACGGTCACGCATCATAAACGAATGGGTATTAGAAATAACGATAAAATCTTGCATGGATTCCAATTGCATTCGTTCTAAGGTAACTTTACCATCATCGTCGCCAGGGATAAGCCATGACATTGGGCTGTTACTATGCTTTGCAGCAATAATGCCAAA
>CAJQOG010000176.1 GCA_905479875.1 uncultured Gammaproteobacteria bacterium
CGCCACAGTTAGCACCACAAACTTCTTTAATTTGTGTAGGTGCGCTCTGAGCTAGAGCTAACTCACGACGAAGACGATCGATTTCAGCTTCACGCTTCATCATTTCAGCTTTCATAGCTGAATCATCTTCTTTTGGAGCCATTACAGGAGCTTGAGCAACTGGTGCAGCTTGTTGTGAAGCAGATTGTGAACCAGCAGCTTGTTGCGAACCAGCTGTTTGACCAGCAGATTGTGAACCAGCAGCTTGTTGTGAACCAGCTGTTTGACCAGCAGATTGTGAACCAGCAGCTTGTTGTGAGCCTGCAGATTGTGAACCAGCTGTTTGACCAGCAGATTGTGAACCAGCAGTTTGGCTAGAAGCCGTTTGACCCGCAGATTGGCTAGCAGCACTTTGTGAACCAGCAGAACCGCTAGTAGACTGAGCGCAACCAGCTAAAGCAACGACAACAGCCGAAGCAAGCAGGGTATTTAAAGCACGAAATTTCATTTAATTACCTCCAAGGTAAATCCCCAAAAAAAAAGATGAGTGCCAGAAACAGGTCTCTCTGGCACATTATTTAGCTAAAGCAGGCGAACTTTAACAGATTGCGTACTGAACTGAAACTATGTTGCAACAAAAAGTCATGCTTGTTTACAATCTTGTGCATTTCTTGTAACAAGTTTGATTTCCAAGCTTTTTTTAGCCTGTTTTAAGAAAATTTTTAGTAGTGGTAAACGCGAACTATGACTGCTTTGCGCTTATACTTGCAATTATTTGTTGTAAAAAAGCAACTATAAAAGAGCTAGGGATTAACCCATTGTAGAAAATTGGTTTTCTGCTTGTAAATCAGCATGATATGAGCTTCTTACCATAGGCCCACTTGCCACATGCTTGAAACCCATCGCATACCCTTCGGTTTCTAACTGTTTAAATTCATCAGGCGTCCAATATCTAGTCACGGGTAAGTGGTGTTTACTGGGTTGTAAATATTGCCCAACCGTGAGCATATCAACATGATGTTTACGCAAATCTTGCATAACTTCCAGAACCTCATCAAATGTTTCTTCAATCCCCACCATGATGCCTGATTTGGTAGTTATGTTTGGATTTTGCGCCTTGAACTTACTGAGTAAATTTAAAGAATGTTGATAATCAGAACCTGGTCTAACCTTGCGATAAATTCGTGGAACGGTTTCTAGGTTGTGATTAAATACATCAGGCAACGCTTTTTGAGTAATTTCTAAAGCCTTATCTAAGCGACCTCTAAAATCTGGAACCAATACTTCAATTTTTACTTGAGGTGAGCGTTCACGAATTGCACTTATACAATCTACAAAATGCTGTGCGCCGCCATCAAGCAGGTCATCACGATCAACAGAGGTGATAACCACATACTTCAAACCCATGTCTTGGATAGTTTTTGCCAGATTTTCAGGTTCGTCTTTGTTTAAGGTATTGGGCCTTCCGTGAGCAACATCACAAAAAGAACAACGGCGAGTACAAATGTCACCCATGATCATGAATGTGGCAGTACCTTTGGTAAAGCATTCAGTCAGGTTAGGGCAGCTTGCTTCTTCGCAAACGGTAACTAAATTATTTGCTCGAAGTTTTTCTTTTAATTTGTCTACTTTATTACTTAAAGGTAGCTTTACCCGTATCCAATCTGGTTTGCGTAAAGCTTTTACTGTGGGTTCAATTTTTATGGGAATGCGCGCCATTTTTTCAGCAGCAGTCATTTTTTTGCCAGCTTCAAGTTTCTTGGGGCGTTCAGGTCGATTTACCGATTTGCTTGTAGTAGTCATAGGTGTATTTTAACAGGCTTTGCTGAAAGTGGTGCTGGCTTAGAGAACAGAATTAGTAACCAAGATTATCAATTAGATGTTTTTCAAGTTTTGTTGCTACTTCTTCAACGCTTATGAGATCTGTGAGATTAGATTCTTTTTGGATATCAGTCATGATTAAGCCTTGATACCCGCAAGGATTTATACGTAGAAAGGGCTCAAGGTCCATGTTTATATTTAAAGAAAGGCCGTGGTAACTTCGTTGTTTTTTTATTCGTAAGCCAAGACTTCCAATTTTGCGTTCATCAACATACACGCCAGGTGCGTCGCGTTTACCTTTAGCTTGAATATTGTATTCGGCTAAACAAGCGATAATTGCTTTTTCTAATTGGCATACTAAATCGCGGGTTGTTAAATTAAGTCTTTGTAGATCAATAAGCGGATAGACCACTAGCTGGCCAGGACCGTGATAAGTAATTTGCCCGCCACGATCAATAGGTATTACTGGAATATCACCGGGCATTAATTCGTGCTCTTTACGCCCATTTAACCCTTGTGTAAAAACTGGAGGGTGCTGCAAAAACCACAGTTCATCTTGGGTATCTTCGTTGCGCTGCAGTGTGAACTCTTTCATCTCCTCCCAAGTTTCTTGGTAGGGAACGATACCTAGGTGTTTGCAATGTGGTAATTTAGCAGAAATGGACATATTTATTACTTACAAAGTCATTTTTACGTCTATATGCTCGTACAGTTCCTGATAGATATTATCTAACTGTTGCTTGCTTTCTGCCGTAATAGTAAGCGTGACTGATAAATATTTGCCGCTTGAACTTTGACGCTGATCAATGGCCTCTTGAACTATCTGATGACTAATATGTTTTGTGACTAAATCACACATCATGCCAATAAATTCGGGATGATTGTTTCCCATAATTTTCAAAGGGAATTCACATGGAAACTCTAAAAGAGTTTCTTGTGTGCTGTCAGAGTTTTGTAAGGATTTATTGTTCATATAATTTATATATTCAATATTAATCTGCAAACCACAATTTTATGCCGTCCGCACTGCGTTTAAAAAAACCTGCTTCAGCAATATTTTGTGCGGGGTAGAGTTTTGCGCTTGCAATCGTTACTCCATCTAAGCTTATGTCTAGCGTGCCTAAAGAGGTTGCTTGACTTACAGGTGCAATAATTTGAGATGAAATATTACTGGAAATCTTTAAGTCTTGGTAACGCCCACGTGGAATAGTTACGTGTACAGGTTCATTTACTCTTAATGAAACGGTATCTTCTTCAGCTTTCCATATTTTTTGTTGCAAAATTTCTTTGTCTGGAGTGTAAAGTGTTTGAGCCTCATAAAAACTAAAGCCATAATTTAATAAAGTTTGGCTGGCGTTAATCCTAGCATTAGAACTATTTGTTCCTAGGACTACGCTAATCAAGCGCATATTTTTTTTAACTGCAGAAGCCGCTAAACAATAACCGGCTGCTTCAGTGTGCCCCGTTTTTATTCCGTCTATGGCATCGTCACGCCAAAGTAAGTTATTGCGATTATTTTGTTTGATACCGTTATAGCTGAATTCTTTTTCTTTATAGATGGCGTAATGCTCAGGATGATTGTTTATTAATGCTTTTGATAAAATAGCTATATCACGCGCTGTGGTGTAATGATTGTCATCAGTAAATCCCGTACTATTAGCGTAACTGGTATTCTGCATGCCCAATTCTTTGGCATAAGAATTCATGGTTTGTACAAAAGCATCTTCACTGCCAGCTAGATGCTCGGCTAGGGCAATAGCTGCATCGTTTCCAGACTGAATGACTAATCCTCGGATTAAATCCATGATTTTAACGCGAGTATTAATTTCAACAAATGTTCGTGAACCTTCAGCTTTATAAGCATTTTCTGAAATAAATACTTCATCGTCTAAGCTTATACGACCTTTTTTTAAAGAATCAGCAATAACATAACTGGTCATCATTTTGGTGATACTGGCTGGATTAACTTTTTCGTCGATGCCTTTTTCTGCTAGAACCTGCCCACTTTTAGAATCGAGTAGTAAGTAATTGCTGGCAGATATAGTGGGTGGCTGCGGTACTACATTAGCCGCAAAAATATTTAATGCCAAAAATTGAAGAGCCAAAATGCAGCTAAAGCTTATGAGTTTTTTCATAGAGTTTGTTTGTACTTTAATAGTAATGTATGTATTGGTGCTGATTAAAAGAATAAAGCTTATATTGGGATTGTTTTTAAAATATAAAGTTCATATACCGAGGTTAATGAAATTGTTATGTATTTTAACTGATTAGCAGCGTTTTTAGGTATTTACTCGGAAACAAGTAAAGTGTTACTAATGCCAATTTTATTGAGTTTTTCTATAGCTTGGTCATAGGCTTGACCGTTATTAATTGGTCCAATTTGGACGCGCAGTAAATTTTGTCCTCGACTATCTCGAACTTGAACAATACGCGAGTCTTTAATCCCATTGGCAATCAGACGTTTCTGGTAAGCAAATGCGTTGCTATGCTCTGTAAATGAAGCTACTTGAATATAATTTACTTTATTGGCTTGTAGCTGACGAGATTGGTCTTCTAAGATATTTAAGTCATCTAAGGCTCTAATGCTTATTGGAGCAGTGCCTGATTGAAGCACATCTAACTCTTTAGCTGCGGCATATGATAAATCCAATACACGATTGCCCACAAAGGGTCCTCGATCATTCACGCGAAGCACAAGCGTTTTATTGTTTCGTAAATTGGTGACTTCTATAAATGTAGGTAGTGGCAAATGTTTATGCGCTGCCGTCATTTGATACATGTCATAAACTTCACCGTTAGATGTTTTTCTTCCATGGAATGGGTCGCCGTACCATGATGCGGTGCCAGTTTCAGTAAAGCCTTGACTTGATTTCATTATCGCATAGCGCCTTCCATGCACTACATAAAAGCGTTCTATATTTTCTTGGGTCACCTGAGTCGGAACACTTGGGCTGGTCGCAGGAGGTGTAATGGGCGAGCTAGTGTTATTTCCAACAGGACGAGGAGGCTGTGTTGAATTGTTATGTGTAAAGCTACAACCAGCTAAAATAAAAGGCAGAATAAGAATTAATAGTCTCGATTTATTTAGCATGGCGTAGTTCATATTTTTTATTTATGGGTTGATAGTAGTCTTACTTAGTTCTTGACTAAGTTGATGAACCGCAAGAGCATACATCGGACTGCGGTTGTAACGCGTTATGGTGTAAAAATTATTAAAACCCACATAGTAATCAGTGTTTTTTTCTTGTTGCATAACAACAACCAGCGCAGGATCTTGGCGATTAAGACTGGTTTTGAAAATAACGCCCAGATCTTGTAATGAACCAATTGTATGTTCTTTTAAGTTTACTTTAGTTTTTTCAAAAGAGTTTTTTAGGTCATCTGGTAATTTTGCTTTAGTAATAACCTCTTGCTTCCTGGCCCAATTATGATCACTAAAATAATTGGCAACACTGTGTATAGCATCTGGCCAGCTATTCCAAAGATCGCGTTTGCCATCGCCGTCACCATCAGCTGTCCAGTTACGGTAGCTTGAAGAAATGAATTGCGCATTGCCCATTGCGCCAGCATAAGAGCCTAATACTGTAGTGGTGTCAAAACCTTCTTCGCGACTGAGTAAAAAGAATTCTTCAAGTTCTTTTCTGAAAAAATTTGCTCGCGGTGGGTAATTAAACCCAAGTGTAACCAAGGCATCTAGAACCTTATATTTTCCAGTGATTTTTCCGTAGAAAGTTTCTACACCAATTATTGCTGTGATGACTTCCTTGGGAACACCATATGTATCTTCTGCACTTTGTAAGGCTAAGGCATGTGTTTGGATAAATTCTTTACCCTTGTTAATGCGTTTTTCAGTTAAGAAAATAGGGCGGTACTCAAACCATTCTTTGCTTTTTTCAGCCGGACGAGAAATAGCTTTTAAAATAGAGTGTTTGTTTACAGATTGAGCCAAAACATCAGTAATGTATTTAGCTTCAAAGCCATGTTCGGTAACCATTTTATTAACAAAGGCTTTGATCAATGGGCGCTCTAAGTCTAAAGATTCAGCAGCGGCGTAAATTGCAAGTTCTTCTTCGCTTTCTGTTGGCCACGGGTAGTCTTTGACAATCGTGTTATCCAGCACTTTTTTTACTAATTTTTTATCTTGAACAGTTTGTATTGCCGGAGTTTCATCTGGCCCCGCATTTGCTTTGCTTGCGGTTGGAGTGCATGCAATTAAGCATAAGATGCTAGAGAGAAAAATTAATGTGGTTTTATGTGATGACATAAGTTTATGTGTACCTAATTAATAGTAAGTATTTTAATTAAAACAGACTTTTGTGAATATTATGTGTTGCTTTACCGCAGGTTACTAAACATGCGTTTATGGGTTTGTATAGACATCAATATACCAAAACCTGCCATCAGTGTAACCATAGATGTACCACCATAACTAATTAATGGTAAGGGTACTCCAACAACGGGAAGTAATCCGGTTACCATTCCTGTGTTTACAAACACATAAACAAAAAAGGTAAGACTAATACTGCCTGCTAATAATCGTTCATAAGTGTCGCTTGCTTGTGAAGCAATCACTAGGCCGCGAATAATAATTAGTGAGTAAACAAATAGTAATATAAGTAAACCTATCAAGCCAAATTCTTCTCCTAGTACTGCGAAGATAAAATCTGTTGTTCGCTCGGGTAAGAATTCTAACTGGCCTTGTGTGCCATTTAGCCAGCCTTTCCCAAAAATTCCTCCGGAACCGATGGCGATTTTTGATTGAATAATGTGATAACCGGAACCAAGAGGGTCATTTTCTGGGTTTAATAAAGTTAGAACTCGGGTTTTTTGGTATTCCTTCATTAAGGTAAACCAGTAAATAGGAGCAGCAATTATTGCTAACAAAGTGCTAGCGACAATTAAACGTAAAGACAGTCCTGCTAATAAAATAATAAACACGCCGGAAGCGGCGATGAGTAAAGATGTGCCTAAGTCTGGTTGGATAGAGATTAGGGCTGTAGGGATAGCAATTAATGTAATCGCAATTAAGTTCACACTAAATTTTGCGGGCAGTGCACGAAAATGTAAATACCAGGCAATCATCATGGGCACAGCAAGTTTCATGAGCTCTGAGGGCTGGAATCGCATAAAGCCTAAATCTAGCCAGCGCTTAGCTCCTTTGCCCACATCACCTACATAAACAACGGCAATCAGCATTCCCAAACCAATAATGAATAATAAAGGCGACCAGATTCTTATGAATTTTGGAGGAATTTGCGCAACCACAAACATCACGCCTAGAGCAATCGCTAATCGAATAGCTTGGCGTGTGATTAATGCTGTGGATTGATTGCCTGCGCTGTATAAAACAAAAAAACCGAAAATTGCTACGATTAAAAGGAGGGCAAGTAATACGCTATCAATGTGTAAACGGAAAAAGAGACCACTTTCTGTGTTGATGTCGCCTTTGCCACGCAATAAATTGACAAGTTTGCGAATCATTGCGATCTCTCGGTTGCTTGCTCATGAGATGAGTTTTTAGCTAGTTTTATTTGTGCAGAACTTATTATATCTTGAGAGTCCTCTGCAGCTAAGCTTGAAAGATGAGCTTGAATTACTTGGCTGGCAATGGGTGCGGCTACTGAACTACCGCCGCCTCCATTTTCTACAATGACGGCAACTGCAATTTCTGGGTTTTTTATAGGGGCAAAAGCTATAAATAAAGAATGATCTCTAAGGCGTTCTGCAAGCTCTTCGGCATCATACTCTTGATCTTCACCTAAAGTGAATACCTGCGCCGTTCCTGACTTTCCTGCCATTTGGAAAGTTAAATCATTACTGATATGTCTAGCCGTGCCATTTTTTCCATGGACTACAGATTCCATGCTTGCAATAATTTCATCCCAGTTTTCTTTGCGTGCTTTTACTGCCGTATAGTGTTTTGCTTCATCGTTGAAATCAATTTGATAGGCTTTACCAACGCGTTTGATTAGATGGGGTTGATGATACTCCCCGCGATTTGCAATAATCGCAGTTGCGGTAGCGAGTTGTAATGGGGATGTCAGCATATAACCTTGCCCGATACCTGTAATTACAGTCTCACCGGGAAACCAAACTTTATCGCCAGGATTCTTAAAATTTGCTCTTTTCCACTCGCGCGAAGGTAATAAACCTTTTTTGCTGCCTCTAATGCCGGGATCTATGGTTTCGCCAAGCATGAATTGCTGCAAGTAGTCGTGCAAACGATCAATACCAAGTTCTAGGGCAAGCTCATAAAAATAAACATCACAAGACTGAGCTATTGCACTGAATAAATTGACATGCCCATGTCCGCTGCGCTTCCAATCTCGATATGGTCGTTCATTTTCTGGGAGCTTAAAGAAACCAGGACAGTAAGTACTGTGTGCTTTATTAGTTTTACCAAGCTCTAATCCGGCTAAGCCAATCATGGGCTTTACCGTAGAACCAGGTGGATATAGCCCTGTGATTGATCGGTTTAATAAGGGTTTATCAGGATTGTTAAGAAGTAAATCAAATTCTGCTTGAGTTAGGCCTTTACTAAAGCCATTGCCATCGTAGCTTGGGGAACTTACCAGAGCTAGAATCTCACCAGTTTGAGGGTTAAGTGCAACCACCGCGCCTCGTCTATCGCCCATTATATCCATGGCTTTAGTTTGCAAAGTTATATCTAGAGTTAAACGCAAGTCTTCGCCAGAAGTGGGCGGGTCATCCTGTATAACTTCTATCATTCGACCACGCGCATTGGTTAAAACTTGTCGATAACCAACAGTTCCTAATAGTTGGTTTTCAAAGGTTTGCTCAATGCCGGTTTTGCCAATATATGATGTGCCTGAATAAGCACGACTGTCTATTCGTTGTAAGTCTTTATCATTAATTCCGCCCATATAGCCGACAACATGTACGGTTTCGGGTCCTAAGGGGTAAAAGCGCGATAAGCGTGCTCGGATATGTACGCCTGGTAAATCGGCCATATTGGCAGCTATGGCCGCAACATCTTCTTCAGATAAGTGAGAAAGTAATGGAATTTTTTCAAAAGAACGGTAACGTTTCTTTTGTCGTTGGAAGCGTGTCTTTTGTTCAGCGCTGAGATCAATGAATTGCTCAATCTGAGCAATAGTGGCTGTAATATCTTTAGTTTCTTCAGGAATAATGACTAATTCAAAAGTAGGTACATTTTCTGCTAAAACAACACCATTCCTATCGTAAATTAAGCCCCTATTAGGCGGGATAGGTTCAATACGAATCCTGTTGCCGGCGGACAAATCACTGTAGTACTGGTGATTAGTTACCTGTAAATAGGCCAGACGTCCAAAGAGGATAGCAAAAAGAATAAAAATTATGAAAACGGCTATGACAAGTCGCAGATTAAACACCTGCTTTTCAAGATGAGTATTCTTCATGCGTTTTCGTTTTCGAATTAGCTTCATGAATTTGTAAGTGCCGGCTTGGAATTAATTTGAGTGAGCTTAATTAGGTGGATTTCTTTTTTCTTAGAATCAGACCACGCATAAAATAAATAATTCCAGGCCAAAGAATTGCACTTATCAATGCCGCTATTCCGCGCGCATAATAGTCGCTAGGTCTATCTAAAATATTCTCTATCCATACCTGGGTGAATTGAAAAAACAAGAGTAAGAATAATACGGTAAGCATTTGTTGTGGCACAGCCGCGAGCTGTAAGCGGCGGCTATTATTTAACGCAAAAAATACAATACAAACCAAGCCAATCGAAGCTTGCCCTATCAATAATGATTGCAAGACTTCTAAGCTTATACCGATAAGTAAAGACTTACCAAAGCCAAAATTTATAGGATGAAATATTGCCCAATACAAAACAATTAAGGGGATAAATAAAGGGCGGTAAAAATTAACTGCATCAACTAAAGGAATAGTTGTGAAAAGCAGAGCGATTAAAACACTTAAGATTATTCGCAAATTAATTTCGCGAGAACTGAATTGATAC
Source organism: uncultured Gammaproteobacteria bacterium (assembly GCA_905479875.1). Taxonomy (GTDB): domain Bacteria; phylum Pseudomonadota; class Gammaproteobacteria; order Steroidobacterales; family JABDMI01; genus JABDMI01. The sequence continues at coordinate 9,764 of CAJQOG010000176.1, forward strand.
ATGAAGTTAGTGACTAACGTTAGTTGGGTTTAGCGTCTCGGTTTCTTCAGGGATTGGCTTAGCTATAGTGGTATCGGCTTTGGCTATTTCTGTGCGTGTTGTGTCTAGGTTGGTATCAGTAGGAATTTTTGTTCGAGCTTTACGACGTTCAAAGTTGTCGTCGTTTTTAACCACGGCAACTAAACGACTTTGATCTAAAGCTGCAATTGGTTCAGCATAAACATCTAAGAAAGTTTTACTCGGGTCGCGATTAATTTTCATGATTTTAGCAACCGGAATACCGACTGGAAAACGACCACCTAAACCAGAGGTTACTAATAAATCACCTTCTTTGAGTTCGGAATTTTGCGCAAAGTACGGTAGATGTAAAAGTTTATCATCACCGTTTCCATAGGCTATATTCCTTAATCCGTTTCGATTCACCTCAATTGGGGTTACGTGATTAGAGTCAGTAATTAATACAGCTTCAGATTGCAAAAGATCGGTGCGAATAATTTGCCCCATCAAACCTTCTGCGTCAATAACTACTTGTCCTTTATTAATTCCAAGCTGTGCGCCTTGGTTTAAAATCACATGATGACGTCCTGGATCTAAACTCACCCGCATGATTTCGGCCATTTGTAAATTGAGTTCTTGAGCTTGAGCGGATTCTAATAAAACTCGTAAGCGATGATTCTCGGCTTCAAGTTGTTGAAAGCGTTGTAATTCAAATTGTGATGTTTGTTGTGATAAACGTAATTGAGAATTTTCTTGACGTAAATCTTTGCGTGTTCTAAGACTATTTGAAAACCAATTTGAAAATTTGTAAGGGGTATTTGCCGCAACACGTAATGGGTAAACCATGGTGCTTGCCGCACTACGGATTTTTTCAAGTTGTTGGTAACGAGAATCCAAGAGCATAAGAGCAATACACATAGAAGTAAATAATATAAACCGCACCGATAAAGACGGTCCGCGTAAAAACATTTTTCGTTGTGTTGTGTTTAAAGAATTCAAAGTTTGAAAATCTTATTAATGCATATTAAATCTGATGTAAATCCATGTACATTAAATTTAGGAATAATTTTGACTGATGTTCTCATCAGTGCAGCTTTATCTTTGCTTGTGAATAATTACCCTAGTCAAGGGTAGCTTTCACAAAAATACTTATTATTTATCAAGATATTAGCAAATAGCTTACACCTAAAATGTCAGCTATTCAAGAATCGGACAAAATTGAATATTTTTGCTCTATTCGAGACCAAAAATGCCAGGACCGTGCTCATCTACCATTTCAAGCACTCGGCCTCCGCCACGAGCAACGCAAGTAAGAGGGTCATCGGCAACGACAACGGGCAATCCAGTTTCTTCCATTAGAAGGCGGTCAAGGTCTCTTAATAATGCACCGCCACCTGTTAAAACAATACCGCGTTCAGCAACATCGGCACCTAATTCAGGTGGCGTTTGTTCTAATGCAGCTTTAACAGCACTGACAATGGCTTGTAATGGCTCTTGTAAGGCTTCAAGAATTTCGTTTGAATTCAAAGTGAAACTGCGTGGAATACCCTCGGAAAGATTGCGACCTTTAACAGAAATTTCACGAATTTCATCTCCAGGGTAAGCCGAACCAATCGTATGTTTGATTTTCTCAGCTGTCGCTTCACCAATCAAAATACCGTAGTTTCTGCGTACATAACTGGTAATTGAATCATCAAAGCGGTCACCACCGGTGCGTTCAGATGCTGCATAAACAATACCATTTAGTGATATAACGGCTACTTCTGAGGTTCCGCCACCAATATCCAGCACCATAGAGCCTCTAGCTTCAGAAACTGGCATTCCAGCTCCGATTGCTGCAGCCATTGGTTCTTCAATTAGGTAAACACGACGCGCACCAGCGCCTTCGGCTGACTCACGAATAGCTTTACGTTCTACTTGTGTAGAGCCAAAAGGTACACAAATCAATACGCGTGGGCTAGGATTTATATAGCTGCTGCCATGAACTTTTTTAATGAAATGCTGAAGCATGACTTCAGTCACGCTGAAATCAGCGATTACGCCATCACGTAATGGGCGAATTGCTGTAATGTTACCGGGGGTTCTACCCAGCATGTTTTTAGCTTCTAGACCAACCGCCTGTACAATTTTTCCACCGCGACTACCGTCATCACGAATAGCAACCACTGAAGGTTCGTCTAGAACTACGCCTTTTCCGCGCATATAAATTAAAGTATTGGCAGTTCCCAAATCAATCGAGAGATCTGAGGACATGTAGCCTTTGAGCCATTTCATCATGGTGAGAATGCTTTCTGTAGTTATTTTTAGTTGTAATAGTTTACCAAACAATCAAGTGCTTGGAGCATTTAACCTTGCACTCTAACAATGGGTGAGACTTTGGGCAAGCTGCAATGTAAAATGAAGCTTCTCTCAGACCGTAACTCTTCTTGCTGGTTCGCCCAGCTTTACATTAATTATGTCTTGAGAGATTTTCTAGACCCCATTTTGGAGATTTGATATGGCTTTGACATCCGATGACGTATTACACATCGCGAATCTTGCCCGCCTTGAAATTACTGAGGC
>CAJQOG010000177.1 GCA_905479875.1 uncultured Gammaproteobacteria bacterium
TGTAAGTTTTAATTTACTTAGTAACCAGGGTTCTGAGTTAATGATCCGTTAGAAGCATCAATCTGTGGTTGTGGTATTGGGAAAACAACTCTATGAGCATCTGTAGTAGATTTCTCCCACCAAGTTGTGGTAGTAAATTTACCGAAACGGATAAGGTCAGTTCTACGAGTTGCCTCCTGGAACATTTCTTTACCTCGTTCTGCTAAGAATTCGTCAGCAGTAATAGATCCAACGGCAGCAAGACCAGCACGTGCTTTAATTGCATTTACATCAGGTAAAGCTAAACTCCAGTCACCAGCAGCTCTAGCTCTAGCTTCACCTCTCATTAAATGAACATCACCTAAACGTACAAGTGGGTAGTCATTGTTCTGAGTATTTTGGCTAAACAATTGAAAACTAAATTTAGCCGCTCTAGCTCCACTTTCACGAATCGAGTTTGGCTCAAGCTGAGAAATTTCAGGTGTATACGTTAATTGTAAATCATCGTCATCGGCTGCATAATCTAAAAGAGCAGAACCATCGAAATCTAATTGTGGACCTGCCAAGAAGCTAGCTTCTCTTCTCAAGTCATTCGCATCATAACTGTTATAGAATTCTTCTAATACTTGATATCCATTCCAAGGCTGATCATTAGATAAGAAAGTCTGCTGAGAACTGTAATGAAGATTCATTTGAATAAAGTTCATTCCTCCACCAGTAACTGCATCATAATTTATAGCCCAAACTGTTTCAGGACTATTTTGGTTATTTGGAGCAAATGCTGCAGGATAACCAACTAATTCAGCTGGATCAGAATCAACATTTGGACGCTTCGCCAAATTAGGTACAGAAAAAGAAGCATCAGCAAGTTGGTAAGAACCATTGTCGATGATATATGAAGCAGCCCAGTCAGCTTCTTCATAACGTGGAGTACCTGTGTAAACTTCGGCATTAAGGTATAATTTAGCCAAAAGACCTAAAGCACCGTAAGTGTTAACACCGTAAGGTCCAGGAACACTAGCAATTGGACTTCCAGATAAATCCATACTAGCGGTAATACCAGTAGAACCAATAGCAGCTAATAATTCAGATTCAACAAAATTGAAAACTTCGAGACGTGTAGACTGAGGATTATCAGCACCTGTACCGTCAAGAATTTTTACTCTTCCGAACATGTCTAAAAGACGCCAGTGAAATAAAGCTCTAAGTACTTTAGCTTGAGCAACTTCTGATGGACTTAAACTAGCATTATCTAAAGCTAAATTTGCTTCTGAAATACCTGCATATGAATCAGCCCATGCAGAGTTGATAGGCCCGTTTGCAGAACCTAATGTTTGTCTTTGCATTTCTAACCAAATACCTCCATCAAACCAGTCACCACCTTTTTGACCAATTGCTTGTTCATCAGATGCCACAGTTTGTACTGAGTAATAACCTCCATGACCTGCACTTGATCCTCTAAGAGCATCATATGCACCACCTAATGCCGCACTTGGTGCAGCTCCACCAGCTCCTGTAGCTCCTTCTGGTATTGAAGGAAGTTCAGCACTTTCGAAAGGAGCTGTAATTGAACCTTCTAGTTCCTCTTCGAGGTCTGTACATGAGTAGCCCAGTATAAGTGCGCTACAAATGAATGTTAATTTTAGAATATTTTTCATTTTTATTTTTTTTAGAAATTAATATTTACACCTAAAGTAAAGGTAGTAGAAGAGAAGTAGTTATAACGTCTATCAATACCAGGAGCTAAAGGATTGCCAAATAAAGTACGTTGGCTACCATTTGATACGTTTCCGAAATCTTGTAAAGCTGGCTCTGGATCAATTCCAGTATAATTGGTGATTGTCCATAAGTTCTGACCTGCAAGAGAAATACGAATGCTATTAAGGTAATCAGCAGGTACATCAAAAGTGTATCCGATTGCAAGGTTATCTAATTTTACAAAATCAGCTTTTTCAACATAGTAAGAGCTGAATTGCGCAGTTTTGATATCATTTCTTGCTAATTCACTGTTACCGAAGTTGTAAGAAGATTGTGATCCAACACGTGGCTCATAAAATACTCTAAAGTTATTTACAAGGCTGTGACCGAAAGCACCTCTAAAGAATGCATTAATATCCCAGTTTCCAACTGTAATTTGATTTGTCCAACCAACTTCTAAAGATGGTAAACCGTTACCTAGAACTTCAAAATCACCGTTATCTGCTAATGCATTACCTTGATCAGAAATAACTTCACCGTCTCCGTTAATATCAACTAAGATTGGTGTACCTGAAGCATCTACTTCTCCTGAAAAACGAGGGCCCCATATTTGACCAATTGCTTCTCCTTCTGCAACTTTAATAACAGGAGTACCATTTTGACCAGGTGCACCAAGGTTAGCGATAACTTGATCAGCTTGACCATTGTTATCTGCAAGTACAGTTTTATATGTTGACATGATTAAACCAGTATTATAAGAGGTTTTATCATTATTGATTACATCGTAATTTAAACTAAGTTCAACACCTTTTGTATTTAATTCACCTGCATTCTTCCAAGTAAACCCAGCTGGTAAACCTGAATCTGCTGGTTCAGCTTGTAGAGAGATAAAATCTACAACATCTCTATTATAGATATCTAAAGTTGCACCGAAACGGCCCGTATTGAATTCAACACCTAGGTTAAGTTCTTGCTTTTCTTCCCATTTCAAATCTGGGTTTGCATTAAATCCTGGGTTAGCGGTACCAGTACGGGCATCATTAAGACCATAAGTAATCTGTGATAAACCACCAGAAATTGGTTGTGCACCAGTAACACCATAACCTAAACGAACTTTGAATAAATCTACATTACTCAATTGTAAGTATTTGTTTAAATCTACACCTATAGCAGCAGAAGGAAATAGACCCCATTGGTTATCAGTACCAAATCTACTAGAACCTTCACGACGAATTGACGCATTCAAATAAATCGCGTTGTCTATTGCGGGTTATTCTTATCAAGATTTAGACGAAAACGGTAA
>CAJQOG010000178.1 GCA_905479875.1 uncultured Gammaproteobacteria bacterium
TGGGCATTAATTAAAGTCGCACTAATGCGAACTCTATCGCCATCACGTCGCACACTGCCTTCTAGTAAATGTCCAGCATTAAGCTTTTCACCTAACTCACGTAGGTCTGAGTTTTGACCTTTATAAGCAAACGATGATGAACGAGCGACAACTCTAAGCCCTTTTACCTTCACTAGAGCGTTAAGAATTTCTTCTGAAATACCATCAGAAAAATAACTATTGCTTTTATCTTGGCTCATATTGTCGAAAGCCAATACTGCTATAGACTGTGAGTCAGTAACTATAGGATCCTTATTTACTAAGGGCCCATTGTTGCTACTATTTTCGTAACTGATTTCTAACTTGGCCTGTGTCTCATTGGTGTTTATTAGAGCATCACGCGTATAACGATCAAAGGCAAACATTAACATCGCCATGACTACTAAAATAATAGTAATAATATCTAGGCGCTTGCCTGCTAAGTTGGTATAGGCTTCATTGTGCTCAACTTCACGCTCATGTTTAATCCCTTCAGGCGTAATTTCAAACGCCCAGGAAAATAAGACAGTTGGGATAAAACCGAGTAGAAGAATCGCGAAGAGTAATTTTCTTGCTGCAGCACCTAAGTCTAGAGTTGTGAATAAAGTGTTGCCTATTTGAATTAGTAGCCAGGATACTACTACATAGGTAACAGCAGTACGAACTACATTCCGCCTTTTAAGTTCGGCTAGAAAACTCATTCTTTAGACCTTATTGGAATTGCTTTGCTCTGTAGAAGGGCGCAATTTAAGAAGAAGCTTTTGCTTAGGCAAAGACTTCTGATGTTGTGTTGAGCTTGTAAAATAACAAACCGACCCATGGTCGACAACTCCGTTTTTTCTTATTGTTAGTGAGCAGTAGATACTGCGATTATGATTTTACATAAGTATTAGATTATAGACCTAAAAGTGAAATTATTGTATATTTTTATAGCAAAATTCCAATCTTACTTTAATGTTTATAAATTAATTCAATTAGATAGAGTAACAACTATATTGTGTTAAAAATTTATTTAAATTTGCACAGAAGAAAAATTACTTTTTAGGTTTTTTGCTAATTTGCTTGTCTAGTGCTGACCGCAACATATCACTGTCTAAAAGCTCAGTAATTTTCACAAATTCAAAACCTTGCTTCTGTAATTCCGGAATCGATGTTTTTAATAAGGCTAGTGTTTCAGGAAATGGGTGGCCTATCGCGATAGCGTATCCATTTGCTCTTGCGGTCCGTTTGATTGTTTCTATTTGAGCTTGCATGTGTTTTGGGTTCAATTCCTTATCTAAAAATACATCACGTCTTGCGGTGGAAACGTCGTGCATATCCGCTATTTGATAGCCGACACTGAATTGCGATGTAAAACTATCAATAAAAAATAAATCTTTAGGTAGAGATTTTGATTTTGATTGTAAGATACTCATTAACCATCCCATCTGATCAGGTAGCTGAGTGAACAGTGAGCCCATATGATTATTGACTCCAACAACATGTGGTATATCGTCTAGAGCTCTACTCACTAAACTCTTAAACTCATCTTGCATCATTTGTATAGACAAGGTGTTTTCAGTCATTAGATGCATGGCACTAGATGGCTGCATAGGCAAATGCAGCATTACATCTTGCTTGTTTTGATGAGCTAGTTCAGCAAGCTTTTTGCCATGTGGAGTAAAAGGTAGTACAGCTACTGCTAAGGGGATGTCTAGATTAATAGCTTCTAAACCTTCAGTATATTTATGTCCTAAGTCATCAATAATGATGGCAATTTTTAAAGTTTTTGTTGTTCTGCTATTTGCTGGGGGTTCCTCAGCAACAATTTGATTTTGAAAAAACATACTTAGAGTTAAACAAAAAATTAAAAACCAATATCGCAAACTACTGAACATTTGGTGCGTCCATTGCAATATGATTACGCATATCTTTGCCGTTAAGGAACTGCCATGCTCTGAGCAGGGTTGGGTCTTTAACAGCCATATAATGCGGCAAAGTTTGTTGATTACTGGTATTTATTTCGCTCATAGCAATTACCATATCACTATCAGCACTTGTAATATGAGGGCGAACACCACGCTCGTTTATTGAAAGACCTGACGGGGTGTAATAACGTGCCGTGGTAAGCTTTAAAGCGCCGTTTTGAATTGGAATAATGGTTTGAACCAATCCTTTTCCATAAGTAGTTTTGCCAACCAAGGTTGCACGATCCTGTTCTTTTAAAGCAGCGGCAACAATTTCGGCTGCTGATGCTGTTGAAGCATTTATTAAAATAACGATAGGTAAATCAGCAAAAATTTCGTGCTTCTTTGCACGAAATTTAAAGTCTGCATCAGACGCTCTTCCAGTGGCACTTACGATGGTGCCTTTTTCTAAAAACAAATCAGCGACTTCTACAGCTGCATCAACTAAACCGCCAGGATTGTTGCGTAGGTCTAATATCAGACCATAAATGGATTCTTCTTCGCTGCTAAGGCCAAGTAGTTTTTCTTCTAAGTCTTTTGCTGTGTACTCATTGAAATGTGAAATTCGAACATAGGCAATTCCAGATTGAGCGGTTTGATGTTCTTTAGTACTAGAGTCGGAAAGAGCATCTGCATGTGGAATGAAGATAGTTTTTATACTGTCTATGGCAATTAATTCGCGTGTAAGTTGTACCTCAAACGAATTATTTTTACGTAACAACTTTAAGGATAAAACGGTTTCACTGGTTTCTCCCATCAAGCTAAGGACTTCAACATAAGAAACTTTAGCTAAGTCCTGGCCGTTAATGGCAATTACTTCATCACCTATCAGTAAACCAATCTGGGCAGCAGGAGAATTAGGTTGTAAATTACCAATCACCATGCGACCAGCACGGTCTTCTATATCAATTCCAACACCTAAAAACTCGCCATCTGTTTGTTTTACCAACTTCTTATAGCTGGCTTCGTTTAAATATACAGAATGATGATCTAACTCTTGAAAAATACCTTTAAGTGCAGCTTCAGCAAGCTGTTTTGCGGGAATTTCTTGAATATAGTCACTATTGATTTGTTGCAAGGCATCTTCAATTAAACTCAGAGATTCGTTTAATTCTGGATTTTGATGGGCTTGAGGTAAATCTACTTCAGGGCTTTGTTGTAGCAGTAAAACCATAGCTAAACATGCACCAAAGAGTAATCCAAGGGCAAAGGCTTGATTGCTGAACGCCCTTTTACCTGAATTTTTTTGTTGTTCTGAATGTGCTAACAATTCACTCATATCTTTATTTTACGGCCAAGCTGTGGTTTTCGGGGCAGAAAAGTCATTCTTTTTAAAGCTTACTAGCTTTTAGGGTTGTCGCTTTGAGAACCAAGGACTAGGATTTAAGGAAGATTTGCCACGACGAATTTCAAAATATAGGCCAGTATCTTTATTGCCACCACTGTCACCTGTAGTTGCAATAATTTCACCAGCTTCTACCCATGCACCTACATCTTTATATAAAATTTCTGTATTGGCATATAAACTCATATAGTTATTGCTGTGCTCCAAAATGGTTAGTAAGCCTAAGCCTGGCAACCAGTCGGCATACACAACACGCCCATAGGCTACAGCTCTTACTGGAGTATCTCGTTTTGCTTGAACAAAAACACCCTTCCATTTTATGTTTTGACCAGATACACGGCTCTGTCCATAACGGTAAAGTAGATTTCCTTTGACCGGCCACTGTAATTTTCCTCGTAAAGCTTTAAAATTTATTTGGGCGTTTTTAGGAAAGGACTCTAATGTTCGTGTTAGTTCAGCAAGTATTTTATTTAAGGCTTTTTCTTCAGCATTTAACTTATTAGCTTCTGATGTTTGTGTTTTGATATTGGAGCCTAACTGACTAACTAGCGTTTGGCGTTGTTTTCGGCTTTGTTCTAAAAGATTCAAATCTTCTTGATTTTTAATTTGCAGACTTTCGAGTTGTAGTTTTTCAGTTCTAGCAGCGTCTAATAAGCTTACATAACCACGCACTTGTTGAGTAATGCTGCTAATTTGCCCTTCTTGGGCCTGCATTAGGTGTTTGTAATAAACCATTTGGCGACTCAACTTTGCAGGGTCCTTTTCACTTAGAAATAACTTTAGCACAGGAGTTTGCTGATTTTGATGAGCGGCTTTTAGCATTGCCGCCAGTTGTTTTTGTTGAGTCCCCATTTTACTTAGAGCTGCGGCCTCTTCCTCTGCTAAGGCTGTGATACGAAAGTTACTTTTTTCAATTTCTTTATTATTTTTTTCTAGCTGAGCACGCGTTTTGGCAATGTCTAAATCAATGCTTTCTAGTTGTGTTTGTGATTCATCACGTAAGCGAGTGTCTTTGCGAATTTGTTTTTGCAAATTGTTAATACGATTTTGTAATTTACGTAAAGACTCTTGTTGTTCTGTGTAGCTTGCTGCATGTACAGTAGAAGAGCTAAGCGTAGTTAGATTTCCTAGAGGTGCTGCACAAAATATAAAAGCACAGAAAAAACTAATTTTTAAAATAATTTTAATTACAAATATCCAAAATTATTCTTTAAAAGAAATCAGATTTTGCCCTGTCATTTCTGGCGGTTTTTCTAGACCCATTAAATGCAAAAGCGTAGGCGCAATATCAGAGAGTAAACCTTCATCAGCTATACTAGCTTTGCGCCCGATATATATCAAAGGGACCACATTAGTAGTGTGTGCGGTATGTGCTTGACCTGTTTCAGGATTTTCCATTTGTTCGGCATTCCCATGATCGGCAGTTATTAATATTTCGCCTCCAACCTTTAAAACAGCATTAGTTACGCGACCAATACATACATCTAATGCTTCAATGGCTTTAACCGCAGCAGGAAATTTTCCTGAATGTCCAACCATGTCGGCATTTGCATAATTAACAATAATTAAATCGTATTTGCCAGACTCAATCGCATTGACTAATTTATCCGTCACTATGGGCGCGTTCATTTCTGGCTGTAAGTCATATGTAGCAACTTCTGGTGACGGTACTAAAATGCGATCTTCATTTTTAAAAGGAGTTTCTTCTCCACCATTAAAAAAGAAAGTAACGTGGGCGTACTTCTCTGTTTCAGCAATTCGTAATTGATTTAAGCCAAGTTTAGAAACATATTCACCAATAGTATTACTTAAAGAGTCTGGCCCATAAGCAACAGGCGCATCAATTTGTTTTTGGTATTGAGTTAGACAGACAAACATGCCAAGTTCAGGTTCTTGTTGACGAGTAAAGCCAGTAAATGCTTTTTCAGTAAAGCAGCGAGTTATTTCACGTGCTCTATCGGCTCTAAAATTCATAAAAATAACACTATCGCCTGACTCAATGGTGGCTGGGTTACGCGCATTGTGAAAAATTGCGGTAGCTGAAACAAATTCGTCGTTTTCCCCCCTATCATAAGCAGCTGCGAGAGCACTGACTGAACTTGTACTACGATGCTCGGCTTCGGCTTGTGTGTATAGCTCATAGGCCTTTTGCACTCTATCCCAGCGATTATCTCTATCCATGGCGTAGTAACGTCCAATAATGCTTGCAACATGGCCTCGCCCGGCCTTTTTAAACAAGGCCTCAGCCTTTTGCAATGAGGCTTTAGCACTTCTTGGTGGCGTATCTCTCCCGTCAAGAATAGCGTGTAAGTACACTTCCCCATCCGTGGTGTCTAGAGCGTGTTGCAGCATGGCGAAAATGTGTTCTTCATGGCTGTGTACGCCACCTGGTGAAAGTAATCCAAGCACGTGTACAGCATGACCTTTGGCGTTGTTGAGTGCTTTATTGATAACCATGTTTTGCGTAAAACTGCCTTCATTAATAGCTTTAGTCACGCGGGTATAGTCTTGGTAAACTACTCGACCAGCCCCTAAGTTCAAATGCCCCACTTCAGAATTGCCCATCTGCCCTTCTGGCAAGCCTACTTTTTCACCAGAGGTGTGAATGAAGTTTCGCGAGCCAGTTTCCCAAAGTTTGTCCCATATTGGCGTATTTGCGGACAAAATAGCATTATTTTCGTGTTCTTCGCTGTATCCCCAGCCATCCATGATGGCTAAAACAATTGGTTTTTTAGAATAATTAGAATTTTGTGGCTTGTTCATTATGTTCTGCTTTTAGGTCTTGTTTATTAATCAATCAATATCAGAGATTGCTTTACTCTCAAACTCATTCAAGGCCTGGGGTGCTGGTATAATGCAGCGCTCACTTAAAGGCTCAGAATAATATGTTAGAAAAACTTCCTGAATTTATGGCGAACAATAGCATGCTGTTTGTAGCAGTAGGCGTTATTGTTGGTTTGATAATTATAAATGAATGGCGAATCCGTTCACGTGGTTTTAGCAGTATTTTACCAACAGAAGTAGTGCAAAAGATTAATCAAGGTGCCAAGGTTCTGGATATTCGAGCAGAATCAATCTTTAAACAAGGTCATATCGTTGATTCATTGCATATGCCAGCCGATAAAGTTTCTCAAGTTGTGGCAAAAATTTCAGATAAAAATCAAGTTTTAGTCGTGGCATGTGAAACTGGAATGCGATGCAATCGTGTTGCCAGTGTCTTGGTTAAAGACGGCTATACTCAAGTTTCTATACTTCGAGGTGGAATTCAGGCTTGGATTAACGACAAACTGCCCTTATCTAATTAAAAGAGTTAGAAATAGGATTTCACATGAGTCAGAAGCAAACTACCGTGGTAAAGGTTTATAGTAAAGACTATTGCCCTTATTGCGTTAGGGCAAAACAGCTCTTAAAACATAAGGGTGTTGAATTTACTGAATATCAAGTAGATCAGGATCAAGAAAAATATCGTGAAATGTTAGAAAAATCCAATGGTAGTAGAACTGTACCGCAAATTTTTATTGGCGATATACATGTGGGCGGTAGTGATGATTTATTTGCATTACATCGTCAGGACAAATTAGACGCTTTATTATTTACTTGAAGTTAAAATAATAAAACCAGAAAAAATACAAAATTAATTTAAAAACAGAACAAAAATAGAAAGAGAACATTATGGCTGAACATGACGATACTCCAGAAGTAGTAAATCCAGAACAAGCAGTTGGTACTGACAATGCACCTGCACAAGATTTCGCAATTCGTATGATGTATTTAAAAGATAGTTCTTTTGAATCACCAAATACGCCGGCCGTGTTTCAAGGAAACATTCAGCCAAAGTTTGATATTAATGTAAATAGTAATGTTCAAGCTGTAGAAGAGAATTTGCATGAGGTAGTACTAACTGTATCTATCACTGCAAAAACTGAGGATAAAGTTGTCTTTCTATCCGAAGTACAACAAGCGGGCTTATTTGAGTCGACTGGATTTAATCAACAACAATTACATCAAATTTTAGGTACTTTTGCTCCTACTCAACTTTTCCCATATGCTCGTGAAGCGGTAAATAGTTTGATTAATAAAGGCGGCTTTCCAAGTGTAGTTTTACAACCAATTAACTTTGATGCTTTATATGTACAACACGTGCAACAATTAGCTGCTGCACAAAATCAAAACCCTCCAACAGGTAATGCCTAAGTAATTTAATTAGAGGTCAAAGCATGGCAAAGAAAAAATCGTTTGCTGTTTTAGGTGCAGGCTCATGGGGCACTGCTTTGGCCTTACAATTAGCACGTACAGGACATGATGTGCATCTTTGGGGACATCTTGACTCGCAAGTTGATCCTTTAATCCAAGATAAAGAAAATAAATTTTATCTACCAGGTTGCCCATTACCAAACAGCATTGTTCCCACCACTAATCTTGAATTAGCCATCGCCAGTAATCGCGATATTCTTATTGTGGTTCCTAGTCATGTGTTACGTTTGGTTTTAGAGCAAATCAAACCACTCTTACGTAATGAGCAAAAAGTTAATTGGGCCACTAAGGGCTTCGAACTAGATACAGGCTTGTTACCGCACCAAGTAGTAAATGTAGTTTTAGGTAAGGGTCATCAAGGTGCAGTGATATCGGGCCCAACCTTTGCCAAAGAAGTGGGAGCGGCTCTACCGTCGGCTTTAACCATTGCATCAGAAGATAAAAAACTAGCAAAGCGTTTAGCAAAGCAAATGTCGAACGACCATTTCCGTGCCTACACCAGTAAAGATATTACTGGTGTTGAAGTAGGTGGTGCAGTTAAAAACGTAATCGCAATAGCTGCAGGTGGCTGCGATGGGTTAGGTTTTGGAGTAAATGCAAGAGTAGCACTAATAACTCGTGGCCTCGCTGAGGTTATGCGTTTAGGGCAAAAACTTGGAGCAAAGTCTTCCACCTTCCGTGGTTTATCAGGCATGGGAGATTTAGTTTTAACGTGTTCTGACAATCAATCTCGTAATCGCCGTATGGGTTTAGCTTTAGCGGCGGGCAAAGGCATACAAGCCGCACAAGACGAAATTCAACAAGTGGTTGAAGGTGTACAAGCGGCAAAAGCTGTACACCAGATGGCGATTAAATTAGGCATTGAAATGCCCATTGCAGAACAAGTTTATAAAGTTATTTATGAAGACCTTGCTCCTGAAGATGCCTTCGCGAATCTAATGGGAAGGCAATTAGGTTCAGAATAAAATAGCTAAGAATGTTAATTCTAAGCTGCTACTGTGTCTGCATCTTTCAATATTTTTTTAAGGATCGAATTTGAACCTTCTTTAATTAAATTCAACACATCAATGAAATCTTGTTCATCGCCATGAAATGGGTCTGGCACTTCAGTTAATTTAGTTGATGTATTGTGGGATAAAAATAGTGAAACTTTATTTCTTTGTGATTCAGGGCAAACTTTCAAAAGATTGTCGTGGTTTCGTTTATCCATTGCAAAAATGTAATCGAAATCTTCAAAATCTTTAACAGATACCTGTCTGCCACGTAAATGGTCAATATTGAAACCGTGTTCTATGGCCGTTTTTCGCATTCGTTCATCAGGTAATTTCCCGATATGGTAATTAGCGGTTCCAGCTGAATCAACAAAATCAATGATTGATCTTGCAGTGGGGTTATTTTTAACTATATCTTCAAAAATGCCTTGAGCAATAGGCGATCTACAGATATTGCCTAAGCAAACGAATAATACTTTCATAATGGTGTCCTAAAATTGATTGATTAAATAAATGATCCGGCTAAACCATACTTCATGGCTTTGATAACAGCATCAGTTCTGTTCTTTGCTTCGAGTTTGTCGAATAGAGAACGCAAGTGTAATTTAACGGTTGTTTCCTCTATAAAGAGTGAAGCAGCGATTTGTTTATTTGATAAACCATTTAATAAGCCTTTCATGACCTCAATTTCACGGGTAGTTAGCTTAGCTCCATTAATAGGTACGATTAAATGTTCATCTTTTTCTAAATAAAATTCTGGTACATACCTCTCGCCACTGAGAATTAAGCGAAGGATATTAGATAATGCTTTGCCTGTAGTGGTTTTAGAGAGAAAACCTCTAATACCTAACTCGTAGGCTGTTTTTATGTCAGTTCTATTTTTGCTACCAGACATCAACGCCACAGGAGTGTTACCAGCATTCTTAATAATTTCAGCAATGCTTTCAACACCCTGCATACCAGGCATATAAAGGTCAGTCAAAATGAGATCGTAGCTTAAATCACTGTCTAAAAATGTTAATAGCTCGCCCAGGTCGCTGGCTAAGTCGATTTGAGGATTATCAAAATCTCTACTAAGTAGCAAGGAGATGGCATCTCTAACAAGGTCGTGATCGTCAGCGAGTAATATTTTCATCTTTAAATTTCTCTGTTCGTATTTGGTAAATAGTTTTTTAATCGATTATCGCGAGTAAATGATTTTTATCTACGGGTTTTCTTAAAAACATGCCGTTGTTATTCAGTAATTCATCATGATCAATTTCGGGAGCATTGCCAGAGCAGAGAATGAATAAAATATCTTCTTTTATAACGCGTACTTTTTTAAAAACTTCCGTTCCCTTAATCGTTGGCATCATTTGGTCGCAAATTATTGCCCTCCAAATGTTTGGGTCTGCCTTAAATGCATCTATCGCTGAATGTGCGTTTTCATAGTAGATTGCAGGTATACCACTACGAGTTAGTGTTTCTGCTAACATGAGTCCCACAACTGGCTCATCATCAATAACCATAATATTGCCAGAATTTGGAACTTTAATTGGTCTTTTTAGAGAACGTGTTGACGTGAGTGACTCCGCTTCTAAAGGTATGATAAGTACGCAATGAGTACCAACATTTTCAGAAGAGTAAATTTTTAAACCACCACCGTGTTCTGCAATTATTCCACTAACACCAAATAGACCCAAACCAGTACCGTTATCGTTTTTCTTAGTAGAGAAAAATGGCTCAAAGAGCTGTTTCATTGTTTTATTGTCCATGCCACAACCGCTATCAGTAATTGTGATTCTTAAGCATGGAGTAGAAAATTGTAAAATTCCCTTCTTAATGCTATGAAGTTTAGAGTTGGAGAATAAACGTGGTAAATATTCAGTACTTTTATCATTTAGATCGTAACTCTCAACTTTTCCCGTTGAGATATAGATACGTTTTTTATTATTTGGAACATTCTTATAGGCATCACGTGCATTAGTAAGAAGGTTCATTAACAACTGTGTCATCTGTGATGCATTAGCAGCAATATGTAATTGTTCTTTTGTGAGTTTAACTTTAATTATGATGTCATTCTGTAGTGATGGCGAAATAATATTACGAGCTTCTTTGATAAGCTCATTCATGTCAGTTGCTTTGTATGGGATATCAATTTTTTTACTAAAATTTAGTATGTTCTCGATAATATCGCTGCCACGCTTCGCTGATTGTGTAATTCGTTCGGCGTAAGTCCTTAATTCGGGTCTATCATTTAAGTCATCAACTAAGAAACCAGAGTACCCAAGAATTGCAGCAATAATATTATTAAAATCATGTGCAATTACGCCAGTCATACGCCCAATAGCTTCTAATTTTTGTGCGCTATATAACTTCTTCAGTAAACGTAGTTGTTCAATTTCATAGGCTCTTTTATGAGTTACATCTTGATGGATACTTACGATATTTCCGTCGGTGGTCTGGTGTGCTTTGATAATTACAGTACGACCTGATTCTAAAGTTACTTCAAAGGTACTATCTATAACACCCTTGTTATGTATTCCTGGATAGGAGTCATGTTGCATTATCTTTAAAAGTTCTTCAGGGGTTTCAGTATTTATGGTGTTTTTATAATATATTTTATGTAATTGATTATTTACCGTTTTAATATTGTATTCGAGATCATGTAATAAAAATCCATCTGACATACTGAGGACAGCATTATGCAAAGGTGTTTCTTTCTTTTTAATAAATGTAGGATCAAGTCTGAATTGTTCTATGTGCAATTCTAGGGTTTGGCGTTGCTTACGTTCTATTTCTAGTTCTCTGAGTAAATCTGTTTCTGTATTCATCATAAGTACCTTATATCTGGATGATGCCATCATAGCAATTAATCTAGGCATTACATCTGACGCTTAAGTTACACAATATAACCGATTGTATAGGTCAGCTATCGATTGACTATGCAAATATTTGTAATTATTTTGTTAAAAATTAATGGTACATAAATCAATAAGTTGCAATCATGCAGATGATAAAAATTATGACCTAAAGGTGTATAGGATTAATCATTATGAATCTCTATAGTGTACTCACATTAACAAAGAGGTACACATCATGCGAGCTTACAAAATTTTAATTGTTGAGAATGATTATGATTTCTCATTTATTTTAAAAAAATGGATAGATAAACCACCGTATGAGCCCACAGTAGTTAATAGTGCGGAAGAGGCGAAAATTCTGATTGATAGTAAAAAGTGGGATTTGATAATTTCAGATGTCAACTTGCCAAAAGGAAGTGGTATAGATCTATTAACTAAGATTAAATTAAGAAATTCTGAGTGCCCTGTAATCTTAATGACAGGCTACGCAACATTAGAAATGGCAGTTGAAGCAATTGACAAACAAGCAGAAGTTTTTTTGATTAAACCATTTAGCAAAGAAACTATTCTAAATAAAATTAGTATCGCACTGAATTTTAAACCAAGAGAAGCTAAACGAAAAATATTAGCAATTGGGGCTCATCCTGATGATGTTGAGATTGGTTGTGGAGGTATTTTATTAAAGCACGCGCAAGCCGGTGATGAGATACATATTTTAACCTTGTCTTATGGAAGTAAGGGCGGCGATAGCATTATTCGATACAACGAAGCAAAGAAGTCAGCAGGTGCATTAGGCGCTGTTTTGCATTTAGCTAATTTCCCAGACACGGCTATACCTGAAGGCTCAGAAAGCATTAAAAAAATAGAGGCAATAGTAAAGAATTTAAACCCGGAAATTGTATACACGCATTCCTTAAACGATGCTCATCAAGATCATAGAAACGTACACCGCGCTAGCTTAGTTGCATGTAGGGGCGTGGCACAAGTTGAGTGTTATCAAAGCCCTTCTTCAACTACAAGCTTTCAACCAACACGGTTTGTTGATGTCAGTGACCAACTTTCTGAAAAAATTGAACTCATTAACTTTTACCGTTCACAAAAAGACAAATGTACCTATCTTAAAGATAGCGTTATCGAATCAAATGCACGTTACTGGGGCCGTTTTGCAAACTATAAACTGGTTGAGCCGCTTGAAGTCATAAGAAGCATTTAAGTTATTAACCCAAAAGGAAAAAAGAAAATGAAAAAAATATTAATTACAGGAGCTGGTGGAGCAGCGGCAATTTCTGTGTATAAGTCTTTACGACATTCGAATGTAGAAATTTACATGGCAGATATGTGCGATAAGGCTCCAGGACTTTATTTAGTAGATCAGGAATATAGGGTTTTACTTCCAAGAGCAGATAAAGAGAACTTTGTAGAGAGACTTGTATCGGCGTGTAAAACTTTATGTATCGATGTGCTGTATCCGACAGTTGATGATGAATTATTACCAATTGCAAAAAATATTGAGGCCTTTGAGAATGATGGAGTTTACGTGGGTATTAGTTCACAAAGTAGTTTAGAAGCTTGTTTAGATAAGTATGTACTCATGCAGACCTGTCAGGATCATATTCCACTTGGCGACTTCGCTGTATTTGATGTTAACTTTGATAGCAGCATGTGGAACTATCCCTTGATTGTTAAACCACGTTCAGGCGCTGGATCAAGAGGGATAGTATTGGTGAAAGACAAAGTAGAAATGGATAATTTGCCAAGAGATGCAAAAATGCTGGTTCAAGAGTATTTACCAGGCACAGAATTTTCTGTTGATGTCTTTATAAATCAAAATGGGCATTGTGTATCTGCGGTTCCACGTGAACGTATCAAGGTTGATTCTGGGGTTGCCATTGTTTCAAAAACATCACGAGATTTAGACTTAATCAATTTAGCAAAACAAGCCGCGTTAGCCACTGGGTTGACAGGTGTAGCAAACATTCAGTTTAGAAAAGATGGTAACGGTGTTGCAAAACTGTTAGAAATTAACCCCCGATTTTCAGGAACCATGCCTTTGACGATTGCAGCAGGCGCGGATATGCCCAAAATGGTTTTGAAAGAAGCAGGTCAAGAAGAGCTTGAGGACATTCAACATACTGAACTTGCTGTTGTTCGTTATTTAGAAGAAAAATTTATCTCAGTAGACGAGTTTAGGTAATAGCATGTCTTTTGACCTCAGCTTTGTCTATTATGTTTTGACAGCCTTTGTTTTAATGGGTGTATTGCCTTTACTGGCCTCATTTTTTCAATTTAGTTTGATAGGCATTCATGCAAAAAAAAATCACTTAAAGAGATGTGAGCCGTTTTACCCAAAGGTCGCAATTATTGTACCTGCCTGGAATGAAGCAGGCGTTATTGGAAATACAGTAGATAAGCTAATGGGTATGGAATATCCAAGATCACAGTTACGTGTATATGTGGTTGATGATGCAAGTACTGATGATACTCCTGTGATCATGCAAGAAAAGGAAAAAGAATACGCAGGTAATGTCTTTCATTTGCGTAGAGAAAACGGTGGCCAGGGCAAGGCTCACACCCTCAATCACGGAATAGAGATAATTCTACGTGAAGATTGGGCCGAAGCCTTTTTGATAATTGATGCAGATGTATTATTTGAAGTATCTGCCCTTAGGCGTATGACTAGACACTTGGTGGATAAATCTATTGGATCTGTTACCGCTTACATTAAAGAAGGCAGCGATCCAGGTAACTTAATTAATCGCTTCATTGCCTTTGAATACATCACTGCACAAGCTGCATCACGTAGAGCTCAAAATGTATTAGGTTTTATGGCCTGTCTTGCTGGCGGAGCACAGTTGCACACCAGAGAAAATCTTTTAGCCATCGGTGGTCAGATTGATACAAGCTCTCTTGCTGAAGACACTTTCACAACATTCAAAACGCAACTTAATTCTCGTCAAGCTATCTTTGATGGTAATGCGGTCGTTTGGGCAGAAGAGCCAGACAATATAGATGGGGTTTGGAAACAACGATTACGTTGGGCCAGAGGGAATTTACAAGTTACTAAAGCGTTTAAAAATATTTGGTTAAAGACAGCCCCGCAGCATCGTTTAGGTAGCAAAATTTTCAGCGTATTGTGGTTCACAATAATGTTTATGCCATTTTTTATGATTCTTTCTTCTATAGGTTTAGTTAGCTTGTATTTCATTGACTTCGCATATTCTTGGCAATTATTCAAACTACTTTGGGTAATAAACGTAGTTGTTTATTTGTATGTAACCTTATTTTCATTCTTGATTGATACCAAGGCAGGAAAACAAGCTTGGTTTGAAGGGCTTTTGTTTCCTGGTCTTATTTCATTTGTGATTATTATTTTTTCAGCAGTACCTGGTTTATTAGATGCTGTTTTTATTGGAGCCGAAAGTAATTATTTGATTGAAAACTTCCCATTAGTTAAGCAGGTAATTATCTTATTCATGTACGCATGGTTGAGCACTAATATGATAGTTGCTTACTCGGCCTATAGATTTGAGAAGCTCCCGGTTCTTAGACACTCTAGTAAGTGCTTAGTATTTTTAAGTGGTCTTGGTGCTCTGTTGTGTGCTATCACTTTTGTCTCTTATCTTAAAGAATGGCAAGGGGCCGAAATGAAGTGGGATAAAACGGAAAAATCAGGAAAGGTTGCAATGCCCAAATAAGAATATGGATGAACAGCACGAAAATTGGTTTGAAGAAGATATGGCTACTGATGTGGTGGCCGAGAGCAAGCTTATAGTTAAACAAATTATTGTAAGCGTAATTATTTTATGTTTTATCACGGTTAGGCAGTTATTTAATGAGCAAATTACTTTATGGATACAAAATTTTATTTACTAGCATTTTTGTACTTATATCCTCATCTGTTTTGGGTTCTGAGTCAGATTTATGCGATCTTGATCAAGCGCGCGAGTATTATGCACAACAAAAAATTTCTGATTCAAAAAAAATACTTTTGTCATGCCTAGAAAATGAGTCAAATTTTCATGAGATGCTTAAGATTGCAAATGTGTATTTTCATTTAGGTCTAATTGAAAGAAATAAAAAAAATTTAAGCTTAGCTCAGGAATATTTTCAGAATGCAATTCAAAAAATACCAGAAACGATATTTCGTTTAGAGTATGCAGTAAGTCTTGAGTGGGATCAAAAGTTAAATCGTGCATTAGAACAATACGATCTTATTCTTGAGAATGAGAGTCACAACAAGTTTGCGTTACATGGTAAAGCTAGAGTTTTGCGCTGGCAGAGACGCTTGCATGAATCAAATTTATTATATATACAGTTATTAAACCAAGACTCAAATGATATCAATGCTAAGACTGGACAAGGCTTCATTCAGTTAATGGACAAGAATTATAAGCAAGCACGAGAAATATTTGAGGGTGTAATAACTGTGGAACCAAATAATAGCGAGGCAAAACTTGGATTAAAGCAGTTAGAAGGTTTGAAAAAACACACATTGACTTATAGGTCGGAAACAAGAAGAAAAAATAGTGCGACACTATTAAAGCAACAAACGATTAAACATGAAATAAATATACGCTCTGAATTTAATAATAGGTGGACAGGCATATTTAGCTTTTCAAAACAGAACGTTCCTTTAGGCGGACTAGAGTTAACACCTGATGGACTATTAATAAACCGCGAAGCTGAATATAAAGCTTCGGCTTATTCGATATATGATGGGTCTAAGCTGAAATACTTAGCTGGGATAGATGTTAAAAAAACATTCAATAAAGAGTATGAGTATCAGCTGACCCTTCAGACTGAAAAGTTAATGAAAAACACACAAAGATGGTATGTCGGCATTAGGCCAAGTATTAGTCAATCTAAGATAGATAATACTTTGTTTTATGGAGGCCATTTTAAAACACTGACGCCAAAACTGGATTTACACAACCAAGTGTTTTATGCGGTTGATTCGGATCATAAGAAAAGTAGCGCCTTAGTCAGTACGTTAATATTTAGACCCACTAAAAAATTATTGGGATCAGTTGGCTTGAGTTTTTCAGATAATGAAAACGGATTGGAAAAGATAGTACATTCAACACTTGCCTATCAGAAAACTGAAAAATTAAACTTAGGACTAAACTTTGTGAAAAGGCTAGAATCTAGTTCGGATGAGTTAACGTTAGGTATGAACTATAGATTTTAAACATAAGAAAGCCCCACCAGCATGGCAGGGCTTTTTGATTATTTTCTGATTTCCTTTAGCGGCTATACAAAATAAGCATCTGAGTACAAATGTACTGTGTGTTTAATTCGTTCAGTTTTTTCTACTCACCAAAATTGGTTTTCTTAATAACTGTTGATAAAGGGGGCAATCAGTTATTGATTTCAGAATAATGTATTTGCACACATAAATTGCTTATCAACTAGCTCAGGTTATCGTCCTACGCTATGTATAAATTACGCCACATAATTCTTGATTGCAAGAATTTAATTAGTCTCATTTGTAAGCAATTGTAAAATCGTTTTGACGCCATGCTTCGTACAATAATACAGCCACAGTATTAGATAGGTTTAAACTTCTAGAATCAGCTTGCATGGGTAATATCAGCTTTTGATTTTCCTCTAAGGTATTCAGAAACTTATCAGGCAAGCCGCGAGTTTCCGGCCCAAATATGAATACATCTCCCTTTTTTAATGTTGCGCTGCTATAAGTCGTCTTTCCCTTTGTAGTCAGCGCGTAAATGTTAGCATTTTCAAATTGTGACAAGCATTCATCTAGCGAGTTATATTGCTTAATTTCCGCAAACTCATGGTAATCCAGGCCTGCACGGCGTAATTTTTTAGCGTCCAGATCAAATCCAAGCGGATGAATAAGGTGAGGCTGTGCCCCAGTGTTAGCACAAAGCCTTATAATGTTGCCAGTATTGGGCGGAATCTCAGGCTCAAATAAAATAATATGAAACATTAGGAACTATTTTGACCTCTTCAGTTAATCAGAATCATTACGACATTGTATTGCCAGATCCAATCCTTCGCACAGAGTTTTGTGGAATGGATTTTGCTTCACCTATCTCACTGCTTTCGGGCTGTGTAGGCTTTGGTGAGGAATATACTCGTATCGCCGGTTTTTCAAATCGTCAGGTTGGTAGTATTTGTTTAAAGGGAACCACAGGTAGCCCTCGTTTAGGCAACGCACCACATAGAATTTATGAAACTCCAATGGGTATGTTGAATGCTATTGGCTTACAAAATCCGGGTGTGGATAAAGTGGTTCAAGACTATCTTCCCAATTTAGATTTTACTGAAACCCGTTTTATTGCCAATGTGTGTGGGTCTACTCTTGAAGAATATATGGATGTGGTGCGTAAGTTTGATGACTCACCGATTGATGCAATGGAATTGAACATCTCCTGCCCGAATGTAAAAGAAGGCGGTGTGGCATTTGGTAATGATCCAGATATGTCTTTTAGAGTGGTTGAAGCTTGTCGTAAGCTAACTAAAAAACCATTAATCACAAAGCTCTCTCCTAACCAAACCGATATACAAGAAAGTGCACGTCGTTGCATTGAAGCCGGTACAGATGGTTTAGCCGTAATTAATACCATGATGGGTATGGCCATTGATATACACAAACGCGAACCAATCTTAGGTAATGTGCAAGGTGGCTTGTCTGGCCCTGCGATTAAACCTATCGCTTTATTAAAAGTGTGGCAAGTTTATCAAGTGGCTAGAGATCACAATATACCAATCATCGGTCAAGGTGGTATTGCTACAGTTGAAGACGCCATTGAATTTTTAATTGCTGGTGCGTCTTCAATTGGTATTGGTACAGGGTTGTTTTATCAGCCATTGATGTGTTCTACGATTAATGCAGGTATAGCGGATTACTTGCGTAAACATGAAATGAATTCTTTGCATGATTTGATTGGTAGTTTAGAAGTTGATACTAATCGTGAAATTAAGTGTGGTTAATATTAGCAGTGGTCGACCTGCGTGTCGACCTTGAATTATGTGCAGGGCTAGGGTAGATACACAGATCTACCCCTACGATTTTTATTAAAATGGATCCTGAATCAAGTTCAGGATGACAAAATAGGGTTTGATATGCAGCGTATAAAACAGTTTTCTATAATTATTTCTATTTTCTTATTATCGTTTGCTTCATCAGCAGATAATACCAAAGCAGATACGCCCCCCCTTATTCGTTATAACAGTATTCATCACCCAACCATTGCTCCTAATGGCATGGTGGTTTCTCAGAATAAATTAGCTAGTCAAGTAGGCGCAGATATTCTTAAGCAAGGCGGTAACGCTATTGATGCTGCCATTGCTACAGCCTTTGCATTAGCCGTAACCCTGCCTCGAGCCGGTAATATTGGCGGTGGCGGTTTTATGATGGTGCATATTGAAGAAACCGATCAGCAATTTGCTTTGGACTATAGAGAACTAGCTCCAGAGCTAGCAACTAGAGATATGTATCTTGATGCCAACGGAGATGTAGATAGACAGAAAGCCTGGTTTACTCATCAAAGTGCTGGTGTTCCAGGTACCGTTGCTGGAATGTATCTTGCATGGGAAAAGTGGGGCTCGCTTAAATGGAAAAAACTTATAGAACCTGCAATTCGTCTTGCTGATAAAGGCATGTCGGTTAGTTATGATTTAGGAACAAATTTACAAAATCGTTTAGACCGTCTAACTAAAAATCCAATAACTAAACAATACCTGTATAAAAAAGATGGCTCGGCCTATAAAGCTGGAGAGATATTAAGACAACGCGATTTGGCTAAAACCTTAAAGCTTATTGCTAGAAAAGGTGCCAAAGGTTTTTACCAAGGCAAAACTGCTGATTTAATTGTTGCCGATATGCAAGCGAATGATGGTTTGATCACGCATGCTGATCTTAAAAACTACCAAGCGATTATTCGCGAAGTAGTCAGTGGTGAATTCAGCGTACAAGGCGCTGAGAACACAGCCGACAATTATGAAATTGTTTCAATGCCTCCTCCAAGTTCGGGTGGAATACATATTATTCAAATGCTAAATACCTTGGAGCATTTGCCACTTAAAGAAGCTGGTAGAGATACTGCTGAAGGCATCCATCTATTGGTTGAGGCTATGCGAGTTGCTTATGCCGATAGAAGTGCGCACCTAGGTGATCCTGATTTTTATGATGTGCCAATTGAATTTTTAACCAGTGAAGCATACGGAAAACAAATTGCTAGTGATATTGATCAAGCCCAAGCTCGAAAGAGCTCCGACGTTGCTCCAGTAAGCATTGCAAAAAAAGAAAGCCCAGACACCACGCATTTTTCAGTAGTGGACAAGTTTGGTAATGCAGTTTCAAATACTTACACACTTAATTTTTCTTATGGTTCAGGGATTATGGTTAAAGGAGCCGGTTTTATGTTGAATAATGAAATGGATGATTTCAGTTCTAAGCCTGGTGTACCAAATGCTTATGGCTTGGTTGGCAGTGAGGCTAATTCGATTGCACCAAACAAACGCCCTCTTAGCTCAATGACGCCAACTTTTGTTTTCAAGAAAAATGCACAAGGCGGTAAAGACTTATTTATGGTGACGGGCTCACCAGGTGGCAGCCGTATTATCACGGCAGTTTTACAAAATATTTTGAATGCCACTGTGCATGGTTTAAATATTGCCGAATCCACACACGCTCCTCGCATGCATCATCAATGGGTGCCAGATCAGGTATTTGTTGAGCCGGGTATCAGTGATGATACGGTTGAAGAATTAGAAGCCATGGGTCACAAGGTTAAAAAGGTTAGTACCATGGGAAGTATTCAGGCTATTCAAGTGATTGATGGCTATAAGTACGGGGCGGCTGATCCAAGACGGCCAGATGCTGAGGCGATTGGTCACTGATTTAAGCCATAAAGAAAACACATTATTCCCTCAATTCAATTGAGGGTCTAGCGTCTTACATAGCTAATTTAAGTCGCTGGTTCCTAGATAAAGCTTTGCTTTTCTAGGAAATAATTTCTGTTTATAGATTTGGCTATAGAATTATTTGAGCTGGTTAATTTTAATAAAAACAAGATTTTAGAAGGAAAATATTTTATTCGGCTCATTAATTGTTCTTAATAAAATAGGATTCCTATATTTATTAGAATGACGCTTAAATCAGTCCAATTCTTTCAACTTCCTAGTCAAAGTATTTCTGCCCCAGCCAAGTAGCTTGGCTGCATTCTGCTTATGCCCTTTACTCATAATCAGGGCTTCTTCTAAAAGAATTTTCTCAACTTGAGGAACAAGCGTTTGCAGTAAATCTTTTTCACCTTTACTTAAGCTCTGTTGTGCCCACGTTCGAATGTATTGTTTCCAGTCCGTATTATCTAGGCTACTTTCACTTTTTAATTTCAAGTCAGTTGATTGAATTTGTTGTCCGGCGGCGCTGATAGTTAAGCGTTGTGAAAGATTTACCAGTTCGCGAACGTTACCGGGCCAAGTATAATTTTTTAATTGCTCACTGGCTTTTTCACTTAAGGTTTTGAGCGGCATATCCAATTCCTCAGCTGCTTTTTGTAAGTGATGTTCCATCAGGTGAGGGATATCTTCTTTGCGATCTCGAAGTCCAGGAAGTTCTATGTGGTATACATTTAAACGATGATAAAGGTCTTCTCTAAATTCATTTTTTTCAACTTGTTGTAAGAGATCTTGATTAGTTGCAGAGATGATTCTTACATCTACATTAATGGGTGTATTGCCACCTACTCTGTAAAACTCACCTTCTGCAAGTACTCTGAGTAAACGAGTTTGCAATGCCATTGGCATGTCACCGATTTCATCTAAAAATAAAGTACCGCCATTGGCTTGTTCAAAACGACCTTCGCGTCTGGCGTTAGCACCTGTGAAGGCGCCCTTTTCATGGCCAAATAGTTCGCTTTCTAGTAGCTCATTTGGAATTGCCGCTGTGTTTATTGCAATGAAAGGATTATCCTTTCGAGGGCTATGTTCATGTACGGCATTGGCAATGAGTTCTTTACCGGTACCGGACTCTCCAGTAATTAAAACGGAAACGCTGGTTCTAGATAAACGACCAATATTTCGAAAAATTTCTTGCATAGGAATTGACGAGCCAACTAATGCAGGAATTACTGCTGAAGTTTCTACTCTTTTTTTACTAACAGTTTCTAAAGCACGTTCAACTAAAGCAACGGCCTCGTCCATATCGAAAGGTTTGGGTAAATACTCGAAAGCACCGCCTTGATAGGCTTGCACAGCAGAGTCCAAATCGGAGTGTGCCGTCATAATAATTACGGGGAGGTTAGGGTATTGTTGATGCACTTGTTGCATAAAACTAATACCATCGGTTCCAGGCATACGAATATCACTCACTATTACAGCAGGGATAGAGTTTTTTAATTCTTCAAGTGCAGCCGTGGCTGAGATAAAGCTTTGCACAGGTATATTTGCCTGTTCCATAGCTTGCTCTACTACCCAACGCATGCCTTGGTCGTCATCTACGACCCATACTTTATTCATATTGATTCTCAGTTTTTGAATATATTTAATAAGGTTATTGCAATTTCCATGCCGATTAACTTAGGTACGGTAACAATATTGTAAATTCAGTTTTATTTGTATTTTTGTCACGTCTGTATTCAATCAAACCTTCATGTCTTTGAATTAATAGCTGTGAAATTGATAAGCCTAATCCTGTGCCAGCGGCTCTATTAGTTACTAAAGGAAAAAATAAATGTTCTTCAATATCTTTGGGAGCGCCTGGTCCAGTATCTATAAAGCAAATGGCTAAAACTAATTTATGCTTTTGTTTGCCGATAGTGTATTGACTTAAGACTCGTGTTTTTACAGTTAAACAAGGGTTTTCTGTTTTGTGCTCTTGCATTACTTGAACAGCGTTGCGACTTAAATTTAAAAAAACTTGTACTAATTGATTCCTGTCAATTTCGATTTCAGGCAAGCTTGGGTCAAAGTCTCGTTTGATTTGTGTTTTATGTGAGCTGTCCGAATCCACTAATTGTAAAACGTGTTGCAAGCAAGCATGAATATTATGTTCACGTTTATTGAGCTCTTTAGCGGGTCCTAATAAATTATCCGCGAGTAAAGCAAGTCTATCAACTTCACTAATAACAAGTTGTGTAAAGCGTTTTTGCTTGTTATCTAACTGTTTTTCAAGCAATTGAGCTGCACCGCGTATGCCTGCTAAAGGATTTTTAATTTCGTGTGCCAGCTGACGAGTGATTTTTTTTGTAATAGATTGTTGTTCCCATAATCCAGTTTCTTCACGAATATGTTTATGGCGTTGTCTATCATGTAGTTCTAAAATTATGATATCGTTTTCAATATCTGGATTAACTGCACAATCAAAAATAATATTATGTTTCTTGGTTGAGCCCGGGAGTAAATGCAATTCTAGTTCACGGATTAAAAAAGCTTGTTTTTCATTTTGAGCTCTTTGAAAAATATTTGCCAAAATACCATCTTGTGGAACACGTTCAAATAAATTATCTCCCGTCCGAAGCGAGACGCCCAGTAAATTTTCAGCTGATGGGTTGGCTTTTAAAATAACACCAGATTGTTGACACAAAATTACAGCGGTGCTCAGCTCTTGCAGAGCCAGATATTCCAAATCAGAATGATTTTTATTTGTTAATGTTGAGATGGATTGCACTTTAGACATACTGAATTGTAAGTGAAATCAAAAGGGTTTGCACCATGTTCGTGCAAGGTGCAATATTATTGTAAATGCACTATATTTGGGCAAACAAGAAATATAGTATACGCATCAACCAACCAACGTCTTCCCCGCGAAGGCGGAGATCAATTAAGTAATTGAAAGTATGATGGATTCCTGCCTACGCAGGAAAGACGAAATTATTAGAGCTAATGCTGAAAAGCTTATTTATAAGTAGCTTTCTTTAGGCTTTGCATGAAATCATCTAATTTAAACAAAGTTTTTGTTAATTCATCTCCTGCATCCAGACTTTGGGCTAAAAGATTGACGATTGCCGAGCCACAGATTGCGCCATCTAAGCCCGTTATAACAGCTTGGGTAATATGTTCAGGTTTAGAAATACCAAAACCTTGTAGTAATGGAGCGGCATTGTGCTCATGCAGTTTGTTTACAACATCTGTTAAAGGAGTCTCTACATCAACGTGAGTACCAGTTATGCCAACACGACCTAATAAGTAGGTATAACCTTGAGATAAAGCGGCAACCTGTTCTAAAGTTTCAGGGGTAGCATTAGGCGGAGCAATAAATACGCTTTGGACACCATGTTTTTTTGTAAGAGGAGTTATCAACCCTGCCTCTTGTGCAGGTACATCAGGAATAAGAATCGAGTCAACTTGCCATTTTGCACAGTCTTGTACAAATTTTTCCATACCGTAATGCATAACTAAATTTGCATACATCAGCAAACCAATAGGAATCTCTGCATTGTATTCACGAATAGCATTAAACACTTTTTCTAGATTTGAAATTTTAAAACCAGAATGTAGAGCACGAATAGTTGCCGCTTGAATAATTGGGCCATCCGCAATAGGGTCAGAAAAAGGAATGCCAAGTTCTAAGGCATCCGCACCCGAGTCAATAAGCTGCTTGATAATCTTAATTGAAATTTCAATATCAGGGTCACCAATGACCACAAAGGGTACAAGTGCAATACGGTTTTCATTTTTGCATTGTTCGAATGTTTTTTGATAGCGGTTTGTCATAGTGTTTCTGCTTTCTAGTCTTTTAGTTTTTTTGTAAGCATAATTTTGCGCATTAGGTCATTGCGAGCTATTGAAAATAGCGCGGCAACCTTTTTGAAGTAAGATTGCCACGTCGATTAACCTCTCGCAATGACGGCTTTTATTTAGGGTTCAACTTCTTATCTTCTTCAAGCACATGTTGTAAATCTTTGTCTCCACGTCCAGATAAGTTTAATAATATGTTCATTGGCTTATCAGTTTCTTTTGCCAGTGTATGTAAATACGCTAATGCATGAGAAGGCTCCAATGCAGGAATAATGCCTTCCGCCCGTGAAAGATCTTTGAAACCTTGTAAGGCTTCGGCATCGGTAACACCTACATATTCGCCACGACCTGAGGCATATAGCCAAGCATGTTCAGGCCCAACGGCTGGGTAATCTAATCCAGCAGAAATGGAATGGGATTCTTGTATTTGTCCGTCATCGTCTTGTAGCACGTATGTCATAGAGCCATGTAATATTCCATGTTCACCCTTGAGTAGAGTTGCACCATGTGCTTGTGTATGCAAGCCATGACCAGCCGGCTCTACACCGATTAAACGTACTTTTTCATCTTGTATAAAGTCTGCAAAAATACCAATGGCATTCGAGCCGCCACCTACACAAGCAACAACCGCATCAGGGAGACGACCTGTTTGTTCTAACATTTGTGCTTTAGCTTCTTCGCCAATAACTTTTTGAAAAGCTTTGACTAAAGTCGGGAATGGATGCGGGCCGGCTGCCGTGCCAAGTAAGTAATGGGTAGTTTCAAAGCTAGAAGCCCAATCGCGCATGGCTTCATTAATAGCATCTTTCAAACTGCCTGAGCCATTATCTACAGGAATAACTTTAGCTCCCATAAGCTCCATTCGGTAAACATTTGGAGCTTGTCTAGCTACATCTTTGCTACCCATGTAAATAGTGGCATCAAGCCCTAACAAGGCACAAGCAATGGCAGTAGCTACACCATGTTGACCTGCGCCAGTTTCTGCAATCACACGAGTTTTACCCATGTGTTTGGTTAATAAGGCCTGAGCAAGTACTTGGTTAGTTTTATGAGCGCCACCATGCAGCAGATCTTCACGTTTTAAATAAACACTTAACTGAGTATCAGCTAGAAAATTTTTACATTTTGTTAATGGCGTTGGACGACCTGCATAGTTTTTTAGTAAGTCATCCAATTCAGTATTAAAGGCTAAGTCTTGTTGAACAAACTCAAATGCATCTTCGAGTTGTTGCAAGGCAGGTACTAATAATTCAGGAATAAAACGTCCGCCGAATTTACCGAAGTAACCCTTACGGACTTCGGAATAGTTTTGTAGAGTTTCTTGTATCATTGCGTATGTCTTGGCTTAAATGCCTGTTGTCTTAAGTTTTGAAATAATTTATTTAATTTGAACCGATTCTTAAAGCCCGGACGATTTTCCACACCAGAGGCTAAATCGAAGCGTTGTAATGGAGTTAGCAGAGCAGTATTAATATTGTCTGGATTAAGTCCACCAGCTAATATAATTTCTTTAATGGAATAGTCTTTATACGTTGATTGAATATCATTAAGCAAACTCCAGTCAAAAGATTTGCCACTGCCACCTGCAAGTTTGGCATTACCATTTTCTAAAAGTAATGCATCAACTTTTTCTGTTGGTGCTTGTGGTATGTTATCAGTGACGTGCAGGGTTTTCCAAATTTGTATGCGTGGATTGATTAATGCTCGAAGTTCAATAATGTATTCATCCGACTCATCACCATGTAGTTGTACGGCATGGAGATTAATCTGACTTGTTGCTTGGGTTATATACTTAATAGTCTGATTTCTAAATACAGCAACCAAAGGCAGGAGCGTGCGTTTGGCAATGGAAGCAGCGCGTTGAATACTGATAGTGCGTTTTGAGCCTTTAGCGAGAATCATACCACCAAATTTTGCGCCAGCCATATAGGCCAAATCAGCATCTAGGCTATTAGTTAAGCCACAAATCTTAGTTGAGTTAAAAATTAGCTCTCTAAGTTTTAAGTCAACTCTTGGTTCTGACATTAATGAAGACCCGATAAGGAATCCATCCACAAACGGTGCAAGGCGTTTTATGTCAGCTCGTGTTTTAATACCTGATTCGCTTATTAAGCGAATATTTTTTCTTTTAGTAGTAGGAATTAATGCAGCGAGTTTTTCAGTGGTAGTAAGATCAATACTTAAGTCTGCCAGGTTGCGATTATTAATTCCAATTATCTTTGCATCTAAGTGTAAAGCACGTTGCAGTTCATTTTCGTTATGAACTTCGGTGAGAATATCAATATTTAAATCAGACGCTACCTTTGCACATTTTTTATATTGTTCATCATCTAAAACCGACAACATGAGTAAAACTACATCGGCGCCATATTGTCGGGCTTGTTGAACTTGCTCGGGAATTAAGGTGAAGTCTTTACATAGAATAGGATGCGAACAAACTGCTTTAGCTCTTGGAATAAAGCCTAATTCACCTCTGAAATGATCATATTCAGTTAATACTGAGATAGCAGATGCGAATGGTGCATATTGTTCAACAATTGTTTCCACACTATCAGTTTCACGAATCGAGCCTAAAGTCGGCGAGGCCTTTTTGTATTCACAAATAAAGTGCCCACCTGGTTTTGATAAAACTTGGTATAGACTTCGTGTAGATGCTTGTAAATTAAGAGTATCAAGGTTTTCTAATTGCACGGGTAGTTGTGCTAATTTTTTAGCAACAATTTTTCCCAACACGCTACCGGGTTTTAATTCTGGATTTAATGAAGGGGAAAAATTAGACATTGCTATAAAAACTCTGAATCAGTTCAAGTTGCTCAAAACCTTTTCCAGATTTTAAAAGTTCAAGTGCTTGCACATAACCATCTTTCCAATCTGATGCATTCTCGTGCACCCATAAAGAAGTACCCGCATTTAAAGCAATAGTTGCATTTTCTGCGTCACTACCATCACCTTTTAAAATGGCAATAAGGCGTTGCGTATTGTATTCGGCGTCATCACCTTTAATATCGTCTATTGAAAAATACTCTAAGCCAACTTCTTTAGGATCAATCTCCATAACTTCAACTTTATCATCAACTGCAAAAGCGGCATGAGTAGTTCCAGTAATGGTTATTTCATCCAAACCTTGACCATTAACTACTAAGGCTCTTTTACAGCCAAGCTGTTGTAAAGTTTCAGCAAGTGGTGCACATAATGCAGCATCGTATACGCCCATCATTTGATAAATTGGCTGTGCTGGATTGACTAAAGGACCAAGAAGGTTAAACATAGTGCGTGTACTTAATGACTTACGTACGGGCATGGCATATTTAACACCACTGTGAAAATGTGGAGCAAATAAAAAGCAGAAGTTAACTTTCTCTAAAGCCTTTACTGCAAGTTCTGCATCTTGGGCTAATGGTATGCCAAGTTTTTCTAAAACGTCAGCTGAACCCGATTTAGATGAGACAGACCGGTTGCCATGTTTGACGACTTTTATTCCTGCAGCGGCAAGAACAAAGCTGACTATGGTGGATACGTTAATCGTATTTGAGCCATCACCTCCTGTGCCGCAGCAATCCATAGAGTGAAACGGTAATTCAGGGAAATTACATGCAGCACGCATGGCTTGAGCGGCGCCAGCAATTTCTTGAGGAGTTTCACCTTTACATTTTAATGCAATTAACAAAGCCGCAATTGTTGGTTCGTTGAGTTCACCTTTAAGCAAAGAATCAAAAATTTGTCGTGTATCCGCAGCCAGTAGGTCTTGTCCTTGATACAGGCGGTCTAAAAAATTATTTATATTGTCTGACATTATTTATTTAAGCCTACACATTCAAAAACGTTTTCGAAAAGACTCTGACCATAGGTGGTTAATATACTTTCAGGGTGAAACTGAACTCCAAAGAGCTTTTGCGTGGCGTCCTCAATTGCCATAACTTGACCGTGAACACTTGCAGTCACTGCAAAATTATTTGGCACATCACTTGCGACTAATGAATGGTATCTAGCAATAGTTAGAGGGTTAGGTAAGTTTTTAAATAATGACTCACCATTGTGTTGCATGTCAGATGTTTTGCCATGTAATATGACTGGTGCAGGGCCAACTACTCCTGAAAAAGCTTCTACTAAGGCTTGATG